>JAIFKM010000037.1 GCA_020049575.1 Desulfobulbaceae bacterium
CCAGAACCATCTCAACCACATCCATCGTCTCTCCATCTGTTACTCGCATCCCCTGCACATAGCTGGGTTTGATGTCGAGACGTTCGAGGAATCTATTAATCTGCGGTCCGCCGCCATGCACTATGACCGGGTTAATGCCGATCTGTTTGAGCAGGATGACATCCAGGGCAAACTGCCGTTTCAGATGCTCATCGACCATGGCATGGCCGCCATATTTGATGACCACGATCTTGTGTCGAAACTTCTGCATATAGGGCAGAGACTCAATGAGGACCTTGGCCTTTTCAATGCTTTCTTTCATTTTTTTCCCCGAAAAGATCTTTTCTCCGACTATTTCTGATAGAATGATTGTAGTGTCATCAGCAAACTGGCAGTCGTTATACACTCAACCGCCCAATTCGCCTGACATTGTACTGACAGGCGCCTGGTAAGTAAAGTACTGTTTCTCAGGGATTCACACACCATCGCTTTACTTTTTCAAGGCTATGAGATAGGATGGGCTCGGTATTTGCAATGGGGGAAAACTCCCGTGTCGTATGTTCAATGGAGATCTACCATGATTCGCTCACTTTCTTCTTTGTGTCTGTTCTTCTGTATACTGGCTGCAACCTGTTGTATTATGCACTCACCTGTCCACGCGGCAGAGGCCCCCATTCAGGTTGAAGCCGATCATATGTCATCGACCGAAAAGAGCAATACCGTTCTTTTTAAGGGCAATGTTGACGCCAAACAAAAAGACGTGCGCATCCGTTCCAACGAAATGACGGTCTACTACACTCCTGCCGCCAAGGCAGGGGGGAAAAAGGACACTAAGACCAGTCAGCAGGTTGAAAAACTGATCTGCACCGGCAATGTTGAAATATCCAAACAAGAGTGGCTTGGAACTTCCAACCGGATGATCTATCTTGCCAAGGAACGGCAGGTCATCCTGATAGACAACGCCAAGGCCTATCAGGGACAGAACATGGTGAGCGGCGAAAAAATTATCTACTATCTCGACGAGGGGCGCTCGGAAGTGGTTGGCAAGCGGACATCAGCAACTGTTGGTGATGCAGGTAAAAAAGAGAGTAAGCCGGGCAGAGTCAATATGACGATCATCCAGAAATAATGCATCCCGCTGCCTCCTCAACCTCTGCCCATAGCCGCCCATGTCTCTCTTAGAAACCAAAAACATCGTCAAACAGTACGGCAGCCGCACTGTTGTTGACGGGGTAAATCTGCAGGTCAATACCGGTGTTGTGGTAGGCCTGCTCGGCCCAAACGGGGCCGGGAAAACCACTTCATTTTATTCAATCGCCGGGTTTATCAGGCCTACCAGTGGTCATGTGCTCCTGGACGGTGAGACAATCACCAACCTGCCGATCCACAAAAGAGCCCTGAAGGGAATTTCCTATCTTGCCCAGGAACCTTCGGTGTTCAAAAAACTGACTGTCGAAGAAAATGTCCGGATCATCCTCGAGCCTCTCGGCTTGAGCAAAAACGAGATTACCAATCGCATTGATGAACTCATGGCAGATCTGGGCATTGAGCATCTCCGCAACAACAAAGGTTACGCTCTCTCCGGCGGTGAACGACGCCGAGTAGAGATTATGCGCTCACTCTCCACCAGGCCGCGCTTCATCCTCCTGGACGAACCCTTTGCCGGTATCGATCCACTGGCCGTGATCGAATTGCAGAAAATCATTTACAATCTCAAGAACAAAGGACTGGGCGTCCTGATCTCGGACCATAACGTTAGAGAAACACTCCAGGTGTGTGATTTTGCTTATATAATGAACGCAGGACAGATCCTCACCAGCGGAGTGGCCGACGACATTATTGAAAGCGAAGTCGCCCGGAAGATGTACCTCGGCGAAAACTTCAGCATGTAACGACTGCCATGGCCCTGGAACTCAGACAACAACTCAAGCTGGCTCAGAAACTGGTGATGACGCCCCAGTTACGCCAGGCCATCAGGCTGCTGCAGCTGAACAGGCTGGAACTCTCGGACGCCCTGCAGGCTGAGTTGGAGGAAAACCCGGCCCTGGAGGAAGATCTCACCATAGCCGACCTGCCGGAACACCCGCAGATGCTTTCATCAACAGTGGAAAGCCTGGAGCCCGACAGAGAGCAGGACTATACGGAACGGGTCTCGATTTCAGACAATATCACCGAGATCAATTGGGAGGATTACGCCAATAATTTTGACAGTAATTTCTCTTTTGCCCATGAAACCCCAGCCGCAGATGCACCTTCGCAGTTTGATTTCATTTCGGAAAAGCCGGGCCTTTCGGCGTATCTGAACTGGCAGCTGGTGCATGCCGAACTTGACTCGAAGGAATGGGACATAGCTCAATTTGTTGTAGGAAACCTCAATAGATATGGCTTTCTGGAAGTCTCCGTCGAGGAAATCATGGCGGAGACCGATTCCATCCAGGACGATGTCGAATACATTATCGAAACCATTCAGGATCTTGACCCACCAGGAATTGCGGCGAGAAACGTCACAGAATCGCTGCTTCTGCAGCTTGAACGGCTGGGACTTAAGGATTCGCTCGCCGCCGAGATCATTCGGGACCACCTGTCTCTGCTTGAAACCCGCAATTACAAGGCCCTGATGAAAGCCACCGGCCGTAAAAAATCCGAAATCATCAAGGCCATCGACTGCATTACTTCAGAACTCACGCCCTATCCAGGCCTGCCTTTTTCCCAGGAGACGACCAACTACATCGTGCCTGATGTCTATGTCATGAAAATCGATGGCGAATACATTATCCGGCTGAACGATGATGATCTGCCCCGACTGAAACTCTCCTCCCATTACCAGGAGCTGCTGAAGGAAGGAAAGGAATTACAGAAGGAATCACGGCAATATATCAGCGATAAATTAAAAAACGCCGAGTGGTTTATTAAATCAATCCATCAGCGCCAGCGCACTATCTATAAGGTTATGGAAAGTCTGCTTAAATTCCAGCATGACTTTTTTGAGTACGGCCCCGGCCACCTCAAGCCCCTCATCCTCAGGGACGTGGCGGAAGACATCGAGATGCACGAATCGACCATCAGCCGGGTTACTTCCAATAAATATGCCCATACCCCGCAAGGTATCTACGAACTGAAATTCTTTTTCTCCACGGCCATCCCCAGGGACGGTTGTGAAGCCCTGGCATCTGAATCCATCAGGAACACCATCCTCAAAATGATTCAGGAGGAGGACAAATCGAAACCTCTCAGTGATAACGCCATCTCCGAGATGCTGGCCGAACAGAATATCCAGATTGCCCGGCGCACAGTGGCCAAGTATCGAGAGCAGATGAAAATTCAGCCAGTAAAACACCGTCGCCATAATCGATAGATAGCGGGCATGTTCGGATTCTGCCCAATCCTCTTTTATGCAAACATTCTCCTTTCTCTCTGCCTTCCAGCCAGCTATACTTTTCTCCGGCAGGCCAGACAGAAATTCGACGATCGCCCAACTTCAGCTAATCCTGGAAACGCACAATGCAGTCACTCACGAAGGACATCAGCCACGTTCTCCTGGCTCTTTTCATGGTCGCCCTGTCCCTGGCCACGACCTCGTGTTCAAAGCTTGTCACCAGTACCCTTGTCGAACCAACAGTCGGCAATCTCCAGAAACAGACCGATCTGGATCTCGTCTGTGAAGGTGCGCCCGCCTATCTGCTGATGATCGACAGCATGATCGCCTCAGCCCCGAATGACAAGGCGCTCCTGCGGATCGGTTCCCAGGCGTATGCCGCCTATACCGGCGCATTGACGGAATGCGGCGCCCCGACCGGAAGAATCCTGGCTATTGCCGACAAAGCCAGGTTGTATGGAACCACCCTCATCAATCATCTCCTGCCAAGTGCCGGTGCTAGCCGTCTGGACGAACTGGATCGTGAACTGGCCCGCGCCAAAAAAAGTGACGTCTCTTCACTCTTCTGGGGTTCTCTCGCCTGGCTCACCTGGATACAGCAGCAGCAGGGGGCACCGGCTGCGATGGCCGATCTGGTTGCGGTGGAAAAAATTATGACCCGCCTCCTTGCCTTGGATGAAACCTTCCAAAATGGTGCTCTTCACCTCTTCTTTGGGGGTCTTCTGGCTACCCGACCTGCGATGATCGGCGGAAATCTGGAGGGTAGCCGGCAGCATTTCGAACGGGCACTTACCATCTCCAACAGCAGTTTCCTCCTCATCCAGGCAACCTATGCCGAAACTTATGCCAGACTCACCCTGGACAAGCAGTTGCATGATCGACTCCTGAAAGAAGTCGTCGATTTTCCTCTACAATCAGCACCGGAATCTGCTCTGAGCAATGCGATTGCCCAGAGAAAAGCGGCTCGCCTCCTTGAAGAAGATTATTTTGCGGAATAAATTCAGTATTTTATGCTTTATATAAACAGCGGACAATAAATCCCTCTGCCGGAGACCGAATGAATTTTCTAGTATCTTGTTGTGCATCACTCTTACTGGCACTTTTGCTCACCTGCCAGACAGCCGAGGCCAAAGCCAAATACCTCTTTAAAATTGGCAGTCTTGCCCCGGAAGGATCTGTCTGGGTCCTGCAGTTTCAGGAATTTGCCAAAGAAGTCGAAGAAAAGACCAAGGGCGAAGTAGGGTTTCGGATATATGCCGGCGGCATAATGGGTGATGATCAGGCCATGTACCGTAAAATGCGGGTTGGTCAACTGCACGGCGGCGGTTTCACCATGACCGGCATCTCTCAGATTGTCCCTGATTTCCGGGTTATGGCCCTTCCCTTTTTCTTTAATTCCTACAACGAGGTTGATACGGTGGCCAAAGGGCTTCTGCCTCTTTTCCGACAACGCTTTACGAAGCAGGGACTTGAACTCATCGCCATGACCGAGGTCGGTTTTATCTACACCATGTCAACCATGCCGATCAGTACCATTGAGGATTTGAGGGCCACAACCTGCTGGACCCCTGCCGGCGATCCTGTGTCCGCCTCGTTTATGAAAACCGTTGGTGTCAATCCGGTGCAGCTCTCGATTCCAGATGTGCTTTCATCGCTGCAGACCGGTCTTGTCAATACGGTGTTCAACTCACTCTACGGTTCGATTGTCCTCCAGTGGTTTACCAAAGCCCGCTATATCAATGATACCCCTTTCGGATACGCCTACGGTGCCTTTCTCCTCGACGGCAAGGCCATGAAAAAACTGCCAAAGGAATATGCCGTTGCCATTCAGGAATCAGCCGACAAATATTTTCCGGTCCTCCTTGAAAAGACGAGGACCAGCAACTCCGAGTCCAAGGGAATCCTCGAAAAACAGGGAGTGCAGTTCTCTCACTCGCCGAGAGAAACTATCCGCCAGTTGCAAATTTACAGAGAGCAGACGGCCCAACAGATGACCGGAACCTCATTTTCGCAAGAGATCTATGATGCAGCCACCAGCCTCCTGAAAGAATACCAAAAGACCCACCCCGAAGATGCCCCTCAATGAGTGAAACGGCAGCCCACGATAAAGAAAACACCTCTGCCAGCCTCCTTTCCAGGATTGAAGAAACCAGTCTGAGCCTGCTGCTCCTGGCCATGATCCTTTTATCCTGCCTGCAGATCATGCTTCGCAGCTTTTTTTCTGGAGGATTCCTCTGGGCCGATCCCCTCATCCAGCAGATGGTTCTCTGGAGTGGTCTTCTAGGGGCGGCAATGGCCACTGCCCGGGGAAAGCACATTGCCCTTGATGTCATCAACTATCTGATTCCCAAGAAATATCAGCACGTGGTCCTTCTCCTGACTCATCTCTTCTCCGCCCTGACAGCCACCGCTCTTCTCTATGCAGCCTCTCTCTTTTTACAGAGCGAAATCAACTACGGCAGTCCCGGCCTGCTAGGCCTGTCTTCCTGGGTCTGGAACCTGATCTTTCCACTGACTTTTGTGATAATCGCCCTTCGCTATTATCTGGCAGTCTGTCGGTGTGTCGCCAAACTCTGGCAGCAACATTTCGGAGAAAAATCGTGACCGCCCTGAAAATCCTTACATTTTTCATGGCTCTGTTGGGGACACCGATCTTTATCGTCATTTCAGCCCTGGCTCTGTTGTCCTTTTCGGCGGTCGACATTGATCTCTCGGTAGTGATAATCGAGATGTCCCGGCTGGCGGACACCCCCATGCTGGTCTCACTGCCGCTCTTTATTTTTGCCGGCACCCTGCTCTCGGAGAGCAAGGCCCCTGAACGGATTCTCCTCCTTTCCAGGGTCTTTCTCGGTTGGCTGCCTGGTGGCCTGGCGATGGTTTCTCTCGCTGTCTGCGCGATCTTCACCGCCTTCACCGGCGCCTCCGGGGTGACTATCTTTGCCCTCGGGGGCCTGCTTGTCCCCGCTCTCCTGCAGGAAGGATACCAGGAACGCTTCTCCCTGGGTCTTGTCACGTCCTCAGGCAGTCTCGGCCTGCTGTTTCCACCAAGTCTGCCGCTGATCCTCTACGGAGTCATCTCGGAATCACGGATCGATCAGCTTTTCCTCGCCGGAATACTGCCCGGCTTGCTGATGCTGTTCGTCCTTATGGTGTATGCCGTCAGGAAAAGCCCTGTCATCTCCGGTAGGAAGAAACGGTACTCGGCCAAGGAGCGATGGTCTGTACTGCGACAGACTGCCTGGGAACTGCCTTTGCCGGGCATCATTCTTGGCGGGATTTACGGCGGTTTTTTCGTAGCGGGAGAGGCTGCCGCGATAACGGCGCTCTATGTGCTGATCGTTGAGGTCGGTATCTACAGAGAGATCCCTCTGGCAAAACTACCCGGCATCATGAGTAAATCCATGATGCTCTTTGGCGGCATCCTTATTATCCTGGCCGCATCAATGGCTTCAACCAATTTTCTCATCGATCAGGAGGTGCCGACAAAGCTTTTTATCTTCATCCGGGAATACATCAGCAGCAAGTACACCTTCCTGCTGCTCCTCAATATCTTCCTGCTCATCGTCGGCACCATGTTGGATATCTTCTCCGCCCTGATTCTCGTAGTGCCGCTCATCCTGCCCATTGCTATCGGATACGGTGTCGACCCCGTTCACCTCGGGATCATTTTCCTGACAAATCTGCAGATCGGCTACTGCACCCCGCCTGTCGGCCTCAATCTCTTTATGGCATCATACCGTTTCGATCGTCCGGTGATCGAGTTGTATCGGGCCACCCTACCTTTTATCGGCCTGCTCCTGCTGACTCTGCTGGTTATCACCTATATCCCCTGGCTGAGCCTGTTCCTGACCTCTTTCTTCAAATAGGTGCAGTTTTACCTGCAGGTCGCCCGCCTGGCTTATTTAAGCTGCAGGACGCCGACATAGGGGAGATTCCTGTAGCGCTGGGCATAATCGAGGCCGTAGCCGCAGACGAACTCATTGGGAATGGTGATTCCACAAAAATCGATGTCTACATGGGCAGTTCTGCGCGACGGTTTATCGAGAAAGGTGCACACTCGTACGGATCGAGGATTGCGGTTATTCATCATCCGAATGATCTTGCTGAAGGTGTTGCCCGTATCGACAATGTCCTCGACCAGCAGGATATCACGGCCCTCAATCGACTGGTCGAGATCCATGGCGACCTTGACATCGCCGCTGCTCACTGTGCCGTCACCATAGGTTGAGACCGCCATGAAGTCGACGATAAGGGGAAGCTTGATCTGACGGATCAGATCGGCCATAAAGACGAATGAACCACGAAGCAGCCCGATCACCACCAGTTCTTCCGTCATTCCTTTATAACATGCCGTTATTTCGGCACCTAATCTTCCCACGGTCGTCTTGATCTCATCTTCTGTTATGAGAATCCGTGCAATTCCTGTATCCGGCATAGTCCCTCTCCGTCAATATCTCTCGTTGTATCATGGCCTATTCTGATCTCCCGAAGGATCTCGCCTCGTCACCCGTACTACCATATTTTCTGTTTCCGATGCAAGACACCCTGCCTGTGTGCATGAATGAATAACATAAAAATCCACTCAGGCAGCTCGAAGACATCTGTTGCAAATTGGTCTCAGAAGGAATGAGTATAATTATAGGCAAAAAAGGGCGGCGGATTTCTTGAGTATCTCTGGCCAAAACCGGGAAAGGGAGACACTGTCTGGATCGGCTATGCCACTCTAATTCTGGGAACAACTTACTGGATCGGGGCTGGTGCCTATACCGTTTCTTCAGAGACGTCCCTCATCAACCTGCCCAAAGAACACAACTTCTTGCTTACCAAAACCTTGCGTGAACATTACGGGATTGTAATGTTCACGCAAGGCTTTGGTAATTTTCTCTGATTATATTGCTCTTAGCGCTTTATAACGACCAACTGGCCTGTAATCCCAACAGACGGCCAGGCATTGAACACTTATCGCCCACTTCTGCGAGGTATCCATGTTTGATATATCACAACCACCCTCCCCCCTCTTGAATGCGTTCTCGTCCCCGAACCCAGGAAGAAAGGAGGATTCCGCCTATCAGGCGATTCAGGCAATAACGGAAGAGGTGCTCCGCAGTTCTTCATGGCTTGCCGACCTTCGTCGGGAGATGGCCAAGGCAATCATCGGCCAGGATCACCTGGTGGAGAGACTCCTGGTAGGTCTGCTGACGGGGGGGCATATTCTCCTTGAAGGCCTTCCAGGGCTTGCCAAGACCCTCGCGGTGAAGACCCTCGCCCGAGCGGTGAAGACTGATTTCCGGCGCATCCAGTTCACGCCCGACATGCTGCCAGCCGATATCATCGGCACCGAGATCTATAATCCCCAACTGACGATTTTCGAGGTGAAACAAGGACCGATCTTCTCATCGCTTATCCTTGCCGACGAAATCAACAGGGCGCCAGCAAAAGTCCAGTCGGCTTTATTGGAGGCAATGCAGGAGCGCCAGGTAACACTCGGCGATAAAGCCTATCCCCTGCCAGATCTTTTCCTGGTCCTGGCAACCCAGAATCCGCTCGAACAGGAAGGGACCTATCCTCTGCCCGAGGCCCAGATTGACCGATTCATGCTCAAGGTAATTGTCGGTTATCCCAGCATGGCCGACGAGCGGAAGATGCTTGAAGCAATTGATCATACCGATGCAACGCCGCTTATCGAATCAGTGGCCACAGCAGCGGATATCCTGCGCTCACGGGAAGCCATGCACCAGATCTATATGGACGGCAGGATTAAGGATTATATCGTGGCGCTGGTCTGCGCCACCCGAGATCCCCGGAGTTTCGGACTAGACGTGCAGGACTATATCGAGACCGGGGCCTCCCCCCGGGCAACCATAAACCTCAAGGTCGTCTCCCGTTGTCTCGCCTATCTGGCCGGGCGAGGCTATGTCACCCCTGACGATGTCAAATCTGCGGCACTTGATGTCATGCGCCATAGACTGCGGGTGAGTTACGAAGCTGAAGCCGAGGGGGTAAGCAGCGAAGATATCATCCGGAAAATACTTGATACCGTCCCTGTACCCTGAAAAACAGCTCAGCAGCAACCCACCTCCTGCCGGAGCACGCGATGAAACATGATTGAAGAGCAGATCACCAAGGACATCCTGAAAAAGGTCCGCCAAGTCGAGGTTCGCACACACCGGTTGGTCAACGACAGTCTGGTGGGCAACTACCATTCCGTCTTCAAAGGCAGCGGCATGAACTTTGAGGAGGTGCGGGCGTATGTGCCGGGTGACGACATCCGATCGATCGACTGGAATGTCACTGCCCGGACAGGTGAACTGCACATCAAGAAGTTTACGGAAGAACGGGAACTGACGATCATGCTGCTTATTGATATCAGCAGTTCCGGAGACTTTGGCTCGGGAGACGGATCAAAAAGAGAGCTGATGGCAGAACTTGGTTCGCTGCTTGCCTTTTCGGCCGTACGCAACAATGACAAGGTCGGCCTTATCCTGTTCAGCGACCATGTCGAACTGTATGTCCCCGCCAAGAAAGGTCGCAGTCATATCCTCCGGGTTATCCGTGAGATTCTCTTCTTCAAGGCTCAGGGTGTGGGAACCGACATCTGCATCCCTCTTGATTTTCTGAACAGAATAAAAAAACGCCGCTGCGTCGCCTTCCTCATCTCCGACTTCTGTCTGCCCGGCATTTTTCAGGAATCCCTCGAGCAGCTTCAGCCCAAACTGAAAATCAGCAACAGGCGGCACGACCTGGTTGCCGTACATGTTTCAGATCCGCATGAGATGGAATTGCCCGATATCGGCTGGATACGCCTTGAGGATAGTGAAAACGGCCAACAGATCGAATTGAATACCTCCGACAATCGGGTCCGGCTGAAATTTGCCGATCTTGCGAAGACAAGAAAATCAGTTCTTTTCCAGATGATCCGTGGCTCCGGGGTAGATCTTCTCGAACTCTCCACCAACCATGCCTATCTTCCGGCCCTACTTGATTTTTTTGGAACACGCAAGCACAGGAGAAGCAGATGAGAATTATTTTTTCCCTTTTGCTGATCCTCGCCCAGACATGTCTGCCTCACTGGGTCAATGCCATCAACGCACAGCAGAGTCAAATCTCGCAAGCCGCTCCAGCGTCTGAACAAGACTTGGAATCTCTGAATTTACAGAATATTGTCGAAGACATCCGCGACATACATGGGCCTCTGCCAATCCCTGAATATCCCGTTCGAACACTCCTTTTATTAGTAGCAGCGGTCCTTCTGCTGGTTCTTCTGGGCTTTCTCTATATTTTCTGGAAACACCGCAGATCTGCGCCGGCAACCAGGGTTTCGGCTGCCCAGAAGGCCATTGCCGAGTTGGATCTCACCCGTGCATTCATGACGTCGGAGCAGGCCTTCTTCTATATGGAAAGGGTTTCAGACATCCTGCGCCGGTACATCGAAAGTCGATTTTCCATTCCCTGCACCAGAAAAACAAGCTGTGAATTCATCCAGACAGTTCAGAACAGGGTCTCGACTGAGATCAACCCGCTTCAGTCCTTTTCGTCCGAATTGAAGAACTGTCTCGAGATCTGTGATATGGCAAAATTTTCCGGTCGCCGACCGATGCATCAAGAAATGGTACATGTTGCCCAAGCAATCAGGATCTTTATTGAAAAGACTGATGAGCAACAGAAAACTTCCGGTGAACGGTAATGCGGTTTTTACAACCTGATTATCTCTGGCTACTGCTCCTGCTCCCCCTGTTCCTCTGGCTCCATGGCAGGCCAGGATCTGTCCCGGCCCTGCTTTTTTCGCAGACATCGAATCTGGCCTCATTGGCAGACGGTCGATGGATCAATTGGGGGACAATGCATGGGCTCCTTCGTTCAGCCACGCTCGCTCTGCTCATTCTTGCCCTGGCAAGACCGCAGCTCGGCAACACGACGACAGAAGTGCAGGCAAGCGGTATCGACATTATCCTGGCCGTCGATGTCTCTGGGTCCATGGAGGCAATGGATTTCAGCCTGCAGGGTCAGCCGGCGAACCGCCTCGAAGTTGTCAAATCAGTCGTCAGCCGATTTATCGACGAACGTCCGAATGACAGAATTGGCCTGCTGGCTTTCGGCGGCCGCCCTTATCTCGTAAGTCCGCTGACCCTTGATCACGACTGGTTGCGCAAAAGGCTCGATGCCCTGAAAATCGGCATGGTTGAAGATGGAACGGCAATCGGCTCGGCCATAGGAAGCAGCACCAGCCGCCTGCGCGAACAGGAGGCAAAATCCCGTATCATCATCCTGCTCACCGACGGAATCAACAATGCCGGCACAATCCCTCCCCTTATCGCGGCAGAGGCCGCCGAGACACTGGGAATCAAGATCTACACCATCGGAGCGGGCACCAAGGGAGAGGCGCCCGTTCCCGTCCGGGATGCTTTTGGCAGACGCAGACTTATCCAGGCCAAGGTCGATATCGATGAAAAAACCCTGACAAAAATGGCTGAAATGACGGGAGGCCAGTATTTCCGTGCGACCGACACAAGCTCACTGGAAAAAATCTACAAAATGATCAACGAGATGGAGACGACAACTCATATTCTGAAACAATTTGAGAACCGTCGTGAACTCTTCAGCTACTGCATACTCCTGGGCCTGCTTTTCACCCTAGCGGAATTAGCTGCCTCGCGCCGACGACTGCCTTGAAAATGACTCGTTAAATACTATGAACTTTGCTCAGCCAATCTGGATACTCATCGGCATACTCCTCTGTATCGGCCTGCTCCTGCTCAAGAAGGTTGGTGAGCGACGGAGACAGACAGCCCTCAGGGCCTTCGCTGCTCCGCACCTGCTTCCTCAACTCACCAGGAATATCTCAATGCCCAGACGGCGGGCAAAATATTTCCTGGTGGTTCTCTCGATACTTTTCTGTTTCATTGCTCTCGCCAGACCGCAGTATGGTTCCAGCTGGATAGAGGTGAAACACCGGGGAATCGACATTCTCTTTGCGCTGGATACCTCGAAAAGCATGCTGGCCGAGGATATCAAGCCCAACCGCCTGGAGCGGGCCCGTTTCGCCATTCTGGACTTTGTCAACCAGCTCAACGGTGATCGGGTGGGGCTCCTGCCGTTTGCCGGCTCAACCTTCCTCTCCTGCCCTCTGACCCTCGACTATGCAGCTTTCGAACAGACACTCTCGGCCATTGACACCGACATTATTCCCCGGCCTGGAACGAACCTCGCTGTCGTCATCGCCGAGGCCGAACAAATCCTGACCACTTCCGGTAATCACAAGATTCTAATCCTCCTGACAGACGGGGAAAATCTGCAGGGAGACGCCCTGCTGGCGGCGCGGGAAGCAGCTGCCAAAGGCATGATCATCCATACGGTAGCGGTGGGGACCCGTGAAGGTGAACTTATCCCTGCAGGCGATGGCAGCTACCTCAAAGACCCTGCCGGAAAATTCGTTACCTCGCGACTGGATGAAAAAACCCTGGAAGAGATCGCGAAAGTATCCGGCGGACTATCCGTTCCCCTAGGTGACAAAGGCCAGGGACTGGAATCCGTCTACCGGCAAAAACTCACCCTGATTGAGAAGAATGAGCTCGGCGAACGACGTCAAAAGGTGCCGATAGAACGGTACTCCTGGCCACTTTCTTTGGCTATCCTACTGCTTTCCATCGATTTTCTCATCACCGAACGGAAGCAGAGGAACAAGCGGCTGTGGCCTTTTTTCAGCAATTTGAGGCAAAGATTCAAGAAAACCCGTCCTGTCGTTCTTCCATTGCTGGCATTTCTACTTCTCAGCACCATAGCCCAAAAGTCGACCTTCGCCAGCCAGGCTGAGGAATCGTTTGCCCGGGGTGAGTATCTTGAAGCCGCCGATTTGTACCGAAAGTTATTGGAAAAGAAGCCAAATGACCCTCGCCTTAATTACAATTACGGTTCGGCAGTCTACAAGAACAATCTGTTCGACGAAGCTATAGATTCGTTGAACAAGGCATTGCAAACCGATGATCTGGAAATACAGGCGCGCGCCTATTATAACAAGGCAAATGCCCACTACAAAAAAGGAGCAGAATCAAAAGAGGTGAACAGGCAGCGAACTATTGAAGAATGGCAGAACGCTCTGGATGCCTATAGCGCTGCCCTCAGACTGCAACCCAATGATGCCAATGCCCGCTTCAATCATGATCTGGTAGCCAAAAAACTTGCTGATCTGAAAAAACAACAGCAGGAAGAAAAACAGCAGAACCAGAAAAAAAATGGAGAGAATCCTCGCGACGGCTCAAACAGCGAACAGGGCCAGCCAGAGAAGGAAAATAAATCCGGGCAGAAATCTCAGCAAGCCTCTCAACCTCCGGAACCTGAGCAGAAAGGCCAAGAGAATTCAACCACTACTGACCACAGCAAGCAACCTCAAGCCAACAATGGCAATGAACAGGTGAAAGAGGAGGAAGAGGCCGGGGAAAATCACACGGCACAACAGCAGAAAATGGATTCTCGCCAGGACAGTGAAAGAAGGTTGCAGGGAAAAATGACTAGGGATGAGGCGGAAAAACTCCTCAGATCAGTGAAAGGAGAAGAAAAAATTCTCAATTTCACCCCTGCAGCCTCCCAGAATGATGATCAGCCGGAGAGGAACTGGTAAATGCGTGCCTTTCAAAATCTTTTCGCCCTCCTTAAAAGCGGGTATCTGCCTGGACTGCAGATTATTTGCCCCCTGGCACTCCTCATTATGGTCTCCCAGGGGAACTGCCACGCTGCCGACATCACCGTAACAGCCACCCTGAACCGAGCATCCATGTCAGTCGAAGAGACCGCCGAAATGGTTGTCACGGTCAATGGATCCGGATCCGCGGAACTCGACGTGGCGGAAGTGGACGGCCTGGAGTTCACCCAGAGGGGGCACAGCCGGCAACTCCAGTTCATCAACGGCACGGCCTCCGCCTCTCTTTCTATTACCTATCTCATCCAGGCTATGAAACCGGGATCATATGTAATTCCGGCAGTAACTGTTGAAGTTGAGGGCAAAAAGCTGCAGACCGAAGCCATTCCGTTGGAAGTTACGTCTTCCTCGCCGCAGCAACAGGAAACCACCCCGTCGCCCTCATCTCCGGATCTTCCTGGGGAAAAGGACGGTCAGAAGGCCTTCCTGCGTGCCGAGGTGCAAAACCAGAGCTATGTTGGCGAACAGGTTCCTCTCCAGATAAAGG
>JAIFKM010000094.1 GCA_020049575.1 Desulfobulbaceae bacterium
CCTATCTCCAGTTCGGCAAACGAGAGGGAGTGGTACATGGTGGTGATACCACAGGAAGCGATTTTCTTGTCCAGTTCGTAAGCGGCGATATCGACCGGGAAAAAGGTGTTCGGCCGGGGTTCAATGCCCTTTTCGATGGCATCGGAATGCATGTCGACAAAACCCGGAAACAGATAGTTGCCGCCGGCGTCGATCACCCTGGTTGCCGGGATGGTTCCTTGCCGGATCTCGACTATCCTGCCGTCTTCCACCTGGAGAGAGGCGTTCTCGCAGACACCCTCAGGGGTGACTATCTGGGCATTTTTGATCACGAAACCGCCGGGCAGCTCGATTTTCTTTGATGAATTTTCCTCGCATGACCGCTCAATCCGGCCTGGCGGGAAGGTGCATGGGCCCTGGTAGGTATCAAAATTTTCTGTCAGCATATGGTGTACACCGAGTCTGTGACCGACTGCAGAAGAGCCGTGTCGTGAAAGATGCCGATCATCGTCGTGCCTTCCTCGCGCAATTCCCTGAGGATATCCAGCACGATCCCGACCGAGTCCTTGTCAAGCGAGGCGGTTGGTTCGTCCAGCAGCAGCAGCCGCGGCTTCCAGCTGACCGCCCGGGCAATGTTGATGCGCTGCTGTTCACCGCCGCTAAAGGTTGCCGGATAGGCGTCAAACAGGTGTTCCGGGATGCGCAGCTGCTCAAGGAGATGGATTGCCCTCTCCCTCGCCGTTTCCCGGCTCACCCCGTTGCGGGTCAGGATCGGTTCCATGACCACATCGAGCGCCGAGACCCGGGGGATGACCTTGAGAAACTGGGAAACATAGCCCATCTCCCGGTGACGGATATCAATCACCGCCCGGTCGGGCAGGGTTGCCAGATCGACCGGCCCCAGGGCGGCGGAATCATAACGGATGGCCCCGCCGGTGGCGAGATAGGTGCGATAGAGACACTTCAGCACCGTGCTCTTGCCGGCACCGCTGGGTCCGGCAAGGCCGAGAAAGCCGCCTGGAGGAACCCTGAAAGAGACATCACGGCAGGCCTCAATCCTTTTTTCACCGAGGATGTGCAGGGTGAAATATTTTGACAGGTTTTCTACACTGATCACGGATGCTCCTCAGTTAAAGTTGCGAGGCCACCAGCAGCTGGCTGTAGCGATGCTGGGGATCCTGCAGGATCTGGTCGGTCAGACCTTGTTCAACCACATGGCCTGATTTGAGCACCATGGTCCGCTGGCAGAGCAGGTTTATCACCCCGAGATCGTGGGAGACAACCAACATCGACAGCTTGAATTCGCTGCGCAGATTCCTGATCAGATCGAGGACCCGGGCCTGGACCGAGAGATCCAGGCCGGTCGTCACCTCATCGAGGAAAAGAATCAGCGGATTGTTCGACAGGGCCTTGGCGATCTGCACCCGCTGCTGCATGCCGCCGCTGAAATTGCAGGGCGGCTCGTCCATGCGCTGCACCGGGATTTCGGTGCGCTCCAGCAATTCCGCTGCGCGCTGACGCATGTTGGCGATATTGCGCCAGCCGGCACCAAGCAGCCGCTCGGCAATGTTGCCGCCCGAGCTGACCTGCATGCGCAGGCCCAGATGCGGATTCTGGTAGACGATACCCATCAGGGCATTGCGCATCTGCCGTTTCTGGAAATGGCTCAATCCCAGAAGGTTGCTGCTGTACTCGGCATTATCGGCAAAAAGCTCCGGCAGAAACCCAGCCGCACAAGAGCGGTGCACTTCCATGCTGCCGCCACTGGCCTCCCATTCAAAATGCATCAGACGCACCAAGGTGCTCTTGCCCGAGCCGCTCTCGCCGACGACGCCCAGGGCCTCATCCGGAAACAGATCGAAGGACAGATCGTTGCAGGCTGTCACCGAGCCGCAATGCCGGCAGAGATTGGTGTCATGTTCCGGCCCGGTCGAGGCCAGGCAGCGGTCGCAGCCCGGGCCAAAACGCTTCGACAGGTGCCGGATACGGATCAACGAATCCATTGTTCGCTCCTCTTGTCGCAGTAGCCGGAATCAGAGCAGAAATAGCTCCGCCCACCCCCGACATTATCAATGACCTCATCAAGAAAGGTGTCGGTGGCGCCGCAGCGGGCGCACTTCTTGCCGGCGAAGTTCTCGGTCCTGAAGGTGTGGTCCTCGAACTCCAGCGGTTCAACCGTGGTATGTGGCGGGATGGCGTAAATCCGTTTCTCCCGACCGGCTCCAAAGAGAAAGAGGGTATCGGCCATGTGCAGCTTAGGCACATCCCAGCGGGGGATCGGGCTGGGGTCGGTGATATAGCGGCCGTTGACCGTCACCGGATAGCGGTAGCTGATCGTAATCTCTCCGAAATTGACGATATCTTCATAGAGATACAGCCACATCCGGCTGTAGTCTGCCTCGGCGTGCATCCTCCTGGTCTCCATTTCCGATGGTTCGACCTCTCTGAGGGCCTCTGGATAGGGAACCTGGAGAACGAGGATCTGGCCGGGTCTGGATAATGGTCGCCTCACAGGTGTCGGTGGTCACCGAGACACCCGCCACCTTGGCCACGAATTTTTTGATGTTGGCAGCGTTGACGCTGCCGTCGCAGCCCTGGTCGATGACTTTGAGGATATCATCCGGGGCAATGAGCGAGAGGGTGATCTGCAGACCGCCGGTGCCCCAGCCGCGGGCGATCGGCATCTCCCGCGAACCATAAGGCACCTGGTAGCCCGGAATGGCAATCGCTTTGAGGATGCTGCGACGGATCTCCTTTTTGGCTCCGTCATCCATAAATCCAAAGGGATAGCCGGCAGACCTGGCGGCATCGCCCTGCTGCCGGTCATGCCTGAGCCATTCATGCAGAAACATCGTCATCCTCCCTGTCTTTTCCGGCTTGGGCCAGTTCCTGGGATTTTCTCAGGCGATCAAGATCCGAGAGAAAATCGACGTAATGCGGCAGTTTCCAATGGTTGCAGAAACCCATGGCCTCGATACCGTCGGTATGATAGAGGACGAACTCCTGATCCTCTGCCGGACTTGAAGGATTGGCCGTGCGGGTGCAGCGATCGAGAACCGCCATCGAGATGGCCTTGATCTCATTCTGGCCAAAACACAGGCCATACCCCAGGCTGAATTTCGGCGGTCCGTCACCGGCCTGCATCTTGGCCAGCACTTCCGCCTCGGTGACCTTCACCTCACCGACGACATAGGCTTCTCCGGTTGCTGGATGACGGACGGTGAGCGGCAGGTAGCCGACACGCAGTTCACCCAGGGTCGGATGGATGTTGCCGTAGCCGCGCATGCTGGAATAGGCAAGAGCCAGCATGCCGCCGGTCTCACCCCGGGCCAGGGCCTGCAGGGTGGCACTGCGGGCGGCCGGAAAGGTCAGAGGCTGCCGGGTTATGTCGAAAACCGAGGCTTCCTGCTGGCCTGCTGTCAGGGCCTCCGTCAGCAGACCTTCCCGGCGCAGGATGCTGATCACCTTCGGGAAGGTGGCCGGGATCTCGGTATCTGCCGGAAGATCGCTGAACAGCCGCTCGCGGAAGGCTTGCCGCCGGCTCTCGTCATCTTCGAGCAGATCAAAATCCAGCAGCCGCAGGGTATAATCGCTGGTAGCACCGAGAATCTGGCCGCCGGGGACATCCTTGAAGGCCGAGGAAATCCTTCGGACAATGCGCATCTTTTCGGTGTCGATCGGCAGGGAATAGCCCAGGCGCTGCTGGGTGGCCCGGAAGGCTCGGAGCATGAATGCCGCTTCGAAGGTATCACCGGCCGACTGCTTGATTGCCAGGGACGCCAGGTCGGGGGCATAGAGCCCGCCCTCCCCCATCACCCGGTCAACGGCCAGATAGAGCTGTTCCTTGATCTGCTCGACTCCCAGGGGATGCGAAGATCCCTTCATCCTGTCATAGGCAAAAAGCTGACAGGCCTTTTCTATCGCCTCATTGCCGCCTTTAACTGCAACATAGCCCATATCAGTTCACCCCAATCCGCGACGAGCGGGGAATACAGGCTATCCGCTTGTGTTTATCAAGAAATACAGCATCCACCCCCAGGGGAAATTCGCTGTTGACCTGCCTCAGGCGATGCACTTCACCGATCGGCAGTCCTTTGATCTGCAGGGAGGCAGTGCCATCCACCCCAGGTCCGGACAAGACAATGTCACCGTTTCCTTCCCGCACTTCCTCAACCAGATAGAGGATGGTCGCCCCGGTATCCGGGTATTCGAGACTACCCCGTTTGACCTGTGTCAGCTTCTCGCTGCCGTGTCCATTGCCGATTACCAAGTAGTCGGCATCCTCGGGAGCTACCCGACGGCTGCCGGTATAGAGGCCGATGGATTTTTCCAATTCCAGGTCACCGATAACGGCAAAGCCCACCTCGTTGTCCATGACCGAGCCGAGAAATCCGACGGCAATCGGCCAGTCCTGCGGAAAATCCGGCAGCGGATACACCCTGCCGGGATGGCTCATGGCCTGCAGGAGCACCCTGAAGGTCAGATGTTCGCGAATAATTCTGCTTGAATCCATGATTATGCTCCCGGCATGAGATCAAAATTGACTTTGGTGGCAGCGATCAGGGCAGCTTGTCCCGCCTGCCTGGCTGCCTGCAGCCCTTCCTCCTGACGCAACAGGGAAAGAAGGCTCTTCTGGATGACAGTGGCCTCCGGACAGCGCAGCACAGCATCAGCTGCGGCCCTGGCTAAAGCACGGCGAGGCGCTTCACCCGCAACCATGCCAAATCCCTCGCTGCCATGAAAGAGTACGCGGGCCTCGGTCACCAGAACCTCTCCCACGTGGAAATCGGTACCGAAACTGTCCTGCACGGTCAGCATCATCAGGCCGGTACGGGGAGGAAGGCTCACCGTCAGTTCGACGTCGGCAAAAAGCGTCAGCAGCTGCTCTATCCCCTCATCGGCCATGGTATTCATCAGAACGGTCATATCGCTGGAGTTCATCTGGCATCTCCTTCACCCTGAGCATTGGACTGGGCTTCGATAGCATCGAGAGCGCCACCCCCGGAGCTGAACTTCTCTGGACAGCCGAAATGGGTCAAATAACTGAAACCATGCTGTTCAAAACCCAGCGATTCATAGAAACGGTGGGCAGCCTGCCGGTTGCGGTTACTCGACAGGGCCATTTTGTAACAGTTTTTAGCCCGGCAAAGGTTGCAGGCAGAGGCCATCATTTCCTTACCTATGCCGTGCCCTCGCAGACCGTCAGCTACCACCACATCCTCGAGAATAGCCGATCTGGCTCCCCGGTGACCAAGGTTGTCCATGATCAGCAGGGCGAAGGTCCCGACAACCCTGCCGTCGAGTCGGGCGACATAGAGCCGGTAGTCGGGATAGGTCTGCATGCGGGCGAATATGCGGCCGGCATCTGCCAGGTCAAGCACACTCCCGTCGTCCTGCCCAAGCTGGCTATAGAGAGACAGTACAGCGGGCAGATCGACTTCGGTTGCCTCGTGTATTTTGATTTTCATGTTGCCTCTGAAGGGTACGGGTTTTTATCAGGTATAGCGGGTTCTGATGGCGGCGCTGATCCGGTCGATGATGGCCACGGTGATCACGATGATGATCAGAATAGTCGTCACATCGTGGTTTTCGTAGCTCCGCAGCTTGTCGAACAGGTAGATGCCGATTCCACCGGCGCCGGTAAAACCGAGGATGGTGGCGGAACGGACATCGGATTCAAGGCGGTAGAGCGTCATCGACACAAAAAACGGGGTTATCTGCGGGATGACGGCATAGCAGATTACCTTGATAAAACCGGCACCGGTGGCGATCAGGGCGTCGATCGGTTCCTGCTGGGCTGTTTCTATCCCTTCGGAGAACAGCTTGATCAGAACTCCTGAGGTGTGCACCCCGAGGGCAAGGATGCCGGGCATGGGGCCAAGGCCAACGGCCGAAACAAAGAGCAGGGCCCAGATCACCTCGTTGATCGAACGGCTGAGATTGGCGAAGAACCGCACCGTCGTATAGATGCCGTTCTTCAGCAGCACAGCCGACCGGCGCTTGCCGGGGATGATTATGTCGAGCGTGTTGCGTGAAGCGAAAAACGATAACGGAAAGGCAATCATTATCGACAGGATCAAGGCGAGAACTGCCATCTGCACCGTCTCCAGCATCGAAAGGAGATATTTTTGCAGATTATGACCACCGAGATCAGGCGGAAAAAAGCCGCTGTCCTGGAGTTCGGGATTGCCGACAATATAGGTCACCATATTCCCCCAGCCATCCAGCAGGCCGCCGAGGCTCATCTCGGTCGACCGCCAGCACCAGGCCAGCACGATCAGCACGACGCCGCTGACCATGATGTTGTAGGGATGGAACGGGTTGGTCCGGCGCTTTATTTCATCAATATGCATGCACTACCTCAAACACTTTCGGACCTGGACATGAGGGTGCAGCCGGCGCAAAAGGCGACCGGCTGCTGAAAGAAGTTCTATTTGGCGGCCAGTTGCTTCTTCACCTCGATCTGCTCGCGGATCGGGTTGTAGGTTGCATCGTCAGCGGCGGCATAGCCCTGCAGCTTGAGCATCTTCAGGCCTTCCTTGTCATTATAGGAAAGGAATGCCTCTTTCAGTGCTGTCTTCAGGGTGTCAGGCAGGTCCTTGCGGCAGGCCATCGGCGAACCTGGAATCAAATCTGAGGTCCAGACAATCTGAAAATCCTTGTCAGTGTTCCAGCCTTTGCCGTTGCCGCGGGCCAGATCCAGGTCGTTGGTTGATGCGATATCGATCTTGCCGCCCTTGATTGCCAGGATGGAGGCCTCATGGCTGCCGGAATAGATAACCTTGGAGAAGTACTTCTCGGGATCGATTTTCATGGTCTTGACAAAATAGACAGTCGGCACAAGGGTGCCGGAGGTCGAGTTGGGATCCGTGAAGGCCCAGGTCTTGCCTTTGGCATCTTCCATCGTTTTGATATCAGATCCTTTCTTGGTGATGATCACTCCCTTGTAGCCCTTGCTGCCATCCTCTGCGACTTCCATGACCAGGGCCTCGGCATTGGCCCGATCGGCTGCCTCGACATAGGATTTCGGACCGAAATAGGCCAAATCGATGTGCTTGAACTGCATGGCGGTGATGACCCCGGCGTAGTCGGTGGCAACCTGCACCTTCACCGGCATGTCGAGCTGTTTCTCCAGATATTTTGCCAGATTGTCAAAACGCTCGGTGATGTTGTCGGATGATTCGGTGGGAATCAGACCGAAATTCAATTCTTTCGGCCAGTCAGCAGGTGCGGCCTGGGCTGCCAGGGGAAGACAAAAAGACAGGGCGAGGGTTGCTACAGCTTTGCAAAGCTTGTTCATCGGTTTTCTCCTTGTGGTTGGTTTTTGGCACTTCAAGAGGATTGCGGGTTTAAATCTGACATACTGCCGGTTGGAGCGAGGCAGGGGTAAATGGGATGCAGACACAGTCACTGCCAAACTGTTCCGGCTGATCTTTATGGTAAATCTGGGCGACTGCCGCTGCGGTGAGTTGGTCAGGCGAGCCATCATAGACGATACGGCCGCCATTGAGGCCGATCACCCGGCTGCAGAATTCCCGGGCGTAATCGAGCTGATGCAGATTGGAGACCACCGTGATGCCGTATTTCTCGTTGGCATTTCGGAGGGTTTCCATAACACTGCGAGCACTTACCGGGTCCAGCGAGGAGATTGGTTCATCGGCCAGGATGATTTCGGGCCGCTGGGCGATTGCCCGCGCTATGGCGACCCGCTGTTTCTGGCCGCCGGAAAGCCGATCGCAGCGGCTGAGGGCCTCCTGTTCGATGCCGACCACCTTCATGTACTCGTAGATCTCGTCATACTGGCTCCCGCTGTAGTGTCGGAACAAGGCCGAGAGAAGCGGTTTTCGGTGCAGCATGCCGCTGGCGATGTTATCAAAGACGCTGAGTCGCGATACCAGATTGAAGCCCTGGAAGATAACGCCGATTCTGGCACGCAGGGCCTTCAACTCGTGATGCCTGATCGATCCCAGATTGCTGCCGAGTACCCGCAGGCTGCCATCGATGATCGAGGTTGTGGCGTTCAATCCCATCAGAAGCGTTGACTTGCCAACACCGGACGGCCCGATGATGCTGAGGAATTCTCCCTTCCTGATGGTCAGATCGATACCCTGGATGACTTTTTTGCGGCTATAGCCCAACGTCAGGTTTTCTGCTGTGATATGCCCCATATTCTTCCCTTGGCCCCCGTTCAGATTTCAAATTTGACTGCCGTGCTCGCCACGAGGCTGCACTGTTACATTTCGTGATGCCGAAGCTGCTTTGAAGTGTCTGCGATAATACCGGGCCAAAATGAGGAAGCTGTTCATTCTCAATGAGGAAAAAGTGAGCTTTGCATCAGGAAAGGGTTGCTGCCGAAAATCCAGATTGTCGAGAAACTGCTGACTGCAAGATTCCCAGGAAGCTGTAAGGGCAAAGCTGCGGCAGGAATCAGCCGGGATAGTCAGGGCCTTGAGGGCAGCCTGGCGCAGATCTTGGTCGACATAGCCGTTCAGGCCATTCACTATGACGCTTTCGGGCCCAGGCACCGGAAAGGCGGCGGCCGGCACACCGCAGGCCATGCCTTCGAGGAGCACCAGCCCGAATGTATCGGTAAGACTCGGAAAAACAAAAACGTCAGCGGCCGCAACATAACTGGCCAACTCGGCCCCCTGACGGAAACCGACAAATCTGACCTGCGGATATTTCCTGCCCAGTTCCTCCTTTGCCGGCCCGTCACCCACCACCACCTTTGTGCCGGGCAGATCAAGGGACAGAAAGGCCTCCAGGTTTTTCTCGACGGCAACCCTGCCCATGGAGAGAAAGATCGGTCGCGGGACATCGAGAAAATCCTTGGGTCCCGGCTTGAAGACAGCAGTATCCACGCCCCTCGTCCACAGGGCGATATTGGCAAATCCCCTGCCTTCCAGCTCTTTCTTCAGGGCCGGAGTCGCCACCATGATCCGGCTGGCCGGGCGATGGAAGTGCCGCATGACCGAGTAGGAGATTGCAAGCGGCAGCGGTAGGCGCAGCCTTAGGTATTCAGGGAACCGGGTATGGTATGAGGTCGTAAAGGGGAAGCCCGCCTTGAGACAGGCTGAACGGGCGGCCCAGCCAAGAGGCCCCTCGGTGGCGATATGGACTGAATTCGGGGCAAATGCCGCCAGTTTCCGGCGCAAGGCCTTGGGTGTTGCCAGGGACAACGGGATGTCTGGATAACTCGGACAGGGAAAGGTTCTGAATTGACCGGGATGGAAGACTTCGACCTGAAATCCCTTCTTTACGAGGGACTTGGTGGTATGGCCGAGGGTTGTGACGACTCCGTTAATTTGTGGGTGCCAGGCATCGGTCACTATAGCGATTTTTTTCATATTCAAGATTTGTCACCATATCTTTGACGGGATTCTCTGACACCCAGTAGATAATGCCGAGGGTGCCGTGGCTGTTTTCGGCGAGTGCGGTGCAGCTCTCCACCCAATCGCCGGAGTTGCTGTAGAGAAAACTGTCGACGGATTTGATTCCGGCCCGGTGGATATGGCCGCAGATGATACCGTCGACCTGATGCTTGCGGATTTCCCGGACAAGGGTCAGTTCAAAATCACCCATGTAATTGACGGCTCTCTTGCACTTGTGCTTGAGCCAGGCGGAAATCGAGAAATAGCCACGGCCTCTCAGCCTGCGGAGATGGTTGTACCAGCGATTGACCACCAGCAGGACGTCATAGAGGATACTGCCGATATTGGCCAGCCACTCGTTCTGCTGGACGATGCAGTCGAACTGATCGCCGTGCTGGACCAGGAATCGGCCGCCGTCGACCGTGGTGTGGACGATATCGCTGCAGACTTTGATACCGTTGAACTCGCTGCCGCAGTACTGGCGGATCATGGCATCATGATTGCCCGGCAGGTAGAAAATCTTTGTGCCCTGTGCGGCCTTGCGCAAAATGAGGTTGACAATTCGGGTGTTGATCTCCGGCCAGTACCATTTCCGCTTAAGTTTCCACAGATCGAGAATATCTCCGACGAGATAGAGATATTCCGACTCAGTGTCTTTCAGGAACTCATAGAGATCGGCGCTTTTGACATTTCTCCCGCCCAAGTGGGTGTCGGAGATCCAGATACTTCTGAAGTGCTGCGGCATAGCATGTCCTCCTTATTAGGGTTTGCCTTTGGGGAGGATGCTAATGCGGTCGTATTATCGTTTCGTCAATAACACGTTATGTTGCCGTTATAAGAGGAACAAGGTTCGATGAGCGGAGAAAACGACGAAAGGGAGCGACTCTGCGGTTTCTGCTGCAGAGGTCCAGGAGACATCGTAAAAGACATCTCCGGGGAGGATCAGGGGAGAAATCAGGCTGGCGATTCCTTCTTCTGGGCTACAGAAACGGCGACCCGGCGATCACGCACAATAACCGACCCCGGCGTTTCCTTGGCCCTCTTCTTCAAATCGCTGGCGATTGACGAGACCTCGGCAAAGGAGGTGATATGATGGATCTCGGTGCTGACGATACCGATCGACAGGGAGAGCAGGCCGAACTGCTGGTTGCTGCCGGAACGGTCGCAGCTCATATAACAACCCTGTCGACACTCTTCCTCGGAGTGGAAACGAGGCAATAGCCGGTTAAATCGCTCAATGAGATCTTCGCAGGCGGCTACCGAATTTTTCGGTCGGGTGATCATGATGAAATCGTCACCGCCTATATGGCCGACGAAACCGATGGACTGGATCTCCCACTTCTTCAGGACCTCCACCACACAGTCTCCCACGGCCTTGATCACCCGATCGCCCATTTCAAAGCCGTGCCGGTCATTGAAGGGCTTGAAGCTGTCGAGATCGATATAGCAGACGTCGAAATGGATGGCCTGGGAGAGCATCTTGGCGATCTGGCGCTGGATAAAGTCATTGCCCGGCAGGCCGGTGAGAGGATTTGCACCCTTTGCCAGGATCATGCTGTTGTCGGTAACGGCATTGAGGATGGCGCTGACCGAGACAGTGCCGACATATCGGCCGCTGCGGGTCACGCAGATATCATCATAGATGGAGATCTGCTTTCTCAGATGGATCTTTCTGGCCACATCCTCAACGGTTGAGTAGTGGGCAACCTCAAGAAAATCGTCATCCAGGATATCCTCGACTTTCTTGTAGTAATTCAGGCTCAGTCCATAACCGAAACGACCTACCATATGGTTTTCCATAAAGCGGTGCCGGTTTATCAAGCCGCAGAGCTGCCCTCCCTTCAGGACAGGCAGGCAGTGGGTGGCGGGATTTTCGTTGAACCTGTCGAGCACCTCGAGGGTTCGGTCCGTTGCGGACAGGGGCTGGACGTGTGAGGCAATGTCGCCGACACAGATGACCTCGTCGAAGAGACGGGTGCCTGACTGCATCAGGACCTGCTGGACCGGCACGTCAAGTTGTTCGATGTCGAAGAGATCGGCTGAAGGCCGGGCGATAAGGTACCCCTGAACCAGGTCGATACCGATCTCCCGACAGACCCGCAGATCGTTTTCGGTTTCAATTCCCTCGGCGATAACATCAATGCCGATGCGATGGCAGGCCGTGGCGATGGAATCGATCAGGGTATGATTGATGCTGCTCTTTTGCGGGTCACGGAAAAAGTGGCGATCTATCTTGACAAAATCCGGTTCCAGGACCGAGAGCATCTTCAGGCCGCCATAACCCGCGCCAAAGTCATCGATGGCAATCCGGAAACCCTCGTTGCGATAATGATCAACGGCCTTTTTAAAGAGCTGGTAGTTGGAGACCGCATCCTGTTCGGTGATCTCCAGGACGATATCATGCCGGCTGAATCCGTAGTGTTTGGCCAGGATTCCGGTCGCGCCGAAACTGTGCTCCGGGTGCAGAAGACTCGTCGGACAGATGTTGATAAAGAGCAGAGCTTCACGTTCCGGCAATCCCTGTGCGGCAGACTGCACGATACCGTTTTCGCGGCATCGCATGTCAAGCTCAAGTATCATGCCGCAGACTTTTGCCTGGTGGAAGAGTTCCTCGATATTACCGAAGGGGTTTGGCCCGATGGTGCGGCAGAGGGCCTCGTAAGCGAAAACTTCGCCCTTGGCCAGACTGACTATAGGTTGGAAATGTGAGGTAAGGCGCTTATTCTCAATGAGATCCAGTAAAGAGGTCTTTCCCGTCCGGTGCGGCGTAATATCGAATACGGCGACAGGATCTTTCTGGTTGTCAGGGAGAGCGTGGGGCTGAAGTGCAAACATGATAGGGGACCTGGGCGAAATACGGATTCCTTGGATTTTCCAGATATGGAAAGTACGATGCGAAATATTGTAAGATCGGAAAACCTGTTAGCCTAAACCAGATGCCCCCCCGGGACCGATGCAGACATATTAGCCGGTCATTGTTTCAAAATG
The DNA here is from genome assembly GCA_020049575.1 of Desulfobulbaceae bacterium. Lineage (GTDB taxonomy): Bacteria > Desulfobacterota > Desulfobulbia > Desulfobulbales > Desulfocapsaceae > Desulfoprunum. The sequence continues at coordinate 12,339 of JAIFKM010000094.1, forward strand.
ATGAGGAACGTGTCAGAAATGCGTGAGGAGGTAAATCGGCTCGAACGAGGCAGTTTCATACGGAATTTTTTCAACCCCGAAGACGCCTTTGGCAGATACGCCGCGCGACATAATACAAACAAAATCAATCTCTAAAATCAGTCGAATCTTGGCTTGGTAATCTGTGCGTAAAGAGAGATTCTTCGTCTGTTTCTGCAATTCTGCAGGAGTAGACGAAGAGAAATCCTTTCCACAGCTGCCTGGGAGGTGAGTGTGCAGGTCATTTGAGCAAAAGAAATTTGTGGCGGGGCCGACATGCCACATCGCGCCAGACACGACAGCGAATTCGGCTCCTTCAACCCATCTCTTCACCATGGAGTCCGCAAGTGCCGACGAAAAAAAAGGTTTTCATCCTTGATACGAATGTCATTCTCCATGACAGCTCCTGCCTCTACAATTTTCAGGAACACGATATAATTATGCCGATCACCGTCCTGGAAGAATTGGACAATTTCAAAAAAGGTCAACAGATCATCAACTACCATGCAAGACAATTTGTCCGCTATCTCGATGAGTTGAGCTCAGACAAATTGTTCAACGGCGGGATGAAGATCGGTCCGGACAACGGCAAGATTGCCATCCGTCTTGAAAAAGAGATGCACAAGGACCTGGTCCTGAGTTTCCCCGGCCAGGATAAACCTGACCATCGTATCCTGAATATCGCCTACCATCTGCGTGAAGAGTTCACCAATAAATTGGTGGTGCTGGTCAGCAAGGACGTGAATCTCAGGATGAAGGCCAGAGCAGTGGGCCTGATGTGCGAAGACTACACAACCGATCATGTGCGGGAACCGGGCAAGGTCTATACCGGCTGTCATGTGCAATCAGGAGTGTCCAGCGAATGCATTGAGAAACTCTTTGCCGCAGAAGGTGAGGCGGCCAGGGAGTTGTATGCGCCCGCAGAGACTTTGTACAATAATGAATACCTGATCCTGAAAAACGGCAAGAAATCGGCCCTGGCTGTCTACAAAAAAGAAACCGACAGTATCAGGCGCATCAACAAAGCCAGTGTTTTCGGCATTTCACCACGCAACGCCGAGCAGTCGTTTGCGGTGCACGCTCTGCTTGACAAGACCATTCCTCTGGTGACAATCACCGGCAAGGCGGGGACAGGCAAAACCCTTCTGGCCCTTGCAACAGCCCTCGAAACCCGAAAAAATTATCACCAAATCCTGCTGACGCGGCCGATCGTACCTCTCTCCAACAAGGATATCGGCTATCTGCCGGGCGATATCAACTCAAAGATCAGGCCCTACATGCAACCGCTGTATGACAATCTGGGGGTGATCCGCGGTCAGTTTTCGGAAAACAGCGAGACCTGTCGGCGCCTGCAAAAGATGCTTGATGACGAAAAACTGATGATCGAACCACTGGCGTATATCCGGGGAAGGAGCCTGGTCAAAAAATACATGATCGTCGACGAGGCACAGAACCTGACACCGCATGAAGTAAAGACCATTATCACCCGGGCGGGAGAAGGTACCAAAATCGTTTTTACCGGCGATATCCACCAGATCGATCATCCGTATCTGGACAGCAACTCAAATGGCCTAAGCACGCTGATCGACAAGATGCAGGGCCAGAGTCTCTATGCCCATATCGATCTGCAAAAAGGTGAGCGCTCGGAACTGGCAGAACTAGCCAGTAATCTTCTTTAGCTGGAACCCAGACCTTCGACACGACCACAAATGGAAAAGGGAGCATGACAACTCGCCGGAGAATTGTCGTGCCTTCCTTTTCCTGTTCAATTTTTCAATACTGACAGGCCGGCTCGGTCTTCACCAGGCATCCTTCTGCACGCGCCGTTTTCTGGAAACTCCGCAATCGTTCAGGGACGAGCGGCTTTCGGCCATCAAAAAAATTACAGGCCCTGGCATAACGGACATCCTGCCACCACGCCTGAAGGGCCGGTCTCTGCAACCGGTATCTGGTGAACAGGGCGCGAGGATCACGCAATCCCTCTACTACAGGCCCGAAGAGTTCGGACGGATCGCGAAAACACTCCCAATCACATAGAAAGCAGTCTTTCTTGCTGTTCAGGGACGACATATCCAGATCCCATAAATAGCCAAGAGAGTCATTCCCCCGATAGCCGCAGGGATAGGTCAGGCCGTCCCGACAGTCGACAAAAAAGTAATCGATTCCTCCCCGGCACGGATACTGCTTGAGAGAAGTGCCGCTGGTCTGAGCGATCAGGGCCTGCAGCGACGACAACGGCGTCAATATCCTGATCCGGTCACGGTATTCCTCCACCGTATCAGACAGGGCCCGATAGAGCAGGATCTTCTCCCGTCGGCTGAAATTGACCACCATATCCATGGCCGTGGCGGCATAAACGGACTGCAGGGAGCCGTCATCCGTCGGCTGGATGCTCATGGGATAACAGGCACTGGTCATTGAAAAGCCGAGATCCGTCAGATATCCATAGAACTGGCGTAGCGCCTGTCGGTACACCTGGTAAAAGTGCGATTCCGCCTCATCGCTCGGTTCTGCCCCAAGAATCTGCAGACCAGCCGTTTCTTCGCTCATATTGCGGTTCAAGCCAACATTGGCGGAAGGATATATGCCGTGCGCGTGGAAAATCGGCAGGGCCCTGGCAATGCCTTCAATAATCCCCGGAAAGCCGCGCATGTGTTCATGCATTGCCGGCACGGCAGAATCAACACTGATCCAGAGATTTCTGAGCGGCGTCGCTGCCAGACGTTCCGCCAGCCGGTTCATTCTCTCGCTAAAATCACTTTTCTCAGGATTTCGAAAAAGAAAGCCGTTGGTCCCGGTGCGGATATAGGCAAAACCAAGTTTTCCGGCATAATTGATCAATTCGATCAGGTCATCGAGCAACAGCAGCGGTTCACCGCCGGTGAACGAGACGATCTGGATGCCCCGCTGAATCGCTGCGTCAAGCAGACGTTTTACCCGTTCGTTGGTCAGGCGTGTCCGCGCAAATTTTTCACTGACCCGCATGCCGCACTGCGGACATCGGGCGTTACACTGATCCGTCAGCTGAATGATGAGCTGTCCCGGCACACGCCCGCGCCCAAGATCCAGAAGATGCCTGATTCGCACTGATGCTGTTGTCATTGTTCCTCACTCTGTGTTTCACGCGAACCGCGATGTATCTGTTTTGACATTACGTTTTCTCATTCTCTCGCCTGTCAAAGAAAAACTGCACCAGGGCCAGGATGGCTGTCCCGAGAATGAGCAGGAGGGAGATGGCATTGATTACCGGTGTCGAACCATCTCTGACCTGCAGGTAGAGGTTGATCGGCAGGGTTGGCTGAGAGCCGACCAGAAAAAGGGTGGTATTGAAGTTTTCAAAGCTCATCAGAAAAGCCACCGCCCCGGCGCTGATGATGGCACTGCGCAGGTAGCGGAGGGTTATGAACCAGATGACCTCCAGGCGGCTCGCCCCCAGATTCATGGCTGCCTCCTCCAGACTCCTGTCAAATTTGCGCAGCCTGGCGGAAACCACCAGGGCCACGAAGGTGGTGATAAAGGAAAACTGACCGAGAACTACCAGCCAGAAACTCGGCCTGAATACCGCCACGTCGAGGCCCAGCCTGTCCTCGAACCAGGTTCCCAGGGTATTGGCTCCCATCAGGATGGAAATACCCAGGATGACTCCCGGGATGACCAGCGGCGCCAACATCAGGAAATAGAGCAGATTCTTGCCCCGAAAATCCTCCTGTTCAAACAGAAAGGCGGCGCAGACGCCCACCACGACACAGAGCAGCGATACCCAGAGCGCCGTCTGGAAGCTGACCATGAGCGAACGTAGATTGTCGGTATCATGAAAAATACCTACCCTCCCAGGACCCGCCGAAAGAAACCAGTCCAGGGTGAAACCATGCCAGGGCAAAGAGGGGAAACCGGAATTATTGAAGGCCAGCAGGCAGGTTACTAGCAGCGGGGCGAACAAAAACAGGAAATAACACACGATAAAAGCGGTGTAGGCCCTATCGTAGGACCTGGATCGTGGCAGGGACCTGATCATGAGGCCATCTCTCCGAGCCGCTGACTGGAGAGCTTCAATCCCAGCCAGATGATTACCGAACTCAGGGCCAGCAGCAGAAAGCCGAAGGCCGCCCCCTGGTTCCAGTTAAAGCTGGCGATGAACTGATTGTAGATCTGTTCGGTGAACCAGAGGGAATTCTTGCCGCCCATCAGATTGGGGGTCAGATAATTGCCGAGCACCAGCATGAAGACCACGATCGAGCCGGAGGTAATGCCGGGTTTGCAATGCGGGATGATGATCGTTTGCCAGGTGCACAGCCGGCCAGCCCCGAGATCATTGGCCGCCTCGATAAGGCTGTCGTCGAGGCTTTCCATGGCCGAGATCAGCGGTACGACCATGAACAGCATCGAGGTATAGACCAGGCCCATGATCATCGTGGCGTCATGGTAGAGCATTTCCACAGGCCGCTGCAAGATACCGAATTTCAGCAGAAAATGATTAAGCACCCCCGATTCCCGGAGCAGGATCATCCAGCCGTAGACCCGAACCAGTTCGCTGACCCAGAACGGCAGCAGGACGAGAATCAACAGAAAAGGATCAGGGTCAAGACCGTGGTGATGAACGAATAGACCGCCGTCCGCAGAAAAGTCAGCCAGTAGATCGGTTCGATGAAGAAAGTGCGATAATTCTCCAGCGTCCATCCTTCTCCGTCCCGGAAACTGAGTAGCAGAAGATCAAGATGCGGCAACAGAATGAGCAGGACAAGCCAGCACAGAACCGGCGCGAGAAAGAACCAGAACAGCCAGGAACGCCTCATGCCGCACCTCCCTGCTCTGACACTGCAAACGCCACACCGGACTCTGGATGCCAGCCCAGATTGACCTGTGCGCCTGGCCGGAGGTGATCAAAGGTTCGGTTCTGGGGCAAGGCCACCAGCAGTTCGTGGCCCGAGGCCGTGGCGGTCAGCAGACGGCTGTTGCCGCCGTCAAAGAGAATCGCCTTGATGGTGACGACAAAGATATTGAGTTCAGCCGAGGCCACCGGTTCGATAACCATGGACTCGGGCCGCAGAAACAGCATGGCCGGTCCCCTGCCCAGATCGGGCCGCCTGCGGGTGCGGAAAACGAAGTCTTCCTCAGTGCGGAAAACCGCGGTCTCGCCGCACACCTCCTCCACAGTTCCCTGCCAGCGGTTGTTGTCGCCGACAAATGAGGCGGTGAACCAGGTTCGGGGATCACGGTAGAGTTCCTGCGGTGTGCCGACCTGCTCAAAACGACCCCGGTTCATGACGGCGACCCTATCCGACATGACCAGCGCCTCTGACTGGTCGTGGGTGATATAGATGAAGGTAGTTCCCACCTTCGCCTGCAGCTTTTTCAGCTCGACCTTCATCTGTTCCCGGAGTTTCAGATCAAGGGCGCCAAGCGGTTCATCCAGCAGCAGGACCTTGGGATCGAGTACCAGGCAGCGGGCGATGGCCACCCGCTGCTTCTGTCCGCCTGAAAGTTGATGAATCGCCTTGCCGCCGAACCCCGGCAGATCGACCCGTTCGAGAATCTCCTCTGTGCGGCGCTTGATCTCCGCCGCTGCCACCTTATGTCGCTTGAGCCCGAAGGCGATGTTTTCTGCCACGTTCATCATCGGAAAGAGGGCAAGATGCTGGAAAACCAGATTCACCGGTCGCTTGTCGGGGGTGACGCCGCGCATGCTGCGTCCATTGATCAGAATATCGCCGCTCGTCGGTTCTTCGAAGCCGGCGATCATCCGCAACAGGGTGGTCTTGCCGCAGCCCGACGGACCGAGGATGGAAAAAAAGGAACCCTCAGGGACGGTAAAAGAGACATCATCAACGGCGGAAAATGCGCCGAAGTGCTTGCAGAGACGGGAAACGATCAGATCAGATTGCATGCGCCAGGGGGGAAATGGTCCGGGGCAAAAGCACCCCGGACCGGCAGGGGTATCAGTTTGCGGCCTTGATCTTATCAAGCACCTTGCCTTCCATTGCTTCGATTCCGGCAGGCACCGGTGGATACCATTTGATATTGTCGATGACCTCCTTAGAGTAGGATCGGTCGTAATTGGCCTGGAAACCGGCTTCGATAAACTTGCCGGCATCTTTTGAGGCAGTGGGGGTTTTCTCGGCGTTGGTGAAGACACCGCTGTTTTCCGGCCTCAGCATGAAGTTGATCCATTTGTAGGCGGCATCGAGATTCTTGGCTTTTGCCGGTATGGCGAAGGTATCGATCCAGCCCAGAGCTCCTTCAGCGGGTGCAACGAAATCAATTTCCTTCTTCTCGTCGTGCAGCTTCCAGCTACCGTTGTCCCAGGCCTCGGCCACGGTAACTTCACCTGACCGCACCGATTCCAGCAGCTGATCGCCATTAGCCCAGTAGTTCTTCACCAGCGGTTTAGCCTTGATCATCTCGGCCTCGATCTTCTCAAGCATGGCGGCGTAGCCTTTCTCATCGGCGTAGAGGGCAAAAGGATCAAACCCCAGGGCGAAGCCAAGCCCGATCAGGGCCGGGCGTTTCAGTCGGTAGCTGATGCGGCCCTCATACTGCGGATCGATGAGCGCCTTCCAGGAGGTGGCGCCTTTGGCCAGAGATGTATTGACCACCAGGCCGGACGTTCCCCAACAGAAGGGCACGGCGTAGGATTTGCCGTCTACCAGGGTGTTCTTCTTGACGGCCTCGAGCATGGATGGGATAAAAAGCCCCTCTTCTACCTTCGAATAGTCGACAGGCTGATAGATCTTGAATTCCTCCTGTACCGAAGAAATGCGATCCTGGCTGGGCTGCACCAGATCAAAGCCAGCTCCGCGGGTAGCCCGCAGTTTGGCGATCATCTCTTCATTATTGGAATAGGTCGCTTCGACTTTGACTCCGGTCTCTTTTTCAAATTTCTCGACCAGTTCCTTGGGGGCATAGCCCTTCCAGGTGAGGAGCTGCAGAGTGTCTCCAGCCATCGCCGCAGAGGGACCAATCACGAGCAATACAATCAATAGCATCAATCTTTTCATAAACCTTCTCCTTTGCACATTACGAGTGATAAACAAATGCATCCGGGCAATAAGCACCACACCGGTACGAGTATGAAACAGCTAGTGTTTACCACACCAAACCTTCGAAAGGTGTTAGTTAAGCGTTAGGGTTTTGCTAGGATCACTCGCTCGTCCAGCAACTGATCGACGTGCATGCACATGACAGCAATCCTTTTATTCTTTGAGACTGCCAGCCGCTTTCCCCCCTTCGAAACGAAAACCTAAAAGCTTTCTAACGGTGGCAAAATCTTGCAGCAGTATTTTATCGCCTGCAACAGATGACCGATACGCTCATATCACTCGGGAATACGGTTTTCCTGGATTGTGCTTCAGAGTTTTGGCCAACCGCAGCAAGGCGATGGAACATATGCGGCGCGAAAGGATGTGTATGGATCATCGCAGGAGAGGGCCGATTATCGTGATGGAACCTGCAGAGAAAAGCAGGAAGATGGGCAGTGCAAGGAAACCGATCAAATGAACCTGAAATCAGCCGGCATGACCTCGAGCGGAATACCAGTGGCCGGCGGGATGATCGAAGCAGAGCAGATGGGGTGGCAATCGATCCCCGGCCCGAAAGACCGGGAAAGCTTTTTCACGGCGCAGCACCGTCATCACCTGGCAACCTGGAGGATTTCCGCTCTCTGCCTGCTCGCAGTTCTGTTCATGGGAGTTCCCTTGAGCATACTGACAGCACCGCTGGTCTGGACGCTGATCATCCTGGCCTCTGACCTGATCAGTATCGTCATCCCCTTCCCCGACCTCTTTTCACCGCTGGTTGCTTTTCTTGACGGGATCATCAACAGCGAAGAGAGCCAGACGATCTTCTCCCGGCAGCTGACCGCTGTCCTGCTGCTCTCCCTGGCCTCCGGTTCCCTGACGTTTCTGCTCCTCTGGCTGAACATACGTCGACTGCTGTTCCGTTCAGGCACTGCCGGCATTCTGGCCCAACTCAAGGCCCGTGAATCAGACAAGCAGGACCTGGAAGAGCGGCAATTAGTCAACATTGCGAGTGAGATAGCCATTGCCGCCGGCCTGCCGGCACCGAGAGTAATGCTCTTCGACGGGGATGTGGCAAATGCCGCCATACTCGGCGTATCGTATGATGATGCCACCCTGGTCATGTCACGCCGTCTGCTCGACGACTGCGACCGTGATGAGACGCAGGCCGTCATTGCCCATCTTGTCGGCTCAGCGGGCAACGGCGACCTGCGCATTTCGATGGCCATCATCTCGATCTTTCTGGTCCTGGGCATGGCCATGACTCTGCTGAATACAGCGGCCAGCAGGGAATCGCGCCTGCTCTTCGGCCGACTCCTGCGGGCATCCCTCAATCCCCGGGGCAACCCGCAGGAAGAAACAGCGCTGATCTCCGACCTCATGCAGGCGGAATCAGCCGAAATCGATGAGGAAAGCAGTGAAGGACTGGGCAGTCAGCTCCGCGCCGTTCTGAAGCTGCCGTTTCTCCTGCTCTTCATGTCATTCATGGTGTCAAAATCGATCTTCGGCTTGTTTATCCTGGGACCGGCTTTGTCGCACCTCTGGCGCACCCGTCGTTATCTGGCGGACGCCACGGCCGTGCAACTGACCCGAAATCCGGCGGGACTGGCCGGAGCTCTGCAGCTTTTGAGCAGGAGTGGCGGCCTGGTGCCAGGAGGTCACTCTCTTTCACACCTGTTTATAGTCGGGGAAGAAATCCAGCAAGCCAGGGCACAGCAACACTTTCAGGCCAGGATGAGTGAAATACGCAAAGACAGCCGGGGGAAAGCCTGGTTTGAGCGCCTCGGCACGATTGCTCAGGCCTGCAAGGTTTCTCAGCGTCAGGACCAGGAATTGCACGAAACTGCAGATCAATCCGTCGGAAGCAATCTAGGCATCCCTTTTTCCATGCTGCCACCGCTGGCAAATCGTCTTCAGCGACTGACCAGGATGGGAGCGGATACCACCTCAGCCGATATCCATCCCGCCAAACACGCACACACCATCTGGACGTGGGTCGCCAGGGCGGCCGGCGTGCTGTTCATCGGACCGATAGCAATACTGGTGCTGATGCTGATATACAGCATCATGGCTCTGTCGACGGTGCTCGGGCTGGGTGCAAGCATGGCGGTTATGATGTTGATGCTCAGTATCCTGCATCCCCTGCTGCGACTGTTATGAATATCCATGCCCCCGCATGGCGAGAATAAACAACAAAATACTAATTTATTTCAATGAGATATCGCTATGAATATACTGTTTGGCATTGCAATCTTTGCCGGCCTGCTGCTTTTGTATGGTGTCATTGTCTACAACGGGCTTGTCGCCAAACGCAACCGGGTCAGCAATGCCTGGTCCCAGATTGATGTGCAGCTCAAACGACGCTCTGATCTTATTCCTAATCTGGTCGCCTCAGTAAAAGGCTATATGCAGCACGAGAAGACCCTCTTTGACGACCTGGCAGCCTCACGCTCACAAGTGATGGCCGCCGGCAACAATGTCGACCTGCGCTCGACCGCCGAAAACGCCCTGTCAAAATCACTGGGCGCGCTCTTTGCGGTGGCGGAAGCCTACCCGGAACTCAAATCCAATCAAAATATGCTCGCCCTGCAAGAGGAACTGGCATCGACTGAGAACAAGGCCGCATTTGCCCGCCAGTTCTATAATGACTCCGTTATGGAATACAATACAGCCTGCCAATCGTTTCCGGCAAACCTGCTGGCAGAATATTTCCGCTTTACAACAGCAACTTCCTTTGAAGTCAGTGAACCTCTTGAACGCAAGCTCCCCACGCTCCAATTCTGAGTTTTTCCGATACTCTCCTCACCAGTTGTTCACAGGAAAAAACGTTTTGCAGAATTCCACCTGTGGGATCAGAGGGAGTTGACATCAGCGAGCCCCCCTCTCGCTGATGTATGCCGTAAAGATACCGCCTCCTCAAAGCACACCCGCCCCTCTCCCCCTCCTTTTCCCGATTTTCATCAGCTGCGTCAATGCTTCCGCCGAGGCAGCAGCATCGAATCCCCCTGTCTTCGGCCAGCCTCGCTTCGAGGAAACCACAACCTCATATTTCAATTGCATGAAGAGGGGGTTTAGTTTTTCTTCGATTTATGTTAATAAGGCTTGGAGCTGCGCGCTCATGCAGCGAATTCTTCTGGAAAGACGTCTCAGAGCTTACAATCATGAATCAGGCCAATCCAAACCACATCACGTTGCATCCGATCTCTGTCCTGGGCGAAGCCCAGGTGTTCAGCGACATGCGAGAGCGAGAGCAGGCGCTCGACCAGAGTGGCGCGTTCAAGCTGCTGTTTGTTCTTGTTTGTGCATTTTTTGTGCCCTCGACTCTCATCTGGGTGGAGATCATTCCCTTTGAGTACCGCTTTTATGCGTTCTTCTGTGTACTGACAGGTTTTTCTCTGTATTGCCTCCGCAGGCGCTACAGCCTGCACGAGTTGGGTTTCAGAGCCGACAACCTCCGCAGTTCACTGACCTGGAATCTGCTTTTTTGCGCACTTGGTGCAGTCGGCCTGTATGCGACACACACCGCCGGAATTCTCAGGCCAAGCAGCCCGACCTATCTTCCTTCCATGTATATTTTGTATATCGTCTTTCTGAGCCCCATCCAGGAAGTGGTATTCCGGGGGATACTTTTTGCCGAGATGAAACGAATAGGGCTGGCTGATCACCGGTGGATGATCCTGATATCGACCTTTTCGTTCTGCTTTCTGCACATTATCTACAACCATCCGCCGTTATTGATTATCACCTTTGCAAGCGGCTTGGCCTGGGGCATAATCTTCGCAAAACGACCCAATATCTGGGGTATTTCCCTTTCCCACTCCCTGCTCGGCACCTTGGCAATGTTTCTGGGCGTCATCTGAGCCCCTGATTTTCTTCTGACATCACCATTCCCCGCTCGACCGAAATCTTATCCAGAGTTGTTTCTGCACAACCGGTCTGACCAGATTTCCTGGCTTATCAAATACACACGTGAAGCAGATTTACCAGCCGATGAGCATTCTGCTGTGTTTCGGCAGGGCCGACTTGATCAGCCTGGCAAGAAGATATGAGGCATAGATAACCAAGGCAGTGAGCGGAAGGAGAAGCTGCAGGCCGTTCAGGGCACTGTAGTTGTTCTGCACTCTTGAGAAGGCATGGATAAACCAGCCGTGCAGAAAGTAGATGGCAAAACTGGCGGAGGCAAGGGTCGTCAGGATTTTACTGTCGAGATGCTCATAACGGTGCAGAAAGACCATAAAGAAAACACTGAGGAGCAGTTTCTGGAGCAGGCCTATATCGATGCCGTTATATGCCAGAGGCGCTTTCTGCAGATTCCCGGCGGAGCCGTAACAGACGGTCTGGAGTATCGCCAGCAGGACGACTGCCACCGCCAGCAGCCAGTCCCGTCCAGACAAACGGGCATATATCCTTTCCTTCTCCAGAGAACAGAAAATACCGATCAGATATACCGGCAGGAAAAAGACAATCGACTGCAGGATCGAGAAATTGTTCACCGGTCGGTGCATGAACAGGGAAACCGCCAGGGTCAGGCAGATCAGACAGACCCTGAATCGGCGACTGCTTTCTATGAAGTTGATGAACAACGGCGAGAGCAGGAAAATACCCATGATGAACGGGATATACCAGTAGGCAAAAATCCCGCCGGTCCAGAGATAGAGCAGCGCCGGCCGGATAATCTGGTCGTAGAGGGTCTCTTCAGGGCCAAAATAGAATTCGGGAAACGGGATACGGATCACAATGGCATGCCAGATCCCGAAAATCGACAGAAAGAGATAGGGAAGATAGACATTCCGGAATTTTTTTATCATGAATTTCCGGTAATTGAATTTCTGATAGAACACGTGATGAAAGAGGAATCCGGAGATAAAGACAAAAAGCGAGGTCCCGCCGGAGATAAGGTTGGCGAGAACCAGTTCAGCGAACGTGTCGATATTCCAGCCGCTGATCGCATAACAATGGCCGGCAACGATCAGCACGATGGCTATAGCTCGAAAATATTCAATTGATTTCAGATGCATGATTGAGCTGCCGGGAAGGATCTTTCAGATGATGGTGCCGCTTGGGATCCGGCTGTTCTGGGGGATCACGATGATGCCGTCCCGGACGGTGTAGAGGTCTGTGCTGCCCTCTTTCTTGCCGGCAGGCGATATCGTCACATCATTACCGATCCGCACGTTCTTATCGATGATCGCCTGACGAATATGGCAGTTCCTGCCAATTCCCAAGGGAATTTCTTCTCCGTTCGCCCCCTCGAATTCATAGTAATCACTACCCATTATAATCGATTTCTCGATAACTGTTCCTTCCCGCACGATACTGCGCAGCCCGAGAATCGAGTCCTCTATCCGCTGGGCGGAGAGTATCGATCCTTCTGTCACCAGACAACGTATCAGGTCGCAATGATTGATCTTTGAAGGCGGGAGATAACGTGGATGGGTATAGATGGGAGCTGCGGCATCGTAGAAGGTGAATTCCGGAATCTCGGCCGTGAGTGCCAGATTCGCCTGCCAGAACATCCCTACCGTACCGATATCCTTCCAGTACCCGTCAAAGATATAGCTGAACACGCGCTGCCTGTCGATGGCCGTCGGGATGATGTGCTTGCCGAAATCACTCTCGTCCGTGGCCAGAAGCAACGCCTGCAGGATATCGCTGTTAAAGACATAAATGCCCATGTTGGCCAGGTATCTTTCCTCCGCCATTGGCGCCCGCAGATCTTCCGTTAGGCCCGCCTCTCCCGGCTTCTCGACAAACCGGGTTATCCGGCCGGAGGGATCACAGCAGAGAACCCCCAGAGCGCCGGCTTCCTCCCGCAACACCGGTTTTGTCGCAAGAGTCACCTCAGCGCCGGTGGCGAGATGCTGGGCGATCACCTGGCGGAAATCCATCCGGTAGAGTTGGTCACCGGAGAGGATGACAATCAGGTCAGGTTTGGGACTGAGGAGGTGATGCAGAGACTGGCGCACAGCATCGGCCGTACCCTGGAACCATTTCCCCGACTCCGGGGTCTGCTCGGCAGCCAGGAGTCTGACATAGCCGTGAGTGAAATGATCAAAGATATAGGCAGACTGGATATGGCGGTGCAAAGAGACGCTGTTGAACTGGGTGAGAAGATATATCTCCTTGATATCGCTATTGATACAATTGCTGATCGGAATATCGACCAGACGGTATTTGCCGGCGACAGGCACTGCCGGCTTTGAGCGTTTGGAGGTCAGAGGCTTGAGCCTGCTGCCCACACCGCCACCGAGTATGACACCAATAGTCCTCATAAATTCAAAGTACCACTGATCAAAATCGTTTTCATGCCCGCTTCCTGACGTAGAATATGCTATGCTGCCACGGGAGAAAGGCTCGACAGCCCCTCCCAGCATTCCATCTCTGCAATCGTACAAATGTAGCCGGAGATCTTTCCGGTTGTATTGATTTTCAGTTAGTATTCTGTGAGGGGGAGACAGGCACAGCCCTACTGGATCTTCCGCCTGCAGCCGATATGCTGCCGCTCTCCGCAAGCTGGCGACCTCAATGGCAGCTCTTTACCGGCATCAACCGGTATGATATCGACATGACACTCTCTTCCAGCAAATGAACATGCGGAATGAGCACCTCTTCTCACGGGGCTCATCCTGCACAGAACGGAGAAAAACATGCCGGAATTGATCGATTCGAAGTTTTTTCAGGAACTCGCCACTCAGGATCCCCTCGATGTCTGCAGGAGGGCGGTATGCACCTTCAACGACACCGAGATGTTCTATTCGGTGCCGCTCTGGGATCAGCACTACAGGATATATCCTCATCAACGCAGGGTTGAGGCCGAAAGTGGAAGCCCTGAAAAGCTCCACCCCTACTTCGAGCTTTTTCTTGTTCATTACCTCCTTCGGGCCAAAGAGATCGAACCAACACACCAATGGATTTCCGAAAAGGACATCCCGGGCGGCAGCACCTTCTTCCGCGGCCCCCATGCGATTCCGACTGATCTCATCGCAGATCGCTTCAATAATGATCTTTCAGGATTCTCGGCGAGATGCGAACAGCTTGGCGGCACCCATCTTGACATGGCAGACAGCGCCTTTATTATGCTCATAGCACCCCGGGTTCCAGTGGCTGTGTTGTATTGGCGAGGTGACGAGGAATTCCCGCCGGAATCGAGGATTCTCTATGATGAAACCATTGCCGGCCATCTAGCAGCCGATATCATCTTCGCCTTAGCCAGCGGCATCTGTGACCGACTGGGGAGACCCATCGACAAGCCGATCTTGGGATAAAATCAGAAAAGGGAGGGCCATGACATGCTGTTTGATCTGGGTGATCTATCAAAGGGAATGGGCATGATTTTCATGCATGAATTCATGGAAACGGCCAAACATATGCGGTGCAACGAGGGCGAGATCCTTTTTCGGGCGGGCACGAGAGGCCAGAGATGAGCGAAAAAACACACCTGTATGTCCTATGGACCAGCGACAATCCGATCACCGCCGAGAAGATGGTGTTCATGTACACGATGAATTCCCTCATTCGTGGCTGGTGGCAGAAGGTCACACTCATTGTCTGGGGCGCACCCGCCAAATTGATCTGCGAAGACGAAAAAATCCGGCAACTGGTGCAGGATGCATTGGCGGTCGGCGTGCATATAACCGCATGCAAGGCCTGTGCGGATCAACTGGGCGTGACGGAGACCCTTGAGGGGCTCAACATTGAGGTGAAATACTGGGGTGCCCCATTCACCGAGCTTTTAAAAAATAACGAGAAGCTCATTACCATATGACAGAAGACACCGAGAGGAGGACGACCATGACAATAACAGCTGCAGGCAAGAGGATGTTCATCAGTTTCTGCTTTGTTGCATTAATGTTCGCCGCTATAGGCGGACTGAGCACCGCCAAAGCGGCAGAAATGCCCATAGCCATAAAGGGCTATGATACCGTTGCCTATTTCCAGGATGGCCGTGCCATCAAAGGCATTGAATCTTTCACCTTCCCGTGGAACGGCATGATCTGGCATTTCCAGTCCAAAGCGAACAAGGACCTCTTTGTGGCCA
>JAIFKM010000046.1 GCA_020049575.1 Desulfobulbaceae bacterium
AACTATGGTCAGGCTGCAATTGCGATGCACAACGCTCTTCTTGGATATCAGGAAAAAGGTGATGAAACGGGTGTTGCCAATTCTTCCAACCAGTTGGGGCATATATGTCTGGCAAAAAAAGACTTCGAACAGGCGTATAATCATTATCAGCGGGCCTGGCAAATAATTGAGAAACTGGAGGATTCTGCGAGTTTGATATCGTTGGAGAAGCAGTTCGTCCTGGTGCATCGAGGTATGAAACAATACCGTCAGGCTCTTGATTTCTGCCTCAACCTTCTCGACAGGTACCATGCCAATAATGATCCGCAGGGCACTGTGGCAGTCCTTGAAGACATGGCCGAAATATACTTGGAATCAGGGCAGAAAGATAAAGCCGCCGATGCTTATCGGACGGTTGCTACGATTCATAAGAACTTCAAGCATCAAGCTACTGCTGAGACATTTTTTAAAAAAGCTCGAGAAATTGAAGAGGCTGCCTGAAAAGGGCAGAAAGAGCTTCAATGTTTACCGGGATCATAGAGGGGTACGGCAGGCTCATTGGAAAACGGATGTCTGGTGGCGGCCTGGTTTTTGAACTTGAGGCCGGCTTTGAAATCACTGACCCCAAAGAGGGTGAGTCCATTGCTGTCAACGGGGTCTGTCTGACCGCTTATGGCATCTCAGGACGTCGTTTTACCGCGGATGTTTCCCCGGAGAGCCTGACGCGGACACGCCTTGGTGACATCCATGTCGGTGATCGAGTCAACCTGGAAAGGGCTTTGCGTCTTTCTGATAGATTGGGTGGGCATATAGTATCGGGGCATGTGGATTGTGTCGCTTCCTTGAAAAGCAATAAGGCCGCAGGGCAGTATACCCTGCTAAGCTTTTCATTGCCCAAAGAGCAAAGTCGCTATATTGTCGAGAAAGGGTCTGTCGCCATCGACGGGATCAGTCTCACGGTCAACTCGTGCAGTCCAGGCGAGTTTTCTGTATCAATCATTCCCCACACTTTGAAAATGACCACTCTCAATACTCTGAAAGTGGGGGGGATGGTCAATATTGAGGTAGATATAATCGGTAAATACGTTGAGAAACTTCTCGGGACTCAGATGTTTGATGCTGCAGATCAAGTCAATGCCGGTACCAGAATCGATGCCGGGTTTCTGGCGGAGCATGGCTTCTTCAAATAGTTGAAGGCCTGGCTCTAAACCTCTAATGAGTGAATATTATGGCAGTAAGTTCAATTGAAGAAGTTATAGCAGATATCAAGGCCGGAAAAATGATCATTCTGGTTGATGATGAAGATCGTGAGAACGAAGGCGATCTGTGTATGGCGGCAGAGGCCGTGACGGACGAGGCGGTCAATTTTATGGCCACCCATGGCCGTGGCCTGATCTGCTTGACTATGAGTCCTGATCTGGTCGACAGGTTGAGACTGCCGATGATGGTCAGAGACAATAAATCGCCGTATGGCACCGGATTTACCGTCAGCATCGAGGCAAGGAGTGGTGTTTCAACCGGTATCTCGGCGGCTGACAGGGCCCGTACCATTCAGGCAGCAGTCGCTCCTGATGCCAAGCCCTCTGATCTCGTGAGTCCCGGCCACATATTCCCTTTGCGCGCCAAAGAAGGCGGGGTGCTGGTACGCACTGGTCAGACCGAGGGCTCGGTCGACCTCGCGCGGCTGGCAGGTATGACTACCGCAGGGGTAATCTGCGAGATAATGAATGAAGACGGTACAATGTCTCGAATGCCCGATCTCGAGATATTTGCCGGGAAGCATGGACTCAAGATTGCGACCATTGCTGATCTGGTCGCCTACAGGTTGCGCCAGGATATTCTAGTCCACCGTGCCGCTGAGGCGCGTGTGCCGACCCTGCATGCTGGAGAATTCACAGCTGTAGTGTACACCAACGATGTTGACGAGCATGAGCATATCGCTCTGGTCAAGGGGGACATTTCCAAGACCGAGAAAGTATTGGTGCGGGTTCATTCCGAATGCCTGACCGGTGATGTCTTTGGCTCAGCCAGGTGTGATTGCGGCTTGCAGTTGCGTGCGGCAATGCAGATGATCGATCAGGAAGGATGCGGTATCGTGCTCTATATGAGACAAGAGGGGAGGGGGATAGGCCTGGTGAATAAACTCAAGGCATACACTCTGCAGGATGACCTGGGAATGGATACGGTCGAAGCCAATATCAAACTCGGGTTTAAGCCTGATTTGCGGGACTACGGTATCGGCGCGCAGATCCTCCGCGACCTGGGGGTCAGCAAAATGGCACTGCTGACCAACAACCCTAAAAAGATTGTCGGCCTGGAAGGGTACGGCATTGAAGTTGTCGCCAGATACCCTATTGAAATCATGGCAAATGCTGAGAATAGAGGATATCTGCAGTGTAAGCGGGACCGGATGGGCCATTTGATCGAGGTAATGGATTAAACAGATCTGATCGTTGATTGGATCTGCTCACTATATACATTTTGCAGGTGAAAACATGGCGAATATCATTGAAGGAAATCTCAAGGCGGACGGAAAGAAATTTGCAATCGTCGTTGCCAGATTCAACTCTTTTATCTGTGAAAAACTCCTGGAAGGGGCTATCGACACTTTGCTGCGATCGGGGGCACTGAGTTCCGATATTGATGTGGCACGCGTGCCGGGGGCCTTTGAAATCCCCCTTATTGCCAAGAAAATGGCAAGTTCGCAAAAATATGATGCGGTCATTGTCCTCGGTGTTGTTATACGGGGTGCAACGCCGCATTTTGATGTGGTTGTCAACGAGGTTTCGAAAGGCTCTGCCCAAGTAGGTCTGGAAACAGGAGTTCCTGTGTTGTTTGGGGTTTTGACCACGGAGACTATTGAGCAGGCTATTGAGCGAAGCGGCACGAAGGCCGGAAACAAGGGGGCCGAGGTAGCTGTTGCCGCCATTGAAATGGCTAACCTTCTAGCAAATCTCGTGTAAATCAATCATCCTCGCTTAGTCTGCTCCTGCAATCCAGCAGGAGCAGTCTTGGAGCTATCTCGTGGTGTGCTGTGACGGTACTGGGGCTAGCTCCTCCTTCATTTCTAAACAAGCTATTCGCAATTATGGGAATTCGTCGACAATCACGTGAGGCAGCTTTGCAATTTCTCTTTCAGGATGATTTCGCCGTTGGAGAAGAACAGGCGTCCGAAACCATCCATGAGAGATTTGTATTTTTTTGCAACCTTTTTCAGATCAGCAAGAAAGGACGACCGTATGCTGTCGAGTTGCTAGAAAAAACCCTGCAGAATAGAGAAAGGATAGATGGCTTGATCACCGAGGCGGCAGTGAACTGGCGGCTTGAGAGAATTGCCGTAGCCGACCGTAATGTGCTCAGATTGGCAGTATGTGAAATGCTTTTTGTCGAAGATGTGCCGGATGAAGTTGCCATCAACGAGGCCGTGGAAATAGCCAGACGTTTTGGCGGCGATGATTCTCCGGCCTTTATTAACGGTATCCTCGATGCTGTGCGAAAATCTCTCCGCGGTTGAGGCTGCCATGGTCCCCCGCAACTTGCATTTTCAGTGAATTCCCATTACACCAGATTGATAGAGATACATTCAGGAATTTAACTCTGTATTTTTAGGAGTCTGTTGAAGGTAATGGCGGTAACACCAAGTGAAAAAAAACGACCTGGTTTCAAGCAGGAATCCCTTGCCATACTAGGAATATTTCTTGCTTCCTTCCTGTTTCTCAGCCTTCTCTCACGAACTTTGGCCACCGAAAAGAACTGGTGTGGTGAATTTGGTGATGTGATCTCCCGGATATTGATTGGTTGCATCGGATGGGGTTCCTATCTTCTCGCCGCGTTGCTTTTTCTTTCGGCCTTCTTCTTTTTCAGCCCGAAGATGTCATTTCGCCGACTTCCGCATGTCAGCATTGGTCTGGCAGGCGCTGTTGCTTCATTCTGTGGTCTGCTGTCGTCCCTTTCCCTGAAAGATGCAGCCCTGCTTGAAGCCGGGGGATTACTTGGAAGGACTATCTTTTCATTCTTTGAAGCGTTCATCGGCGGGCCCGGCAGCATTCTGTTTCTCGTCCTGGTATTTCTCATCTCCTTGATGCTTTCCACCCAATTCTCGCCCTATCAACTCGTGCAACTGCTCTGGCGGATGGTCAAAGGCATCTTTGTGTTTTTGTTTGGTCGGGAAGGTGGAAGACCGGAAATGGTGCAAAAAAATGGAGGGAAAAAGACTGATCTCCGTGCGTCTAGAGAGTCGCGCCCGGTTGTCGATATGCCTCTGTCGGCTGCCGTTTCTGTCCCGATGGTGAAGGAGTTGCCCAAATCAAAGCCTGCAGTTACCTGCCGGGAAGACAAGCCTGTGGCTCAGCCACTCGCTCGGGGCGATTGGCAGCTGCCTCCGTTGTCACTGCTCGATGCCCATAAGCAGGTCAAGGAGCATGTAGACAAAGAGACCTATTATAAAATTTCGCAACAGCTCGAACAGCAACTGAGCAATTTCGGTGTGTCGGGTTCGGTCGTTGGAATATCGCCTGGGCCTGTGGTAACCACCTATGAGTATGCTCCGGCGCCTGGTATTAAAATTAATAAAATTGTTGGCTTGGCTGATGATTTGGCTTTGGGGCTGCGAGCGAAATCGGTGCGGGTGGTGGGTTCGGTTCCGGGAAAGGCCGCACTTGGTATTGAAATTCCTAACGAGAAACGGCAGATCGTCCATATTCGTGAATTGATCGGCGCTGAGAGCTATCAGAAGAATTCCGATAAACTGAGCATAGCCCTGGGACTTGATGTGGTCGGCAATCTGGCAATGGCCAATCTGGCTAAAATGCCACACCTGCTCATAGCGGGTGCCACGGGAGCAGGGAAAAGCGTTGGCATCAATACAATAATCGCCTCGATTCTGTTCAATGCCACACCCGCCGAAGTGCGTTTTCTGATGATTGATCCTAAGCGAATTGAACTGTCAGGCTATGAAGGCATCCCTCATCTGTTGCATCCGGTCGTCGTAGACCCGCGTTTGGCTTCACGGGCTTTGAACTGGGCGGTGCGAGAGATGGAACGCCGATACAGGCTACTCGAGGAGGCGAAGGTCAAGAGTTTTGACTCCTACAATGAGCACATTCCCGAAAAGCTTCCCTACATCGTTGTTGTGGTAGATGAACTTGCAGATCTCATGATGGTTGCTTCCAAGGATGTTGAGACCGCGATCGCCCGACTCGCCCAGATGGCGAGAGCCGCCGGAATCCATCTCATCCTTGCTACTCAGCGGCCATCAGTCGATGTTCTGACCGGTCTGATCAAGGCCAATTTTCCGACGCGTATTTCTTTCAAAGTTTCTTCAAAAATCGATTCGAGGACAATTCTTGATGCATCCGGCGCTGAACATCTTCTGGGTGCAGGCGACATGCTTCTCCTTGCACCTGGAACGTCAAGCGTTAAAAGAATTCATGGGGCGTATATATCCGAGACTGAAACATCCAGAATCGTAGAATTTCTGCAAAAACAAGGGAATTCTGTGTATGATGCGACGATTATGGAAGAAATTGAATCGGAGAGCGAGCCTAATGATTCCGCAGAGGAATCAGAGCTGGACGAACGTTACGATGAGGCCGTGGCGATTGTTACAGAATCCGGGCAGGCTTCAATTTCAATGATCCAGAGGAGGCTTCGGGTGGGGTACAATCGGGCCGCCAGAATGATCGAAACAATGGAGCAGGAAGGAGTTATCGGTCCAGCTGATGGAGCGAAGCCGAGGGAAGTACTGGTCCGAAACAACTACACATAAGTGTTCAAAGGTCCTTTCATTTATTTGTCTTGACAATTATAGGGCAACAAATTATAAAAAAACTCTTAGAAATAAATGAGTAGTCATTCATTCAATTTCATATAATTTATTTTGTAGTGTCAATTGACTGCCTGTTGTTGGCTTGTTGAAATCTGAGCAGGTTTGTCAGGATGTAGTTTTGCAGTAGCGAGGATTTAGTAAAGGTTAAGTGGATCCTGTGTGTGCAGGATCACAACAGTTAAAACAAACTGAGGAGGTAGTTTAATGCCAAGTTATGTAGATCCTTCCAAGTGTGATGGCTGCAAAGGTGGAGACAAAACCGCATGCATGTACATCTGTCCCAATGATCTGATGGTCCTTGAGAAAACAGAGATGAAGGCTTACAATCAGGAGCCTGATGCATGCTGGGAGTGTTACTCCTGTGTCAAAATCTGTCCGCAGGGCGCGATTTTCGTCCGTGGCTATGATGACTTTGTGCCGATGGGTGGTCAGGTTCATCCTATGCGTAGTGCTGACTCCATCATGTGGACCGTAAAGTTCCGTAATGGCAATCTCAAGCGATTTAAATTTCCCGTGCGTACCACCGCAGAGGGCGCTGCTAATGCTTATGTAGACCAGAAAGGCGCCAATCTCGACGACGAATGTCTGCTTCTTGAGGCAAATCTTCCTATCCCGACTAAATAGTCTCGGTAAGGGATATCGCGAAATTCCAAACAGAATCTTTAGTATATAAGGAGATGTAATATGGCATTACCAAATAAACCCAAAGGTGAGATTGCTGCCGTAGTGGATCCGCAGGTCGTCGAGCATGATGTGGATGTACTTATTGTGGGCGGTGGTATGGCAGCTTGTGGAACTGCTTTCGAGATCAAGAAAGGGGCTCCAGCCGATATGAAAATCGTCCTGGTGGATAAAGCAGCTCTTGAGCGTTCTGGTGCTGTTGCTCAGGGTCTTTCTGCCATCAATACCTACATTGGTAGCAATCCGATCGAGAGTTACGTGAAGATGGTACGTAACGACCTCATGGGTGTAATCCGGGAAGACCTTGTTTATGACTGCGGTCGTCATGTTGATGAGTCTGTAAAATTGTTCGAAGAATGGGGTCTGCCCGTCTGGAAGAAAGATGCTGACGGTGAGACTCTTGATGGTGCTAAGCCAGCTCCGACTCTTCGTGAAGGCGGTACCCCGGTTCGTACCGGCAAATGGCAGATCATGATTAACGGTGAGTCTTACAAGTGTATCGTTGCAGAGCCTGCAAAGACTGCTCTTGGTGCTGACAATATTCATGAGCGTATCTTTATCGTCAAACTGCTTCTTGACAAAAACAAACCAAACCAGATCGCCGGTGCAGTAGGTTTCTCCACCCGTGAGAACGCCGTTCATATTTACCGCTGCAAGGCTGCTATGGTCGCTTGTGGTGGTGCCGTAAATATTTTCCGTCCCCGGTCAACCGGTGAAGGAAAGGGACGTGCATGGTACCCCGTATGGAATGCTGGCTCGACCTACACAATGTGTGCACAGGTTGGCGCTACCCTGACCATGATGGAAAATCGATTCACGCCTGCTCGTTTTAAAGACGGTTACGGTCCTGTTGGTGCCTGGTTCCTTCTTTTCAAAGCCAAAGTGCAGAACGGTCTTGGTGAGTTCTATGCAAACAGCGATTCAGTAAAAGATGAACTTGAGAAATTCATGCCGTATGGCGCTTCTCCCGTTACCCCGACTTGTCTGCGTAATCACTTGATGCTCAATGAGCTGAAGGCTGGACGTGGACCGATCTACATGGCTACAGATGTTGCCTTGAACGCCTTCCTTGAAGATCGTCGCGCCAAAGGCATGGACGAGAAAGAAGTGAAGAAATACTGGAAGCATCTCGAGTCTGAAGCATGGGAAGATTTCCTCGATATGTCAGTTGGTCAAGCAGGACTTTGGGCAGGTATGGACATCGAGCCTGAGAAAACTGGCTCTGAGATTATGCCGACCGAACCCTACATGCTCGGTTCTCACTCCGGTTGTTGCGGTATCTGGACTTCCGGTCCTGAAGAAGCTTGGGTACCAGATATCCAGAATCCATCTCGTGCACATAAGTATAAATGGGGTTACAACCGTATGACCACTGTTGATGGTCTGTTCACAGCTGGCGACGGCGTTGGCGCATCCGGTCATAAATTTTCCTCTGGTTCGCACGCTGAAGGACGTATTGCTGCAAAGCAGATGGTAAAATTCTGTCGTGATAATGCAAGCTTTAAGCCTGAGCTCAAGCAGACTGCCAAAGAACTGGTTGATGAAATCTATGCACCAGTACGACGATATGCTGAATTCGTTGGTGCTTCAACTGCAGCGGATGTAAATCCTAACTACTGCAAGCCTTCTGGTTTGATGATGCGTTTGATGAAGGCTACCGATGAGTATGGCGGTGGTGTTGCTACGTATTACATGACTTCCGGCAAGCTCCTCAATATCTGCCTCGATCTGCTGAGACTCCTCCGCGAAGATTCAGAGAAAATGGCAGCTGGAGATCTTCATGAGCTCCTCCGCTGTTGGGAGAACTATCATCGTATCTGGTGTGTAGAGGCTCATATCCGTCACATCGAATTCCGTAAAGAATCTCGTTACCCAGGATTCTACTACAGGTCAGATTTCCCGACCTGCGATGACGAGAACTGGAAGTGTTTCGTCAACTCCACGTTCAATCCCGATACCTTGGAATGGAAATGTGAGAAGGTTGAGTGCGTCAACATTCTTGCAACTGATCCTTGGCTGTAATGCTGTACCGCTCTGGTTATAGCATAATGTAAATTAAAATCTCCAGGAGTCTTACGATTCCTGGAGATTTTTGTTATGTAACTTTTTATGTTATACAGGCTAAAGAAAGATAACGTCTTTATTCTGTATGTAATAGAAAGACATTTCTGAGTAGATACCCCTAGAGTCCAACAGTTGATGTATTTTCCCCGGCCACCAAAGAGGTGTCGTTTGGGGAACGGTATGTCAATAGTATTATATATTCTAAGAGAAATTATGGAGGAAAGGTATGACTGACGAGCAAGGCACCTCTGGTGCAATTTTGGTCGTAGGCGGAGGAATCAGCGGGCTGACGGCAGCCCTAGAAGCCGCCGAAGTCGGAAATGATGTATTTCTGGTAGAAAAGAACCCTTGTTTTGGAGGGCGTGTAGCCCAACTCAATCAGTATTTTCCTAAACTCTGTCCACCCAGTTGTGGACTTGAAATCAATTTCAAAAGAGTGAAGGCAAATAGGAAAATCCGAACCTATACCATGACCACTGTAAAGGCTGTTACAGGTGGACCAGGCAACTATGACGTGACGCTTGAGATTGCCCCTCGCTATGTTAACAGCAACTGTACTGCTTGTGGGGATTGTGCAGATGCATGCCCTGATATAATCGCGAATGAATTCAATTTTGGTATGGATTCCTGTAAGGCTGCATATTTGCCGCATGAGATGGCCTACCCGCGGAGATATGTCATCAATAAAGCAGCCCTGTCGGTCGCTGGGGCTGAAGCTGTGAAGGCTGCCTGTAAGTATAACGCGGTAGACCTTGATATGAAAACTGAGAGTGTAAAGATTCACGTCGCTTCAATTATCTGGGCTACTGGCTGGGTACCTTACGATGCCGCCAAAATTGATAATTTGAAATTCAACGAGTCCGAATCCATCATTACAAACATGATGATGGAGAGGATGGCTGCACCAAACGGCCCCACTCAAGGAAAAATTGCTAGACCGGGTGATAATAAGCCTATAGAATCCATTGCATTTGTACAGTGTGCTGGATCTAGGGATGAAAATCATCTCGAATACTGCTCACATATTTGTTGCATGGCAACCTTTAAACAAATGACCTATGTGCGCGAGCAATATCCCGATGCAAAGATCTATGTGTTTTATATTGATCTTCGTACCCCCGGTAAATATGAGAAATTCCGGGAAGCACGTATGGCGGACAAAAATGCTGTGTTTATCAAAGGCAAGGTCGCTCAGGTTACTCCAGAGGCTGATGGCTCCGTTACACTCGTTGCCGAAAATGCAGTTACTGGAGATAAAATCTCTCAGAAAGTAGATATGGCCGTTTTGGCAACCGGCATGCAGCCTTCTCTTTCAATACAGGGTGCTCCAGTTGCCTTGAATTTGGATAGCAGTGGATTTGTGATCTCCGACAGTGAAAAGGCTATGTTTGCTGCCGGTTGTGCTAAAAAGGCGGCCGATGTTGTTACTACTACTCAATCATCAACCGCAGCTGCCCTGAAGGCAATTCAGGTTTCCAGGAGGTAAAAATCAATGTCTAAAACATATGGTGCATATTTGTGTTCAGGTTGCGGCATCGGTGATGCCCTCGATCTTGAAGCACTTGGTGGAATTGTCAAAAAAGAGATGGGTATGGAATGTAAGACGCATGCCTGTCTATGTGGAAACGAGGGGCGTTCTTTGATCGAAGCCGATATCCAGGGTGGCATTAACACCGTGGTAATTGGTGCGTGTTCGCCCCGGGTCATGACCCGCGAATTCGATTTTGGTGATGACAAAATTACCGTAAGGGCGAATCTGCGTGAGCAGGTGATTTGGACTGAGGCCAAGCCAGCAGAAGGAAAGGAACCTCATAAGGAGGCTATTGCCTTTCTCAATGAGACAGCCGCTGATTATATGCGTATGGCCTGTACCCGGGCTAAGAAAACAGAATTGCCTGAACCATACAAGCTTGAGACTATTAATAAAACCATAATGGTCATGGGAGCTGGTATTGCTGGACTTACGGCAGCGAATGAGGCTGCTGCAGCCGGATATGAAGTTCTGCTTGTTGAGAAGGAAGAAAAACTCGGTGGCAAGGCTGCTGGTTGGAGAAAATCATTTCCGACCAAGTCTCCTTGGACTGATCTCGAAGAAAATCCAGTAGATGCTCTTATCCAAAAAGTCACTACTAATAGTAAGATTTCCATCAAAACCGGTATAGAAGTAGCACGTATAGGTGGCTCGCCCGGAAATTTTGCAGTTTCATTTAAGGCTGCTGGTAGCAAGACCGAGTGGGATGCGCCGGCAAAGGTCGGAGTCGACGAGCAGGAACAAATTGACAAAGGTTTAAAGGAAGACCCGAATGCCGGCTTGCAGAAATATACTGAGGTGGATCCTCAGGCAACAATTGTCGGTTCTGTTGTACTCGCTACCGGCTGGAAACCTGCTGATGTCTCACAGTTTGAACATCTCGGTTATGGCAGAATTAAAAATGTCGTGACCAATGCCGAATTTGAACAGATGGCAAAGGCAGGAAAAGTTCCAGCCAACGTAGCCTTTGTGCAAAGTCCTGGTGGAGCAGAGAATGACAATGACTTCCCGTACTGCAACTCCGTTACCTCAATGGTTGCACTCAAGCAGGCTCAGTACGTCTGCAACGATAATGCTGAAGGCAAGGCTTACATTCTTTACCAGCATATGAGAACGCCTGGACATATGGAACTCTTTTACAAGAGTACTCAGCAGTATGATGGCATTTTTATGACCAAGGCAAATGTTATGAAGGTTGAGGAAAGCGGTGGGAAAATATCAGTTTCTGCTGAGAATACCCTGCTGGGCGAGGACTTGACACTCGATGTGGACATGGTTGTACTTGCTGCTGGAATGGAGCCGGTCACCCTCTATGAGAATTCAATCAATCTGGCCTATCGTCAGGGACCTGCGTTTTCTGATCTTGGTCTTTTCGATGGTTATGCTGATTCGCATTTTATTTGTTTCCCTTACGAAACACGTAGAACCGGAGTCTACACTTGTGGCGGTGTTCGCAAGGCTGAGACGATTGAAGAGGCTATTGATGATGCTACCGGTGCGGCTCTTAAAGCAATCCAGTGTCTGGAATCCACAGATCGTGGAGTCTCTGTTCATCCCAGATCGGGTGATGCCACCTATCCCGAGTTTTTTATGCAGCGTTGCACCCAGTGTAAACGCTGCACAGAAGAATGTCCTTTTGGCGCCCTCGATGATGATGCCAAGGGAACACCGCTACCCAATCCGACACGATGTCGCCGTTGCGGCACCTGTATGGGTGCTTGTCCTGAGCGTATTATTGGCTTTAAAGACTACAATATCGATCTTATCGGTTCTATGGTCAAAGCGGTCGAAGTCCCGGAGGACGATGAAGATAGGCTGAGAATCATAGTCTTTGCTTGTGAAAACGATGCCTACCCTGCGCTGGATATGGCTGGAATGAATCGTCTTGGTATAAACCATATGATCCGCTTCATTCCAGTACGCTGCCTTGGATCTGTCAATATGGCATGGATCCGTGATGCACTTTCTGCCGGTATGGATGGGGCAATGCTCCTTGGTTGTACATACGGGGATGATTATCAGTGTCACTTTGTCAAAGGATCAGAAATTGCCAATAAGCGTATGGAAAACATAGGCGACACTCTTTCTAGTCTTGGTCTTGAGTCTGAGAGGTGCGCTGCTGAACAAGTGGCCATTACTGATTATTACAAAATTCCTCAGATCCTCAATGATTTTGTCGAGAGGATTGTCGAGATGGGACCAAACCCCTTTAAAGGTTTCTAATATCTTGGTGTCCTGGCTATCTAATAATTTAAAAATATTATTATAATCAGGACATCTGCTTAGTATTAAGAGAATATTTCACAGAAAATCTGGAACCGTATACTGCAGGAGGAAACTAATGAATGTTCAGCCAGATTTAGAATTTATTAAATATCTTAAAGATGCCGGGGGGGACACGCTGAAAAAATGCTATCAGTGTGCTACTTGTTCGGTCATCTGTCCTCTTTCTAAGGATGGCAAGCCCTTTCCTCGCAAAGAGATGATATGGTCGCAATGGGGGCTGAAAGACAACCTTGTCACTGATCCTGATATCTTTCTCTGCCATCAATGCGGAGATTGCTCTGCTTATTGCCCGCGAGGGGCTAAGCCCGGTGAAGTTCTCGGAGCTATCAGGGCATATGCTTATACCTTCTATGGTTGGCCAGCAGGTCTAGCCAAACTTGCATCAAGTGCTAAGAATCTCCCAATACTCATCGGAATCCCTGCCGTCATTATTTTCGTTATGTGGTTATTGTCTGGAGCGATGCATATTCCAACTAAAGAACATTTCGCTTCTCATGGGTATCAACAGTTTTTTGGTAGCTGGGATTTCAGATGGTACGCGAAAAATATTTTCTTTATCGTTCTCTTCATGGTCCCTGCAGCGGGTCTGGCGGTATTGTCGACTTATATGGGAGTTCGAAAACTGTGGCGGGCTATGTCAGAAAAAGCCGAGATTAATCCTGCCTTTCGTCCTTCGGTCATGCAGTTTGTCAGTGATTTTTTATGGCCTTCTCTGGTCGAGATTGTCAAACATACTCGATTCAAAGAATGTACTGTTAATGTCGACAGGGTAAAAGGACATCTGCCTCTGATGCTTGCTTTTATCGGGCTTTTCATTGTCACATGCTGGTCGTTATTGAAAAACGATGTTCTGGGGCTCTTCTGGCCTTCATTGCATGGTCCGCTGCCACTCTATGATCCTTTTAAAATCATGGCTAATGTTTCGGCAGTTGCGCTTTTATATGGTGCCTATGTCCTTTGGACAAATCGTTCCAGAATGGAGAGTGAGGGGCTTTCTGGGCGCAACTTCTATAACTGGTTCTTGATCTGGGAGGTCATGGCTGTTGGTGCGACTGGTTTGGGAGCTGAGATACTTCGCTGGTTAGGTATTCCATCGATAGGTTACATAGTGTATTTCATGCATCTTGTATCCGTCATGATGCTGTTTATGTATATGCCATATACAAAATTTGCTCACATTGTGTATCGAACAACGGCTATGGCTTTTGAGAGATATAGAGAAAGTCCATTTGCTGTGAAATAGCAGCAAAACTTTTGTTTTCAGTGCATTATAAAAAAGCCGATGCCGCTTAGGTATCGGCTTTTTTTTATCATTGATTGCTGATGAAAGATGCGAAAAAGGGAAGCCTCATTCAGCTTTGAGAAAATGCCCTATTATTTGAAGAAAGATATTGATAAATGGTTTTGCACTGAGTATAATCTTCTGTTTCTTGGGCTGGCGTAGCTCAATTGGCAGAGCAGCTGATTTGTAATCAGCAGGTTGCGGGTTCAAGTCCCATCGCCAGCTCCAGATTAACAAAAATTGCTTTACAAAATTACGCTGAAAGGATAATGATGTTTTGCCTTTGTCGAGGCAATTCAATTTGGAGGGGTTCCCGAGTGGCTAAAGGGAACAGACTGTAAATCTGTCGGCAGCGCCTTCGGAGGTTCGAATCCTCCCCCCTCCACCACAATATCAGTTCTTTTTTGGCAGATGGACAATAGCCAGCGGTTGCGGGAATAGCTCAATTGGTAGAGCATCAGCCTTCCAAGCTGAGGGTCGCGAGTTCGAGTCTCGTTTCCCGCTCCATTTGTTGTCTGATGAACACAGTTAGAAGCCCATGTAGCTCAGGTGGTAGAGCGCATCCTTGGTAAGGATGAGGTCACCGGTTCGAATCCGATCATGGGCTCCAGAAAAAGTAGACGAAAGAGAAATTCATAACATTTCAAAGGCCTGAGGAGACAAAAAAATGTCAAAGGAAAAATTTAACAGGACAAAACCGCATGTCAATGTTGGGACAGTAGGTCATATTGATCATGGCAAGACGACTTTGACTGCTG
>JAIFKM010000151.1 GCA_020049575.1 Desulfobulbaceae bacterium
TGATAATTTGATGATAGAATTGCATTGGATGATCTACCCGTTGGCAATCCCCTCGCCCTTCTTCAAGGCAAAGCGCGATACTTGAACAGCTATGCAGCACACTTTTCCGCGTCGTAGCGGAAGGTCCAAATTCACCGAAGACATAACCACCAATGAATGCAGTGTCCTGAACGGTCCCCATAAGCGAAGAGTATTCTTTTTCGATATCGCTACCCAGCACCACCTGATGGACACAGCAGGTATTGACTAAGATAAGGTCATAGCGATTTTTAAGTTGATTAAGACAATTCCGATAGTCGCTCAGCACCCTTTCTTTTCTAGGATAGGAAAAACTGATCTGAAAACGACATGGTAGAGTGGCACTCTGGGTATAATAGCGCCCACTCTTTTTGTCGAAAAATATATCCCGCAAATACGGATCTTGACCAGGCACATGAATCCAAAAAGGGTATTCAGCGAAATCGTGTGACTCTACAGCAAATGGATGGGAGAGTTCCTGAAGAAACCTTCGCGGTTCTTTTCCGTCCAGTTCTGTGATGTAACTGCCCTCCGCTTTTGCCGGATAGAGCATCCCTACATCAGACCATCCGTGTGAAAAACCATATGACGCTCTGACGTCCCCATGAAATAGAAGAAAAACGAGAGCATCATCTTCAATGATTACTTCTCCTTTATCCATAAAGAAAAGCAGTGTCTGCTCTGCAGGCGGCGTTTTCTGAGAAAAATCGGCGATATCCTTTCCACTCCAGTAATCAGATGCCAGTCCGCCTGTAACAAGGCACTCATCAGGGAGCAACCCATGAATGTCCTGGATTAAGGCTTCGTTGTTAATTCCATTGTAGGCAGAATAGAGGAGACACGCGGTTGTATCACAGGGGGCACAATCTCTCTGGATTGAGTCATTGAATGCCTGCGCTAACTCATTGCGCTGCATGACTTGTGACAGCTTACGTACGCAGCCAGCAATTATCTCCACTGTGTCGCTAACGATAAGGCAGAGGAGAAAACCATCCTTGGCGTAACCGCTTTCCTCTGTAAATCCTCCGACAACAGTGCTGCCGACGAGCCGTATTTGTGGAAATGCTTGATTTATTCCCTTGAGAACCCTTGCGAATTTACTCTGATTGTGAGGGCAGGAAGTGAAAAGAATGCCTATCGATGGTCTGTAGCAACCCAATTTGCTGTTTGCCTGGACAAGAAGATCATTCTCAATCTCCAGTGCGGAGATACTTCTGCTATAGGCGGTAATGGCTTTGAACATCTTATTGCTCCGGTGATTAACCACAAAAAAGAATATTGCGAAACCATTCTTAAGCATCCAAACTAAACGACCACCAGCTGCAAGCTGGTGGGTTCAAAGCTCGGTGGACTAAACCGCCGACTGAAAGCAAATGCGTCTGAAAGACGGTGGTTTTAAACCACGGGCTCACTACTCGGCTAAAGCCTGCCCAGGAACAATGAAATTATTTTTATCATTGCATAAGGTGCGGAAGTCAAACTGTGTCGTCATCCAGAAACATTACCCGCAACTCATCATGGGCCATCTTCCTGAAAAAAAGTACAAGTTTCAAGAAAAAAATTCATGATATCATAATACTAATAAAATAGCCGTCCTGTATTTAATTATACCATTGGGAAAAATATAGGCGACGATACGGTGTATAAAGCAGAATGATTTTAATCAGGAGGGCAATAGTCTGAGACACGGTCTCAATGTACTTTTTTCAGATCGATGATACTCAGAAATAAAAACTAAAATAAACGAGCGGTTACGAACCTGTCTTCCCCGCAATTCAGAAACGGTATGTACCTGATGCCATGAAAATCAACGTACGGAGGAATCGATAACATGCTACAAATCGACAGTGGTATTGTACTACTCTGGACGCTTCCAGCAGCGCTACAAATTATTCTGCCAATTGTCATGCTTATAGCTTTTGGGATTCGACGATTGCTGGCCACTCGTTTCGGGGTACAATTTTCATATGATAGAAAATCTGGTGTTCATAAAGCTCGGATAATCACTCCCAAGGCGGCATAGATACTGATCAAAGCATTTGTTTTAAAGATCGGCATCTTGATTTGAGAGAGAGCGAAATTGAGATAGGACCTGTAAATCATTTTGTGTAAATGGCTTTGGATACTCTTTTTTTCAATAAGCCGGCATTCTGTCACCAAACAAAATGGAAAAACGGTTCAAGGCAGCCTTCCAGTCCCTGATCGGCATAGTCCATTTCTTAGCGATATTGTTGAGGGCCAGGTACAGAAGTTTGAGCATTGACTCGTCGTTCGGAAATGATCCCCTATTCTTGGTCACTTTGCGGAGCGACATGTTTAACGATTCTATAGCATTCGTTGTATAGATCACTTTGCGTATCTCTGGTGGATAGGCGAAAAAAGGGATGATCCGCTCCCAGTTTCTGCGCCAGGACTGACCGATGGATGGATGTGTTTTGTCCCATTTTTCTTCGAAATCCGAAAGACTCATCTCGGCTTGATCGGCGGTTGAAGCCTGGTAGATGGTCTTGAGATCGGCAGCCACCTCTTTGCGCTGTTTCCATGAAACATACTTTAAAGAATTCCGCACCATATGGACGATACAGAGTTGAACCTGCGCCTGAGGGAAGACCGTCTCAATCGCCTCCGGAAAACCCTTCAGACCGTCAACGCAGGCAATAAAGATATCCTGGACGCCACGGTTTCTCAGTTCAGTTACGACCTGAAGCCAGAATTTGGCACCCTCGGTTTCGGCCACCCACATCCCCAAAACCTCTTTCACGCCTTCCATGGTGATGCCGATAGCTAGGTAGACCGCCTTGTTTAAAACGTGCCCAGTGGCCCGCCCCTTAACCCGGATGGCGTCCATGTAGACAATAGGATACACGGCTTCCAGAGACCGATTCTGCCAGATCTTGACCTCGTCATTCACGGCATCGGTGACTGTCGAGATCAGGGTGGGAGAAACCTCTACACCGTAGATTTCCTCCAAATGCCCCTTGATCTCTCTGGTGGTCATCCCTCGAGCATAGAGTGAGATTATTTTGTCATCAAAACCGGCAAAGCGGGTTTGTCCTTTGGCGATAATAACGGGTTCAAAACTGCTGTCTCGATCTCGAGGAACCTCAATCGGCATATTACCGAAGTTCCCTTTGAGAGTTTTGCCGGTTCTGCCATTGCGGGCATTACCGCCTTTAGTGGCAATGATACCGTGCTTTTCATGCCCAAGATGGACGGTCATTTCCGCTTGCAGTGCCCGTTCCAGAATGGCCTTGGTCAGTTGTTTGAGCAGCCCATTCTCTCCTATCAGATCTTCGGGTTTCTGGTAATTGTAGTCGGCAAACAAATGATCAAGCAGTTCTTTGTCAATGGCCATATAATCTCCTTGTTGAGGGTGGGGCTTTCAACTACCCCTGAATGGCCATTTACACAAACTCTTTTACACCCTTGCAGAACCGGCTGAATTTGATTTTTGCGAAAAAGGTCTTGATCTGGAGTTCTAGCCAAATCAATAACTGAACATCCTTTTCCCTTCCCCAATCCCAGGAGGAATAGGAAAATTATCCTGCCAAAGCCCCATATCATCTCCTCATTGACATTCATTCATTTAAGCTGAACAACTCAACAATTCGTCTGTATTGGTCCACCTCGCACTGAGTGACCTCAACCGTTTTCCTGGCAACCAATCCCGCTATAAATATCTTGGCAATTTTACCAAAAGCATAAAGGTAAGGGCCATGAAGACGAGTGTCCCTGGTTGGACCTTTTTGTGTTTGTTGCCCACGCCATTTTCGTTCATATTGATTTTGCAAAAATTGATACGTATTTTACTCAACACATTCAACCTCTGAATGCCGTGTATATCCCGGGGGAAACGACATGACACAAACAAACGAATTAGAAATCTTTTCTGATTACATCTGACCCTGGTGTTATTTCATTACCGGGCGTATTGAGAGACTGCAAAAAGAATATGAAGTGATCGTTCGATGGCGGGCCTTTCCCTTGCATCCTGAAACACCGCGAGAGGGGAGATTACTTGAGGATCTTTTCAAAACAAGTCCCGAGAAAATGGCTGGGATGCTTGAGCACCTGCAAAGGACTGCTGATGACCTGGGTTTACCGTTTGCCACTAGGACTAGAACATACAATAGCAGACTGGCCCAGGAATTGGGACTCTGGGCAATAGATAAGGGTAAGGGTGATGCATTCCATTTGGCAGCATTCCGGGCATATTTTTCCGGTGGTCTGAACATTGGAAATCATGCTGTTTTGCTTGATCTGGCCCGAAACGTCGGACTGCCGGTTGAAGAGGCAGAGGAGATACTTTCTGGTCGAGTTTATGCGGAAAAAGTGGATGAGGATTGGGCGGATTCAAAAATTAGAGGTATTACCGCGGTTCCCACATTTATCATGGGGCAACATAAGCTGGTCGGAGCCCAGAAATTTGAAAGTTTGGCTGATATGGTAACCCTGTACGGCACAGCTCGGACAATAATTAAGCCTTGAATAGCAAATTTTAAAGCATAGAGAAAGAAAAGGGGTTCCGCGGTGTTCTCTCTTCGAACTTTTTCAATCTGTGAACCACGGATTTTCAGTGCGTTCAATGCCACTTTAGCCTGGTAAAACATGAGTAATGAAGAGTAGCCAACACATACAAAATCATCACGATTTTGAACAATTAAACAACCCTGCCCTTCTGTTGCTATTTAACCTTCATTACTCTGATTTACTCATGTTTTGATTTATTTTGGCAAAATTTTGGCAAAACTCCTAGGACCGAATGCACACCAACTGGACGACACTCCCATTTCCAAACGAGACGTTGCTCTCCGAAAGTTTTAAGATGTTTGCATGCGTGAATCATCTTTTTGGAAATCATTCCTTCAACGTCCCTTATCTTCATCTCGCCCAAATTTCAGGCAGATAAGATCCTGGTGTGCAGTACTCTATGCGGTACGGTTCAATGATAATGACAGCATATTTAGGATCATCCGGACCGGTGAAAATTGGGGCCAGCATATCATTCCAAAAATTGTGACGTTCTTCCTTGTCCATAGTGACATGTGCCTTAGCCTGAATTTGTAAATAGGGTTGCATTTCCATAAATGAGGTGACACCACAAGTCAGGTGAACATTGGGATTTTTCTGGATCTGCCCAACCTTGCGGGATTCTGCCAAAGTTGCACAGCGAAGAGTAAAATTGCCATCCCCGACTGTAACCACATAACGAACCCAAGGGTTATTCATTTCGGTTACTGTTGCCAGAGAGGCAAGTTGTGGTTTGTGAATGATGTCGAGTATCCGCTGATTAAGTTCTGACATATCGTATTCTCCATGTTGAGGAAATTGATTACATCGGTGATTTTTCTATTGATACGGTACCTCTAAACTTCAGCTAAAGTGTATACACTCTTTTTCGTTCTGACCATCATTCGGCAAACAAATAGAGAAATTTGCAAAAGCATTTTCTGTTCATCAACAAGATTTTTATATTCTCCTGATTTAAATCAATGGCTTTCAAGTTTCCAACTCCAATGTCAATATCATCGTCTACTTGGTGTCATCTTTAAAATTCTTTTATCTTTTATTGCGTTTTTTGTTATAGTTCACCTGTTGTAAAATTATTAGAACTCGGCGAATTTGCGCCACTATCTATAATTGTTCAATTCATCAAACATTCTGTGGTCAACAAATATGCATGGTCGTGTTCTGTCATTTGGTATAGCCACAGCAACTCAAGGATGGTGAAAAGTAGGCCGTTACGTTTGTACCGGCCAAAAAGTCTGCAGGATTAGATTAGAGCGGCCAAGGTAAACCAAACCATCTCTATGGAGAAAAAGATGGAGAAGCCGACTGCACCTGCACAAAAAACCTTTCAATCCCCTGTTACTGGAACGAAGGGAGCCCTGCCGTCCCTTTATGCCCGGTGGATAGAGGCGGTTGTCAATGGGCCTCTGCCTGAGGAAAGCGAGGCCACCTGCAGCAACTGTGTGATGTGCCCAAGATCCGATCAGCATTTCGGTACTGACCAGTTCTTTTTTGACAAAATCAGCAAATGTTGTACCTACACCCCCACTTTGGCCAATTTCATAGTAGGAGCCATCTTAGGTGATTCGGCCCCGGCCATGACAACGGGAAAGGCGACTATTGTTGAACGTCTTGGCGAAGGTTTAGCCGTCGACCCACTGGCCATCCGTCCACCGCCCGCCTACAAACTCCTCTACCGGCACAGCCAAAGTGCCTTCGGCCGCAACTCTACGCTTCGATGCCCGTATCTCAACAGCGCCTTTGGAACTTGCTCAATCTGGCGGTACCGGGACCCCACGTGCGCCACCTGGTTCTGCAAACACACTCGAGGGAAAATCGGCCAATCTTTCTGGAAAGCCCTGCGGGACTTTCTTAATGCAGTGAGTAAAGGATTGTCTTTGTGGTGCATCCTGCAATTGAACATCGGAGACGAGGC
The DNA here is from genome assembly GCA_020049575.1 of Desulfobulbaceae bacterium. Taxonomy (GTDB): domain Bacteria; phylum Desulfobacterota; class Desulfobulbia; order Desulfobulbales; family Desulfocapsaceae; genus Desulfoprunum. Next base: position 6,464 of record JAIFKM010000151.1, read on the forward strand.
CCTGGCCATTCTGGAATTGGGGAAGGAAGAAAAGATGGTCGGGGAGAATCTCCAGTCGAACGAGCTAGACGGTCGATTTGATGTCGATAGCGCCAAAAAAGCTTGGGGCCGATGGTGGCAACGGGAAAAAATATTCTATGCAGAATGCACCCGACTGGTCAGTGACCTTGACTTCTGTGATGTGGAAAAGATCTGCGGCCCTGAGGTCCAGGTTTCTTCCCGGCTGGTCAAGCTGGCCTATGACAGGATGCAAGAAGGCAATCTACCAACGTACCTGGGGATAGGCCATTTCGAAGTCGAAGAAGCGACCGTGGATGCAGTCAGAGTATGGTCCTACAGCCAGTTGGATCCTCTCGATTTACCTGTGCCAATTTTCATGGCCTTATCCTATTTCGACGGTCGCTTGGCCCACGATGCCTTGACGATGGCAGAGCATGATCTGGGAATACACATCGACCACCAGATAATTAGGACCTTACTTGACTTTGGTATCCTGCAGTCGAGTCCGATTTCTGAAAAAATCAACAAAGAATAATAGAGGCGTCCTGTGCGGAGTTGGGTCAAATTTCGGCGCTGAATGAGGAGCCAACTCCAACTTGACATCTTAGGTTGATAAGCCTGCTTTCTACTTCGATATACCAATGAGCATCATGGATAAGCTTGAATTTGAAGTTAATCTTTTATTGTTAGGCTTTTAAGGTAACTCTATGTTGGGGAGTCAGTAGTAGTCTCAAGCTGCAGCGTTGACAGAAGATGAAGACCTTCGACGTGGCAATATTATGGCCGCGAAGCGCCGCTGTTGGACTGTCGACTAGATCGGGCGTCATAATCTGATCGTCTATCTGTCTTATTCGCGAAACATGTACCTTGCCGGTCAGTGCCTGACCTCTGCATCCGGGCCGGAGCGATGGGATATGACGAGACTTGCCGCCACCGACACCAACAGGATCAATCCGAAGATTCCGAGGGCGATTCCCACAGGAATTTTGTAGGCGTCGAGCAGCAACATCTTCGCCCCCATGAACATCAGAATCACCGCCAAAACGTTACTACGTCGACATTACTGACGCCCCGGCGTCATCGGCCGGCTTGTCGAGGCATACCCCGCTATTCCGATCATGAATCGGATCAGCCCGTAACTGAGCCAGCACAACAGACGCAGCATGATTGGCTGCGATCGCCAGGTGTTCTCAGAGACCCGCCTTGCCCCCACCTTGATTGCCTGACCAAGGCTGTCCTTTAACGCTGTGGCGAAATTCCGATCATCAACGACAATATTTGCCTCAAGGGCTAGCAACAGACTGAATGGGTCGAGGTTTGAAGATCCCACCGTCGCCCAATGTTCATC
>JAIFKM010000205.1 GCA_020049575.1 Desulfobulbaceae bacterium
GGCACATGTTCTTTCTTGTAACTCTCTTCATAAGGCATGGTATCAATAATGAGGATTTCTTCGCCGGATTTCATCAAAGCATCGAGTTCAGCGGTTGTAATTACATCATAGCCGCCTTTCATAATCTCACGCACGAGTTTTACAGCTCCCTGCTCCTTCTCCAGTTCCTGTTCGAATTTTGAGCCACCGACGGCAAAGGCCGAACTCGCGGCAAACACACCAAGCACTACCACTAGAAACATTTTTCTTAACATCTTAATTTTCCTCCACGTTGTTATTCATGTTTGACTGACGTCGATACCAGAAGAGGTACAGAACGGGGATACACAACAAAAAATCACGTTTAAGGGCTGTCCGTATGCCTGAAAAGGCGCGATGCTCCGGATCTTCAGGGCCAAAACAACCGCAGTCAATATCAAGCCCCAGCCAGATGGCATAGGAAAGAACACCAATAAACAGTACCATGAGACAGGCTACTATCAGCACCCCTTCCCTTCTATCAAAGATCAGGGCAATGGCAGCCACAACTTCGAGCAGAGCAATGGTAATCGCAGTTGGGATCGCAAGACTTTCAGGGACTAGTGCGTAACTGTTGACGACCTCGGCGAATTCGTACCAGGAAATCAGTTTAGGTATTCCTGCATATAGAAATATCAGAGCCAATCCCCACCTGCCCAACCTTGCCAGATTCAGCAGCAGTGTTTGTTTATTCTTCAAAATGATTTTCAAAAGAAGGTAGTAAAAGAGCGAAAGCGCCGATATGCAAGGTGCAGGTAAACTTCTCCGCAATCAATCCCGTGCAATATCACAAAAGGGATTCTCTTTGTCAAATCGGATGTTTCAATGATAAAATCAGACAGGATCGCCAAAAACTATTACATCGGGATATTGGCATGAGGATGTTGCTGGGAAAAAGGGCAGAACAGCGTATTCGCAGAGGGAAATACTTGTTTTATTCTTGCAATTCGACCTTCATGAGCAGGAGATCGCTGCTTTCATCATGGCTGATGAGGAGTTCCATGCCAGTGGTACGCGAATCCTGACCAGCAAGTACGTGAAAACCAAAGACGAAGGATTCCTCGACTATTCCGGCGTGCTCGCCTATTCTGACCTCGGCCTTGAGAATTTTTTCCACCCCGTGTTTCCGAGCCAGGTCGATAAGTTGTCCATGCAGCCCTTGGGCCAGGGAAAATTCGTGCACGAGCTGCCTCCTTCTGCAGATGCTTAAAACATGTCGGCCCAGCGAACAGGATGCCTGGAGCCAACAAAAATGGTTATGCAGTGCAGTGAATTACCAGCGTGCAGTAGTGCCGTCTTCAAGTGTGTATTTGAAGTAGGAGGCGCAGATCCCATCACTGGAAAGCATACAGGGACCGATAGGATGTTTGCGTGTGCATCCCTTACCGAAATCCGGGCAATCGGGCGGTAAACCTCTACCTGACATTATCATGCCACAGAAACACTGGCACTGACTCTGTTCGTCTGACAGGCGAATATTGAAGCGCTTGGTCGCATCATAGAGCGACAGTTCGTCACGGATGACAAAACCGCTCTCTTCAATAATCCCCAAGCCCCGCCAGATTGTATCGACTGCAAAAAACACCTCCGCCACCATCCTCTTTGCCATGGAATATTCCTCGGAAGAATAGATAACAGAGGAAAGATTTTCAAGTTGCGAGACCCCCTTTTTAATCTGTTTGACCATATTGACCAGACCGCGGAGGATGTCTTCCAACTCAAAACCGGCAATGCAGCAGGAAAGATTGTACTTGCGCGCAAGACTGGTGTAGGCCTCGGTATCGGACAGGGAGTTTATATGATCGGAGCAGAGTAGCCCGTCGATATCCCAATCCGGATCGGCCAGCAAAGTGTCAAGTGTGGGTGGTAGCAGACGAATCGAAGGAATCACACAGAAATTGTCAATGCCCTGGCAGGCAGCGTCAAGAATGGTTTCGGCAATTCCCGGCGCTGTCGCTTCAAAACCAACGGCCGGATAGACAATAATCTGATCAGGATTATTGATGGCTATATCAAGAGCCTCCTGAGGCGAGGATATGACTTCAACGCGAGCTCCCTTTTTCTGGACCGAGGCTAGAGAATCACGGGTGCCGGGAACCTGCAGGAGGTCATCACAGGTGACGGTGATAACATCAGGCTGCATTGCGATGCGAACAAAGGCATCAATATGGCCAGCGGGCATGACGCAGACGGAACAACCAGGTCCGGCCACCAGATCAAGATTCTCAGGCAGCTTTCTCCTGAGATCATAGCGCATTATCGCCCGGTTATGGGTACCGCATACGACCATTATGCGGATAGGCCTGTCGACAATATGTTGCAACTCCCTGAGCAGTTCCTGAGCAAGGGCTTCTTTCATATCTTTTTCCAGGCTTTCATAAATACCACCTCAAATAAAATGGGGCCACTAAGGGCCCCATTCAGGTCATACTGTCACAGTGTGACTCATGCGAAACACCCCCGCTCCAACCAGTGCCTTTAACGAACACTGGCGAAGTGCTGAAGAGCGAAGATTACTCTCAGGCTTTTTCCGCCTCTGCTTTTTCCTTCATCTCTATATAATGCTGGCTTTCAGTAATTTTCATACTGTTGAGCTTGTCGATTTCTTCCTGATTGAGATGAAACATGCCGCAGGCCGGGCAAGTAGCGTCAAACTCTTCGCCGACGGCCCGGGCCTTCAGTTGATCGATGGTCATATGCTCAACATAGCCACAGGCACCGCTGGGATTCTCGGCCCGGACCTGATGCCGTCTCACATGTTCTTTTGAATCTGTCATAGTGGTCTCCTCACGTTGAATAGAAAATATTCCCGAGAGATTCAAGATTTTATATATACACTATATACGCTCTATACAAAATCATCATCTAAAAAGCAGGCAGATTTTCAGCCGACGCATATCGTATCAGCCATCTCTGTAACTCCAGCGCAATTCTCTGAGAGTCCTCAGAGAATTGCGCTGCGGGATAAAACGTCACTTAACTGACAATTCTGTCTACTTCCTGTCCTTTCGAATCAATAATGCTTACTGCCATCGGAATGCCGCCATCCAGGCGGTGAGTTGCACAGGACATTCAGGGGTCATAGGCGCGCACCGCCATTTCCACCTGATTCAGCAAGCCCTCGTTGTAGACCCCGTTTTTGATCAGGGAAGTCGCGGCCTGTTTGACGCTCATATTCATCGGCGCGATATTATGCGTTGTGCCGACGATGAGATTAGCTGACTTTATGCAGCCATTCGCATCAGTCGTGTAGTCATGAATCAGGGTACCGCGGGGAGCCTCGACAATACCGACACCGCGGCCAGCTTTAGGTTCGACCTTGGCCCGGACGTTGGTATCGGTGATGCCTTCCCACTCGAGCAGTTCGATGGTCCGCTCACAGGCATAGATCAGCTCAATGAGACGGGCGTAGTGATAGAGCAAGGTGGCCTGAGCCGGACGGCCGAAGGCTGCCCGGAACTCTTCGAAAGCTTCCTGCGCTTTCGGGGTGGACATCTTGTCGCAGACATTGATGCGAGCCAGAGTGTTGGCGCGGTAGATACCCTTCGGTGCATCAAGGTTCATATCGAAGCCTTCCTGCCAGGATTTGGCATACGGCATCTTTGAATAGGCCCAGGGCTCGACATGCTCGCCGAGGTAATCGGCATAATCGACACCTTCGAAGTCGACATAACTGCCATCGGCCTTCATCAAACGCTGCTTGCCGTCATAGAGCCGGAAAGCGCCGTCGGCCCGGTCAACAGTACCGAGGAAGCCGGTCTTGATGACACCGAGGCTGCCGATCGTATCCATATATTTTGCAAAGACGTTGTTCTTGGCAAAATCGAGGGCATAGCAGGCAAAATCAAGCAGAGTCCTGGTACCGGCCAGCAGTTCCTGGCGCTCGGACTCGACCATCGGTTTGGCAAAACCGCCGACCACGCCGGCAATCGGGTGAATGGCCTTGCCAGCGAATTTATCGAGCATCATCTGGCCCAACTGACGCATCTTGACGACCTGGGTAGCCAGTTCCGGCGCGGCCTTGACCACGCCGATGACGTTACGTACGGCATAGTCGGCATCCGGCCCGAGGACGAAATCCGGGGCGGCCAGAAAGAAGAAATGCAGGATCTTGTCATTGATATGGGCCATAACCTGGCACATCTCACGCAGTTTGTGGCCGGTCGGGGTCGGCGTGACCCCGAAGGCACCGTCAACTGCCTTGTTCGAGGCAAGATGATGCATCCACGGACAGATACCGCAGATCCTGTTGACTATACGGGGAACTTCCTCGGCAGGACGACCCTCAATAAATTTTTCAAACCCGCGCAGGGACTGAATGTGCAAAAATGCATCTTCAACATTGCCGGCATCATCGAGATGAATGGCAATCTTTGCGTGTCCTTCTATGCGGGAAACTGGTGCAATATTCAGTACAGTTCCCATATTAACTCTCCTCCTCTTCTACCCGTTTTTTAACCGGTTTGAGCATTCCATGTGCACCGGAAAATCTCAGCAGGGACCGACGATCCGTGACTGAGCTGAAATCAATGCCGTTGCTCGCCAGGGCATTCATCATATCAAGCAGCTGATTACCGTCCTTGCGGACCGGCCCGAAGCAGCCACGGCATGGAACACGAGCGCTGATACAGCTCGGAGCCCCAAGTTTGGCGCAACCGGCGGCAGTGACCGGCCCCATACACATATAGCCCTGCTCAAGCAGACAGCGCATCTCGCTGATCGGCTCGCCGGCGGTGAACTCGGCATTGGTGATGAATCTTTTCACTTTCGATACCGCGCCTTTGCCCTCTCGTTTGGTCGGACAGGTGTCGCATACGCTTTTGCCGGGCAAAACAGGAGGCCTGCCTTCCAGAAGTGAGACGATAACCTCAGCGATAAGGGCCGGATTAGGCGGGCAACCTGGAAGCTGCATGTCAATCTTGACCTTCTCGTCACAGGCATAAACCCGATCGAGCGGTGCCGGAACTTCGATATTAGGCACCTTGGCACCCGGATCGGTTGTTATTGTCTGAAAGATCTCTTCCCAGCTTTTCTTCTGATCCTGGCCATTCATCAGGGCAGGAATACCGCCGTGAGTCGCACAGGTGCCAAGGGCGATCAGGACCGTACATTTTTTGCGCATCTCTTCCAGTACCTCAAGATGCTCATGGTTGCTGACACCGCCGGTGACAATACCTACTACGGCCTCCGGGATCTCAAGCGTAAGACCTTCACCGCACTGACCGAAATACTTGTGGTCCATCAGTACCGGGGCATGGACTATTTCCAAAGCCTCGGTGATTATCGGTATCAGGGCTTCGCCGATGTTCAGGATTGCGATCTCGCAACCGGAACAGGAACCTAACCATTCCAGAGCTGTTCTTACACCCATATCACCCTCCTTTATGCCGATACTTCGGCATCTTGATTGTTGATGGGGCCCAATTTCTTGATACGATTTGTCATATCAGTGACTGCTTTGACAAATTTATCAGGCTCGGCGGAGGAAACCCAGGTTATTGCAAATCGACCGCTATCGTATCCAAAGTCTTCCAACAGTTCAGTGATCATGTTGGAGCGATTCATAGCTTTATAATTACCATCCAGGTAATGACATTCACCGAGGTGTCAGCCAAGTACCAGGACACCGTCGGCTCCCTGGCCGAGGGCATCCATTACATGCTCGGGATGAACCATACCTGAGCACATTACTCGGATAATCCGCACATTATGCGGATACTGCATCCTGGCAGTACCGGCCAGATCAGCAGCGGCGTAGGAGCACCAGTTGCAGCAGAATGCAATGATTTTTGGCTCAAAACTCATTTGATCTACTCCTTATAAACGTAAGAGTTCATTTCTAGGTTATTCAACATGAGAATCAGACCGCAAGGGCCGCCTGAATCTGGCTGCTGATCTGCTTCATCGTGAAGCCTGCGATGTATACGCCTCTCTTCGGACAGGTTCCCTGACAGAGGCCGCAGCCTTTGCACTGGGCCTTGTTGACCTCGATGATCTTATGAGCTTGACCGCCTTCTACTGCTGCTTCTTTGATGACCAGCGTAATGGCGTTATACGGGCAGACATCGACGCAGAGGGCGCAGCCGTCACAGTACTCAGGATCAACAGTTGCCTTGACTGCATCAAGTGAAACTTCGAATTTTGACAAAAGAGTTGCCGCACGGGCAGAAGCAGCCAGTGCCTGCGCCACAGATTCCTCCATCGGTTTCGGATAATGCGCCATACCGGCCACAAACATGCCGTCGGTTGAAAAATCTACCGGTCTGAGCTTGGCATGGGCCTCCTGGAAGAAACCATCGCCATCCACCGGAATCTTGTACAGCTTGCCCAGATCGGCGGCATCGGACTTCGGCCTGATAGCGGCAGCCAGAATCACCATATCTGCCTTGATTTTCAAAGGGCGGTGCAGAACATGATCCCAGACCTCGACATCAACCTGAGGACCATTTTCGCTGACCAGCGGTTTTCCGTGGAGTTCATAGTTGATAAAGATCACCCCCATCTTCCTGGCCTGCCGATACAGGGCTTCACGCTGCCCGTAGGTCCGCATGTCGCGGTAGAGGATGTAGACATTCCGGGAGGGATCTTCCTGCTTCAGCTCAATGGCAGACTGGACCGAGTGGGTGCAGCAGACTTTGGAGCAGTACATGTGATCCGTCTCACGTGAGCCGACACACTGGATGAACACAAAACTGTGGCTGGCCTTGATGGTCTTCTCTTTGAGTTCATGCAGCTTATCGAACTCAATTGAGGTAACGACCCGTTTGATGCTGCCGTAGCCATATTCGTCAGGAGTATAGATATTGGCGCCGGTGGCAACTATGCCGATACCGTGCTCGATGACCTTGGAAACGCCATCCTTCGAACTGATGGTCGACTTGAAGTTGCCGACGAAACCTTCTACGGCTGAAACCTCAAAGCCTTTATGAATGGTTATCTTGTCATTCCATACAACCTTGTCAACAAGCTTGGCGACCTGGGTCGGAATGTGTTCGCCCGACCAGGTATGCTTGAGGTACAGGGCATTGCCGCCAAGGATCTCGGTGCGCTCAACGAGATGCACTTCAAATCCCTGCTCAGCAAGATTCAGAGCGGAGGTCATACCGGCAACACCGCCGCCGATGATCAGACCTTTCTGGGTAATCGGTACGGAAATTGGCTTCAACGAGGTACCAAAGGTGACTTTAGCAGCCGCCATCCGCACCAGATCCTTGGCCTTGGCGGTTGCCTTGGCGGGATCAGCGACATGAACCCAGGAATTGTGGTTCCTGATGTTTGCCATCTCGACGAGATACTCATTCAGACCGGCGGCCTTGAGGGTCTCACGGAAAAGGGGCTCATGGGTTCGTGGCGTACAGGCGGCGATGACGATGCGGTTCAGGTCCTTCTCCTGGATTCGCTTGGTGATCTGCTCCTGGGTATCCTGCGAGCAGGAGAACAGATTCCGCTCAACGTAAACGACATTGGGCAGGGTCGCAGCATAATCCTCAACCGCTTTCACATCGACGACACCAGCGATATTCGAACCGCAGTGGCAGACAAAAACACCGATCCGTGGGTCGTCACCGCTGACATCCTTCTCAGTCGGGAAAGTCGCCTCGGTGGACAGCTGGTGTCTTGCCGGTGCCAGAAGATCGGCAACGGCAGCGGCAGCGGCGGATCCTTCAACAACGGACTGCGGGATATCCTTGGGACCGGCGAAAGCACCGCAGGTGAAGATGCCGGCCTGCGAGGTCTGGACCGGAGAAAAATCGGAGGTAGCAGCGAACTTGTCGGCCGTGAGTTGAATTCCCGCAGTATGGGCAAGCTCAAGCACATGCTTGGGAGTCTGCAGACCGACGGAAAGAACTACCATATCGTAGTACTCTTCCACCTGCCGTCCTCGCTCATTGATATAGTGCAGGCGCAGGTCACCATTGGTACCCTGAGGTTCGACACCGTTGATCCGGCAACGAACGAAACGAACGCCGGAATCTTCCCTGGCCCTCTCCAGATATTTATCAAAATCCTTGCCGTGGGTTCGCATATCCATATAGAAGATGCTCGCCGACAGGCCCGGCACATGATCCTTGGCGATAACCGCCTCCTTGATCGCATACATACAGCAGACAGAGGAGCAATAGCCGTTGCCGCAGAGGTTTTCGTCACGGGAACCGATACACTGCAGGAAAGCCACCTTGTTGACCGGTTTTCCGTCGGAAGGACGCACGAGATGTCCCTCGGTGGGCCCGGAGGCCGACAGGTATCGCTCGAGCTGCATTGCGGTAATGACGTTCGGCATGGTGCCATAACCCCAGACCTGGGCATCCTTCGGATCGTATGCCTCAAAACCTGGTGCGAGAACTACCGCGCCGACATTGATCTGATGGATTTTTTCCGTGTCGTCGAAATTGATCGCACCGGCGTCACAGACCTTCTCGCAGAATCCGCAGGCACCCGGTTTCTGCAGGCGAATACAGTTCAGCGGATCGATCTGGTATTTCAGCGGTACCGCCTGGGCGTACTTTACGTAGATGGCCTTGCGTTTGCCGGTACCGGCGTTGTACTCGCTGTCCACCTTCTTCGGACACTTCTCGGTACAGGCGCCACAGGCAATACACTTGTCCATGTCGACATAGCGTGGAGCCTCTTTTACTGTTACGGTAAAATCTCCAGCAACACCGGCAATCCCGGTAACTTCGCTGAGAGTCATCAACTTGATATTTAAGTGCCGACCGCACTCAACCAATTTTGGCGCGATAATTCACATCGAGCAGTCATTGGTCGGGAAGGTCTTGTCCAACTGTGCCATTGCACCGCCGATGGCACCTGATTTTTCCACCAGGTAAACATAGTATCCGGAATCAGCGAGGTCCAGGGCTGCCTGCATCCCTGTGACTCCACCTCCCACAATCATTACCGACCCAACTTTTTTAGTGTCCAGCATGACAGGTGTCTCCTCTCGATTATTAATATCCATATCCCATTATTCGGAGAACAGCGGGACTTTTGCTTTTCCTCGAGCTGTTGCCTCTTTAGGCAACAGCTTTCCTGCAGGGCTTGGTACGCACACGCCTTACTGTTTGTTCGGCATAATGAGCGAATCCGAAACCAACTCCCACAGATATTTGACTTCGATACCGAGATCATATTCCTTGTTGAGAGATTTCATAATCTGATCACGGCAGTTGTGACACGGGGCAACAATCAGTTCCGCGCCTGACTCAGAAATCTGTCGGGCCTTGGTGCGGCCGTAGAACACCCGCTCGTCGCTGAACGGCATGGCCCATGCGCCACCGCCGGCGCCACAGCAATAGGCCTCGTTGCGGTTGGGGTTGAGCTCCCGCAGATCGGGACAGCAAGCCCTGGCCACCTCACGTCCTTCTTCAAAAAAGGCCTGGCCAAAAGCCTTCAGGGATTTGCGGCCGTAGTTGCAGGGATCATGATAAGCGGCAGGATGGGTGTGAATGGTATTATCCAACTGGATCTTGCCTTCCTTGATATATTCAATCAGGAGATCAAATACCGAATATACCTTGAATTCTTTGAACACTTCCGGAAACCATCTGTTCAACCCGGACCGGGTTGCAAAGTATGCGTGGCCTCATTCCGGGAGGAGGAGAACTTTGCAGTTCAACCTCCGCATGTTGTCGACGATTCGGCCGACAACCACCTTCATGGCTGCATCATCACCGGAGAACAGACCCCAGTTGACGCCTTCCCAGTTTTCCGAGGGGATGGTCCAGGATTCGCCAGCGGCATAGAAAATCTTCCACCAGTATTTCATGTCGTCGGGTTCAGCAAAAGGTTCCTTCGAGTTGACAGTTACCAGCACCCTGGCGCCATGCACATCAACAGGGGTTACAAAACCTGGACACGAGTCGGCCGCCAGTTCTTCTCCAAGTTCCTCGCAGAGGTAAACGAAATCGTCTTTCGGGATACCGAGGTTGTTGCCGCGCTCAAGGCACATAACAACACCCTTGTGGATTGGACCGGGTACCTTGTCACGTTCGCGGTTGCCACGGATCTTGCGCATCAGCGCCACTATCTGGATATTTGCCGGACAGGAGACCTCGCATTTTCCGCACATCGTGCATTTCCACGGCCACTGCGACTCTATCAATTCCTTGTCCATGCCAAGGACAGCCATACGGACAATCTTACGGGGATCAAGTCCATCAACCCCGGCAATGGGGCAGGCGCTGGCGCAGGTGCCGCAAGTCAGGCAGGCGTCAGCCCAGTTTGGGTCAACTGCAAGCTCACTGTGGTGGCCTTCCAGTACCATGGGAGGCATCTGCTCCGCCGAAGCCTCCATAGACTGGATGCTGGCAAGTTCGACATGGTTGCTGGGATGAATAACCGGTTCGCGACCAAACTTCTCGCAAAGGACCTGGTAATCATGAAACTTCATAAGGTACTTCCGGCCGGGACCTTCCTTGGCAGGAAGAGTCCCAGCGGCAATCCAGTTCCTTATGGTGTTTCGATGAACACCAAACTCCTCTGCCATTTCGCTGACTCTAAATTCGTACATCATAAAAGGTCACCTCATTTAGCTTTTTTCAGAAAGAATTTGCAAAACCTTCTCACAGGCTACAGAAACGGCAGCAGACACGGCTGGTGAAAGACCCGGGGTGATTTCTTCGGGAATGCACTCAACCTGGGCGGCCAGAATATACACACGGATGCCGGTGTGCTGTTCCAGCTCAACTAACAGATTTACGGTGGGAAATTGATGGAGGGAAAAGTCGTGGATTTTCTTGGGAGGAATTGCTGACGTGTCAATCAGGAAGACATCGCCGGGTTTTCGGTCTGGGAAATCGACCGCATCGAGGATAATGATTCTGTCAGGTCTGCCTTCTGCTGACAATACATAATCGAAAAGATGCTCACGCACACATGTCCCGACATCGATTGCCTCAACACCTTCAGGCAATTCATATCGAGAGTTAAGTTCATCAATAACAGCAGGACCATAGCCATCATCACCCATGACTACGTTACCGCAACCAAAAATAACCGTCGAGATTTTTTTTTGATCCATTGTGCAAACAGTGCCTCTTTGTCAAAGTTTAGAGAATATGTACCACCGGAAAAGATCAACTTCAAGAAGAATTATCAACTCTTTTCAAACAAAATCATCGTATTATGCTGTTTTTTAATAATTCAGATAATTTTTTTCTATAATAGAGAATAACCCCACATACATAGAGGAAAGCTGCATATAGCTCGTTTTATTGGCAGGATGGGCGAGGTTGGCAAAGAGGAAGGGAGATCGAACGTTCAACAGGAATGGATAACAGAAATTTTTTCCTTCCCCAGGACTGAAGATGCGCCGGGGAAGGAAATTTCAAATCTAGATTTCAGCGAGGGTCACGGAAAGCCCTCTGGATTATTGACCTGCCAACGCCAGGCATCTTCACACATCTGAAATATCCCGCGCTCGGCTCGCCAGTCGAGTTCTTTGGAAGCCTTGCTCGGATCAGCATAGCAGATAGCCACATCGCCTGGGCGTCGGGGGGTAATCACATAAGGCACTTTTTTGCCGGTTGCTTTTACAAAGGCGTCAACCATCTCGAGCACACTATACCCCTGTCCGGTTCCGAGGTTATACACCGCCACACCAGGATGCTGCTTCAATGTGTTAACGGCACACACATGGCCTCGGGCCAGATCGACCACATGGATATAATCACGCACGCCTGTGCCGTCTGGAGTGGTATAATCATCACCATAAACCGAGAGGCGCTCGCGCCTGCCGACAGCGACCTGGGAGATATAGGGCATGAGATTATTGGGAATCCCGTTCGGATCCTCACCAATCCTGCCGCTCTCGTGCGCGCCTACCGGATTGAAATACCGCAACAGGATCACATTCCACGCCGGATCGGCTGCATGCAGATCCCGGAGGATTTCTTCGGTCATTAATTTGGTGCGCCCATAGGGATTGGTACAAGAAAGCGGGAAGTCTTCGCGGATCGGCACGGTTGCAGGGTCGCCATAGACGGTTGCCGACGAACTGAAAACAATATCCTTCACCCCTTGCGCGACCATCACCTCGCAGAGCACCAAAGTGCCCGTCAGGTTATTCTGATAATACGCCAGCGGTTGTTCCACCGATTCGCCCACTGCCTTGAGACCGGCGAAATGGATGACCGCATCGATGCCGTTCCGGGTACTGCTGAATACCTTCTCCAGGTTCTTTTTATCGCGGAGATCGACGCAGAAAAATTCAAGGGACCGACCGGTCAATTCCATCACCCTGCGCAATGACTCCTCTTTGGCATTGCAGAGATTGTCTACCACCGTCACCTGATGTCCGGCATTCAACAACTCCAGACAGGTATGACTGCCGATATAGCCAGCGCCGCCAGTAACCAGTATATGCATGATATTCCTCTAAATAGTTATAAAACGACAGCTTTTTGAACCTCAGTCCGAGAGGCACTCAATTCAATCGTCAGTGAGGTGAAGATAGTATGATCCGGGACAGGCGGCAAGAAGAAAGCATTTTAACCCGGTCAAGCCTGAACTCCAGGGCAATCTACCGAAAGAAAATACTCTTTGGATTGCGCCAGGAATGGGTTTATAGTTTGCCGGTTCAGAGATCTTCCAATTATCAGTATCTATCCTCAAAGGAGCACATCATGCCATACGTCAGCATCCGAGTTGCCGGCACACTCACCAGAAAGCAAAAGGAAAATATCTGCAAGGGCGTCACCAATACCATCTGCCAAGAGACCGGCAAACCTCCTGAGGCAGTCCTTATTTTCATAGACGAGGTGGTTCATGAAAATATCGCCAAGGCCGGCAAACTTCTTGAGCCTCCAAAATAAGTCAGGCATGCAGACAGAACAACGAATTCTCGAGCTCCGCAAGCAGCTCGAAGAGCACAATTATCGGTATTATACCCTCGACGCGCCGATCATCTCCGACCGGGAATATGACCTTCTCTTTCAGGAACTCCTTGATCTCGAGGCGCTCCATCCCGGGCTGGTCACCCCCGACTCTCCCAGTCAGCGTGTAGGCAGTGCGCCGCTTGCAAGCTTTGCCCAGATCCGTCACCGCATCCCTATGCTCAGTCTGGAGAATGCCTTTGACAGCAGAGACATCTATTTGTTTGTTGAAAGAATAGCGCGCTTTCTTAACCAGTCGGACCAGATACCGTTTGTGACTGAACCCAAAATGGATGGCCTCGCAGTCGAGCTGGTCTATCAGGACGGACTACTCATCGAGGGATCCACCCGTGGTGACGGCCAGGTCGGTGAAGACATCACGCCGCAACTCAGGACTATTTCAACCATCCCCCTCAGATTGCAGCGTTTATGTACCGGACGCCTCGAAGTGCGTGGCGAGGTTTTCATGGAAAATGACGGACTGCGGTGTCTCAACGAACAGCAGCTGGCCAGCGGCAAGCCCCCCTTCGCGAATCCCCGTAATGCTGCTGCCGGCTCACTGAGACAGCTCGATTCGGCAGTCACCGCCAAACGACCTCTGAAATTTTTCACCTACGGTGTTTCGTCTCCGGATATTACCGGCTGCAGCGGCCAGTTTGAACTCCTCTCCCTGCTCGCCGATCTCGGCCTGCCGGTCAACCGCCTCATTCGCCGATGCCTGACACCCGAGGAAGTTATTGCGGAATTCAGCAATCTTGCGGCCATGCGCCATAGCCTGCCGTATGAAATCGACGGAATGGTCGTCAAGGTCGATTCGTTTGTCCTCCAAGAGAGGCTCGGCGCCAAGGCCAGAGCCCCGCGTTGGGCAATAGCCTGCAAATTTGCGGCGCAGCAGATGACCACCCGCCTGCTCGCCGTGGACTTTCAGGTTGGTCGAACCGGCGCCATCACTCCTGTCGGAATTCTGGAGCCAGTCAACGTCGGCGGGGTCATGGTCAGCCGTGCAACCCTGCACAATCAGGACGAACTGATTAAAAAAGACCTGCGCATCGGCGACACGGTCCTCGTTCAGCGTGCCG
>JAIFKM010000073.1 GCA_020049575.1 Desulfobulbaceae bacterium
TCTCTTTCTGGCCATGCGCTCGTTCTCTCGGGCGGCTGATAACGAAAAGGTGGAGGAGGAATGATGATTTCGGGTATCCCTCTTTTTCCGGCCATTTTTATTGATATTATCGGTTCTTCGGCCAACATAATCTTATCCTTTCTGGCCTGGCGCTATGCCCGTTCACTTTCCAAACGGCAGCCGGACAACTTTGTCTGGGGCTATCTCTTCTACGTGACATTTGCCATTGCCGCCTTCTCCATCTCCCGGGCGGTCGGCCATCTGGTCAAGCAGTTTCTGCTCATCTCCGGGTATGCCGATATCTGGCAGGATATCTCGGCGTATTCCGGCGGCTTCAATACCTTGTTTATGATCTCGGTGGCGGCGGTGATGATTTTCTACCACAAGGGGGTCCAAGCCTATGAAGCGCTTGAGAGAAAGGCCGGCAAGCTGAGGACGGCCAATCGGGATCTGGCAGCAGCGGCCGGCCAATTGCGTGACCTTAACCAGAATCTCGAACAGAAGGTTGAGGCGCGGACTGAAGAGTTGTCGCGTTCCGAGAAAAAATTCCGCCACCTCTACTCGGCCTCGAAAGACATGGTGTTTTTCTGCGACGCTGATAACCGGCTGGTTGATATGAACGATTCAGGCTTTGAAATGCTGGCCTGCAGCCGTGAAGAGGCAATCAACAAACCCTTGACGAAACTGTTCTCCAATCCTGAGGAAGTGGCGGCCTACAATGAACGCTTGGCCAGAGATGGATATATCAAGGATATGGATCTGGATTTTGCTAGAAAGGACGGGACCAGGATTTCAGTTTTGCTTTCGGCCACGGCAATTCTCGGGGAAAATGGTGAGATGCTCGGATCGGAGGTTATCGCCAAGGATCTGACAAAACTGAAGATCATGATGGAGCAGCTGGCGGCCAGCGAAAAGATGGCCTCGGTGGGCCAGATGGCGGCTGGGGTTGCCCATGAGATTAACACCCCGCTGGGCATCATCCTCGGCTACTCACAATTGCTGATGGATGATTTTGCCGAGGACAGCGAGCAGCACCAGAGCCTGCAGGTGATTGAACGGCAAACGAAGGCCAGCCGTAAGATTGTCGCGGATCTACTGAAATTTTCCAGGCAGACCGGCAGCACCAAGGAAGAAGTCAATCTCAACGAAGTCCTGGCAGATGTGCGGGCTGTCACCGAGCACACCCTCGGGCTCAGTCATATTGCCATGCATTGTGATTTTGCCGAACGCTTGCCTCCCATCATCGGTGACCCGGAAAAACTGCGCCAGGTTTTTGTCAACTTGATCAACAATGCCCATCATGCCATGCAGGACAAGGGAGGAGGCGATCTCTGGATGCGAACTCGTCAGGAAGAGGGTGGCTGGGTAATCATCGAGGTCAGGGACAGCGGCACCGGGATTCCGGAGAAAAATCTGGCCAAAATCTTTGATCCGTTCTTCACCACCAAACCTGTAGGGCAGGGTACCGGCCTCGGTCTGTCCGTCTCCTACGGTATCATTGTCGAACACGGCGGGACTATCGAGGTTGAGAGTCCTGTGCAGGATAAAAAAGAGGGAACGCAGGCCGGAACGCTTTTCAGGATCCGACTGCCACAAAGCGTTTTACCCGAACAACAGCATGCGGACGAAGCGGGCGATCGGGCCTGATAACCGCACATAATGGAGGATAACATGGCGGAAATACTTGTATTGGATGATGTTCTTGATGCGACGGTACTGGTCGGGAAGATTCTCGGGAAAAAGGGTCACACAGTGCACACCTTTACTGATGAGGACGAGGCTATCGCTTTTGTCGGCAAACAGGCGGTTGACCTAGCTATCCTCGATATCAAGCTGCAGAAGATGAGCGGAGTCGAGGTCCTGGCCGAACTGAAAAAGATCCGGCCAGAAATACAGGCCATCATGCTGACTGGTTATCCCACGGTTGAGACGGCCCGTGAGGCGATCTCTCTTGGCGCCGACGAATACTGTGTCAAGCCGATCGATCGGCAGGAACTCGAAGACAAGGTCGAGAAGGTTCTCAAAGGCAAAAGCCGAAAGACCGCACTCAATATATAACACGGAGAAACAACAATGGATTTTCGCGAAATCAATTTGGCCCGCGCACGCATGTATCACTTTCTCTCCGCCATGTTCCGGGATGAGGTCCCCGAGGCACTGCTCGAAAAAATGAGCAGCGGCGTTTTCTTCGATCAGTTGCTTGTTTTACAGGATAGCTGCAGTATCCAGGATTTCTGCTCGGGACTAGGCCGGATTACCGGTTACCTGAAGTCTAAATCAGCGGCAGCAGCATATAAAGAGTTGCGCCATGACTATGCCGAGCTCTTTCTCAACGCCGGTAAGAATCCGGCGTTTCCCTACGAATCCTGCTATCAGAACAGAGATCCGCTGGTCATGCAGGAAGCCGTGGCCTCGGTGCGCAAGGCTTATCGTGGGGCAGGGGTGCATAAGAGCGAGAGCTATGCTGACCTTGATGACCATATTGCCGTGGAACTCGAGTTTATGCGTTATCTGGCCGAGAAGGCAGCGGATGGCAATGACCAGAACAGCCAGTTTGATTTTCTGCGAAACCATTTGATGGGCTGGTCGGTTGATTTCTGCGCCGTGCTTACCGGTGCAACCAGCAGCGATTTTTATCGCGGACTCGCCGAGTTGACCATGAGTTTTCTGTTCAATGAACGAATGTACTCCTTCGCTGCCTTGGCACAGCAGGAAGCCGCTCCAGCCTATCTGCATGTTCTTGAGCAGATGAGCAAGGCTATTGCCGGACTTGGCCTGGAGAAGGGGTATACACTCATTGCCGAAGGGGCTGCGCCGGTTGCCGCAAACCGGTCCGTGAAGACCCACTGTTATATATGTCTCGGGCTCTGTGGCCAGGAGGTCACTCTTAAAGACGGCATCATTACCGGCTGCAAGGGATTGTCCGGCGATCCCAAGGGTGGCGGCCGCCTTTGTGTCAAGGGTGCCAATGCTCATGCCAACACCTATTCGGCCTATCGCCTGAAATCGCCGCTGATCAAGGAGAACGGCCGCTTCCGCAAGGCTTCCTGGCAGGAGGCCCTTGATCTCACTGCAAGCCGTTTGAAAGCCATGGATCCGGAAACCGTCGCCTTCCATCGCGGTAACGATTTCAATATGTGGTGCCACGAAGGGGTTATGGCTGCCTTTGGCACACCCCACAAAACGACCCACCGGCAGATGTGCGACAATCCCGCCAGGATGGCTAACGAGAAAAACTACAGCGAAAAGCGGCCGTGGATCGATTACGCCAATTCCAAGTTTATTCTGCTGTTCGGTATCAATGAGCTGAGCACCTCAGCCGGTCAGCGTAAAGTTGCTCTGTTGAAAAAGGCGGTGAAGGACGGCGCGAAACTCGTTGTCGTCGATCCCCGGCGCTGCGACTCGGCCGAGATCGCCACCGAGTGGATCGCAATCAAACCCGGTACTGACGGGGCAATGGCCATGGGCATGTGCTATGTAATCGTCTCTGAGCAATTGCATGATCTGGAATTTATCGATAACTGGACCTACGGCTTTGAGGCCTTTAAGAAACGTCTTCTCGGTGAGGAAGACGGCATTGCCCGGACCCCGGAATGGGCCGCCGAAATCTGCGGGGTACCGGCGTCAACCATCGCCAGATTGGCCCGCGAGTTTGCCGCGGCCTCACCGAACGCCGGGGCAAACTCTTGGACTGGTGTGGCCCAGACCCCCAATACGGTGCACGCCACCCAAGCCCTGATGGCCTTGAACGCTTTGATGGGCTGCTATGATGCTCCCGGTGGCCCGGCGTTGGTGCGTAAGTTCAAGCTTGCCTCCCCCTGGGCTGATGGCCAGCCCAAACCGCCGAACAACGCCTCGAAGACCAAACTGAACAAGAGCCACTTGTGGAGCGGTTGGATTCCAGGCTATTTCGAAGAGGATGTCAAGGCTGGGAGGCTCAAGGCCATGCTCTGTTACTTCGGCAACCCGGTCATGTCGAGCGGCTCCGAGCCTTCGATGCAGCGCGGCATGGAAGGGCTCGAATTTGCCTGCGCCATTGACTGTTACATGACGAATACCACCGCTCTCTGCGATGTCATCCTGCCGGACAGCACCTACCTCGAACAAAGTCGGGTAGTTGCCGACTGGATGTATGAATCCTTCATCTCGCTCGGCCAGAAGGCCATCGAGCCGATGTACGAGTCGAAAACCGTGGTCGAAATCTTCTCGGAACTGGCTGCGCGCTGGGGTTATGCCGAATTCTTTCCATGGAAGAGTGAAGATGAGTACATGGCCAACCAACTCCGTAATCAGAAAATCAGTCTCGAAGAACTGAAGGAAGTCGGCTATTTCGTCACAGATCCGCAGGAATTTTATAAATATAAGGTCTGGGGCTCGGTCAATCCACCGGCCGGTTACGGGGCCTCGGGCAGCAGTTCCACCGGCAAATATAATTTTATCAATCCAGTGGCTGAAGAGAAAGGCATTGATGGTTTGCCGGATTACAAATCGCCGTATGAAGATTGGCCTCAGTTGCAGCCGGATGAAGAGTATCCGATGATTCTCGGGTATTTCCGGGTCCTTGAACACGAACATACCTCGACCTTCCACAATATTGCCTTGATGAAGCAGCAGGGCACTAATCCGGTATGGATTAATTATGTTGATGCAAAACGTCTCGGCATTGCCGATGGCGATCAGGTCATCCTGACTTCGCCCTGGGAGCAACTCAAGGCCAGAGCGAGGGTGACCTGGGATATTCGTGAAGGTGTTCTAGCTGCGGCTGGCGGCTTCGGCGGCAAATACGGATTGGAAGGCGATCCGAAATATCCGCAGTTTTCGGGATTCAACACCAACCATCTGCTGCCGCCGAACGTGGCCTGCAAGTGGTCCGGCACACCGCCGCTGAAGTATATCAAGACCAGGATCACAAAGGCCTAACTGTGGCTGATGAATGCAGAGGGTGTCGAGAATGAGTGACGTGAATGATCATAGAGGAGATGAGACGGACCTTGGCTGCGGCTATCTTGAGCAGCAGGTCAATTTTCTGCGGGAGGCCCACGCCATCTCGAAGCTCGTCAACTCCACCCTCGATCTCGACACCGTTCTGCAGACTATCGTCGAGCTGCTGCCACGCAGTATGGAGGCGCAGGGATGCACCATCAGGCTGCTCACGCCAAAGAGCAATAAGCTTGAGCTGATGGCCGCATCAGGGCTCTCCCGGGAATATCTCGAACGGGGCGAGGTTGTAGACGAGCAGAATACCATTAAGGCCCTGCAGGGAGAGCCTGTGGCAATCTACAATGTTGAGGCCGACGATCGTGTGCTCTATCACGAGCATATGGGTCGTGAAGGGATCAAATCCCTTCTGGCTGTACCGATCAAGGTCAAGGACGAGGTTATCGGCATTATCAGGATTTTGGCAAGGGAGTGCCGTAATTACTCGGAAGCCGAGGTTAATTTTTCTCAGACAGTGGCCGAGATCGGCGGAGCGGCGATCATCAACGCCAGCAACTTCCGCAAGATCACATTGCTCTTCAACCAGATTGAAGAGCAGGAGCGGTTCCTGGCCAATATCCTCGACTGTATCCGGCCACAGCTGCTGGTAGTCGACCAGAATCGCCGGGTGGTCATGGCGAACAGGGCTTTTCTCCAGGCCAACCGCCTGAAGGAGTCGGATATTCTGGGCTTGGAGTATGAGCGGATGTGCCAGAAGGAGGAAGGAAATACCTGCCCGGTTGATCAGGTATTTGCCTCAAAACAGACGGCGACTATCGTTCAGCAGATCGATGAAGAAGATGGCTCTCACTGGTATGAACGGGCTGCAACGCCAATGTTTGATACGGCAGGCGAACTGGAATTTGTCATCGAGATCATCCGTGACATCACAGCCCAGCGTCAGTTGGAAATGGAGCAGGCGGAGCGGAGCAAGCTCAAGGGTGTGGTCGAGTTGGCCGGAACGGTTGCCCACGAGATCAACTCGCCGCTTTTTGCAGCATTGGGTACAGCTCAGCTGCTGGAAGGTGATCTGCAGAGCAGTGAATATGAAGAAGATATTCAGACGATTGTGAGGAATTTGAAAAGTATCAGTGAACTCACGGCAAAGATGACCGCGATGACCGGATATCGTAGCCGTGAATATGTAGGAGAAACCCGCATCATCGACCTTTAGCGGGGGATGGTGCAGGATGGCAGGTAGTTTCTAATTATAACAAGGAGAGGAAAAATGAAAAACAGGTTCAGAATCTTGCCCTGGCTTGGCCTGGCAATGGTGATGTTTCTTGGCAGT
This sequence comes from Desulfobulbaceae bacterium, assembly GCA_020049575.1. Taxonomy (GTDB): domain Bacteria; phylum Desulfobacterota; class Desulfobulbia; order Desulfobulbales; family Desulfocapsaceae; genus Desulfoprunum. The sequence goes on from JAIFKM010000073.1 coordinate 6,269, forward strand.
CAGTGTGTCCAGGCGGCTGAAGGTGAGGCGTTAGCGGCTCCGACGATTCAGGTCGATAAAACGACGATCGATAACGGCGGAACCATCAAGGTGACCGGCAAGGCCGCGCCCGGCCAACCGGTCTATATTGAGGTCTGGGCCGAAGGTCATGAAGTGCGGGCAAGCAGGTTCGACAGTGATGTCGACAAAGAAACGAAGAAACGTCCCTATATCTTTTATCTGACCAGCAAGATGCCGGCCTTCTACAAGATCCTGGTGCCTAAAGATCTGCAGCCGAAGCTCGACGAAGCAAAAAAAGAGGGCAGCAAATGGAGCTATTCAGTGTTGCTCAAGGATCTCGGGGCCGATATTGCCTATACGGTGCCGGCAAAGGTTGCCATTGAGCGCTATCAGTCAAGCCTGATGGCCAGTGTCGTCGGCAGCCGCGGGAAACTTCTGCCGGAAATGGATGAAAAAGAGAGCAAAAAACGCTCAATGCAGCTGGTGAAGGCCCGATTCCGTTCGATCGGTAATGTGCTTGGCGCTTCAGTTGAGGTCCAGCCAGATGGCTCCTATTCGGCAAGCCTGAAGGTGAACAAGGGTTCAGCTCCCGGCCAGTATAAGGTTGTGGCCTTTGTGGATAAGAAGGTGAAAAGCGAGCCGGCAGTCTTCGAGAACAAGATCTCCTTTCCGACTGTGTATATGGGCAATGCCGGCACCAGTATGAATCTGATCTATCCCTTTGTCCTGACCCTCGTCGTTTCCATCTTCGGTGTGCTGATGGGCGCCGGCGGCGGGTTTATCATGAATCCGCTGTTGATCACACTTTTTCCGACCCTGCCGCATACCGTCGTGGCCGGTACCGTCACCCCGACCGTGCTCTTCTCCCAGGGCAGCGGCATCTATAACTATTCCAAGATCAAATTCATCAATTGGAAACTCGGTGCCGGTATTGGCTGCGCCATGCTTGTCGGCGGCTTTATCGGTCCCAAGCTGACGGAGATGATCACCCTTGATCAGTTCAAGTTCGCCTTCGGCTGGATCCTGCTGGTCCTGGCCGGCCTGATGTTCTGGCAGACTACCCCCGGCTATATCCAGAAGAATAAGAAAGAGCAGGCCATACTCAAGGAATTCAAGAAGCGGGCTGAAGAATCTGCCAAGGCGAAATAATTGCACATTATAGGGAGGAATCCATTATGAAAGTAGAATTTTGGGGACAGGAATTTCAAGTCAATATGGTAGTTGGCTGTATCGGAGGCTTTCTTATAGCCATAATGTCGTCCATGTTCGGCTTCGGCGGCGGGCCATTTATGGTGCCGCTGATGACCGTAGCCCTGCGGTTGCCGATGTATCTTGTTGTCGGCAGTTCACTGCTGGCTATCTTTTTCAATACCTCGATCAGCACGATGCGGCATTACCAGTTCGGCAACTTCGATCTGATCTTCTTTCTCGCCATGTTCCCAGCGGCACTCCTGGGCGGTTATCTAGGTCCTCAGATCGCCAAGCGGGTCAGCCCGATGGTCGTAAAGCGTATCGCTTGTGTCGGTCTTATTCTGTTGGCCCTGAATTTATTGGGCATCTATTAAAAGCTGATCCTGCCTGAGGCAGGTTGGTAAAGGGCAGCCTTTGGGCTGCCCTTTTTTATTGGTACAGCAGCTTTGCAGCGAGTTGTCGTCCGCTTTCAGTGTGCAGCTCCTGTGGGTTGATGACGTTAGGATGACCGCCTGAAGAGAGCTTTTGCTTGATATCTTCCTCGAGTCCGGCAAGCGTTGCCGCATCGGCCAGGATTAAGAGTTCCCGTCTGTCGCTTGTCGGGCAATCAGCACGATATCCCTCAATCAGATTGCAGACCTCCTTGATGATGGCATCCTTGGCTGACAATTTTGCGAGGATCATTTCGGCGGGTTTCCTGCCTGAGGTCGTTGTCAGTCCGGCGGCTGCAACATCGGTTTCATCGATATCGAGGAGATAAGCGGCGCACAGGGTCACACCCAGATTGATTCGTTCTTCCCGGCCGATTTTTTCGGCATACTGGGCAAAACGAGAGATATGTCCGATTCGCCGGAAGTCTATCTTGAGAAGGCGTTTGACCTCGACAGCCACCCGGTCTTTCAATAAATTATCCTGTTGGCCGACAAATTCTTCGGGCAGGGTGCCGAGGCATTGTTCAGCGAATTGGCAATAGGCCGCGCAACCGAAATCCAGCCGTGGGTTGACCATCCGATTGCCGCAATTGCCGCACTTGCGGTTGGTATCATCTTTGTAAAACTCGATACTCTTGCCGCACGTGGCGCAAGGGACTTCAAAGATAGCTTCTTCATTCCAATACTGCATGTCTTGACCTGGACATTTCATGGCAGCACTCCTTCAGGGTGTAATGGCAGCCATCGCTGGCAGATATTTTTCAGTTCTTGCTGATATCTCCCAGTCTAGTATCAACTGATCCTGTATGCCTTGACTTGAATCAAATATGGGGAAAAAGTCGATCTTGCCGGCATAGCCGGCAAGATCGAGGGAAGAGGGGATCAGGATTGGCAGTTGGCAGCAAGCAGAGCATCGACGGCTGTAACGGAGGGGGAATCGTCCGGGAGGTCGAGCAGTGAGCGCTTCTCCATGTCGAAGGAGAGTAGCGCCGGATCGTCCGGGATGATGCCGGCCAGCGGTACCCCGATCTCCTCGACTTCGCGGAGAAAGACCTCGTTGAGTTCCTGAGGCGCCCTGGTTACCACCAGGCCAAGGCTCTTGACGTTGAGGTTCAGCCCAGGGAGCATTTCATGGATCCGTTTTACTGCCCTCAGGCCGCGTAAAGAATAATCGGTGACGAGGAAAAGCACATCGACCTGGCCGCTGGTGCGGCGGCTGAGATGTTCCATGCCGGCCTCGTTGTCAACTACCATGTATTTGTAGCTGGTGGAGAGCTTATCCGTGAACTTGTTGAGGATATTATTAACCATGCAGTAGCAGCCCTGTCCCTCCTGCCGGCCCATGACCAAAAGGTCGAAGGCTGGCTTCTCGATGAGGGCCTGCTCGACCAAGGTCTCGAGATAGTTGACCTTGTCCATCCCCGAGGGCACACCCTGCGGATCGCGCATATAATTTTCTCGGATATCGCCTATTGTTGTGTTCACCTCAAGGCCAAGAGTCTCGCCGAGATTGCTGTTCGGGTCGGCGTCAACTGCCAGGACCGGTGCTTTGCCATTACGAGCGAGATTCCTGATGACGAGGGCAGCGACGGTGGTTTTACCAACGCCGCCCTTGCCGGCAAAGGCTATAATTTTACTCATATTCTTCTCCAATTAAAAGGACTGTTCTGGGTGAAAAACACTTATCTTATATATAGTAAGCATTGCTGGAAATTGCGGCAGCTGATTTTTAACCATTTTGCTGTCGAATAGCTGGCCGACTGGGCGCAAAAAAAGGGAGACGGACCCGTGATGCAGTCTGTCTCCCTTTCGGGTTCTGCCTTTGTCGCTGTCAGGCTGCCTGTTGTCGGACCCTTTTCTTTTTTTCCTCAACTGGTGGACCAAGCTGAGAATTGATCTGCTCGATATGACTTCTCTCAATGGTGCTGTTGCGATCGATACCCAGTCGCTGGGCATCAATTCCCAGACAGAGACCAAGAATTTGCGGGAAGAGGAGAACGGGCAGGATTGCTGTTCCGGGTTGATCTGCAGCCATATTCTTCTGGGTCGTGTCGAACTGGAGGTGGCAGTAGGAACAAATCGGTGTGATAAAATCAGCCCCTGCCTTCTGCGCTCCGGTGATTTTTTCCGCAAGCAGCTTGCGTGACAGGTCATCGTTGAGACCAGCCAGAGCTGCGCCGCAGCATTCCATCTTGCCTCGCCAGTCGAGGCTTTTTGCGCCGGTAGTCTTGACGAGTTCTTCGGTTATCTGAGGTACAAAGGAGTCGTCGAATCGAGTGATCTCGCGAGGGCGAAGGACATGGCAGCCGTGGATCACGGAGAGCTTAAGTTCCTTGCAACTGTTGACTAGTTTTTTCTTGATAGCCTCGGTACCGACTTCCTGGTGCAGGACGGTGAGGTAATGTCGAATCTCTGTCTTGCCGGTATAGGAAAGGCCTTCTTTTGCCAGCAGGGTGTTGATTTCCTTCTGCAGGTCGCTGTCCTTTTCGAGGACATTCTTGGCTTTCATCAGGCTGGCAAAGCAGCAGTTGCAGATGACAAGGATGTCCAGGCCGGCCTTTTCGGCTATGGCCATATTGCGTACTGAAGGCAAGATGTAGGCTTTTTCATCGACATTGCGTACAGGATAACCGCAGCAGTTGAACTCCGGGATTCTTTCAAGCTCGATACCAAAAACCTGCAAAACCGCTTCGGTTGAATCGGCGTACTGCTCAATACGGACAGGGATATTGCAACCCTGGAAAAATGCGTATTTCATTGTTTGCCTCCCGCCTCAATTTTGTTGATCGCCGCGTTCTTTAAACCATAGAAAATGTCGCACAACTCGACCTGGTTCGGGCAGTGTTCCTGGCAGAGGTAACAGGTGGAGCAGCTCCAGATCATCTTCGAGCCCATGGCCAGCTCGACATTGCCGATACCGAGGCTGAACATGATCTGATGGGGCAGAAGGCCAAGGGCTTCGCCGGGATTGTCATAGCTGCGGACAACCGGGCAGATGTTGGTGCAGCGCTGGCAGGAATAGCAGCTCTTGAATGAGGCATTACCGAAATCTCTCGGTGTGCTGAGGGAAAGGGGCAAAACCATATCGGAAAGGGTCTTGAAGCTTTTTTTAAAGAGCTGCTCAACATTTTTCAGGGCCTTGAGGTGATCGCTTGCGTAACTCTGGGCCAAGGCCAGCGGGAATGAAAAATGACTGAGCAGGGTGGTTTCGGGGATGCCCCTGTCGAGCAGGTTGTAGCGCGAACTGATAAAGAGCTCCTTGAGGTTGATGCCGGATGGGCAGATGGCCGTGCAGCGGTCGCAGCTGGTGCAGACGTAAAGACCTTGCTGGAGGGTTTTCAGTGTCTTGGCGTCGAGGCCTTTGCCGGCTGCGATGTTCCTGAGAAACTGGACCTTCTCGGATGGCAGGATGAATTCGTTCTGGAAAGATTCAAAAAACATGTTCGAGGAGCATTCGAGACTGCAGGAGCCACAGTGGGTGCAGGCTGAAAGTCCGATCATCTGCCGGGTCAGGACATTGGCCGGACTGCCGTTCTCTGTGCCCATCACCCTGTTGATGATGAGGCTGACCGGGGCAGCAAGTATATGAAACATCTTGGAAAATGGTAGCCAGGCGAGAAAGGATAGACAGAGCAGGATGTGGAGATACCAGAGGGCATTCACAACTCCGGCATCGCCCACCGCGGCCGCAATAGGTCCTGCGATCTTGGCCACGGCAAAACTGGCAAAAGCGGAAGAATTGCCGGCATGGCATTCGACACAGCTTCTGCTGCTGACCTCTTCGCCCTGGGAGATCAGTTCGTCAGTAATGGCGGCCTTGTCATGGGCAATGACGAGACCGTTCTTCTGTATCCAGTAGGCCTCGAGGGCTTTTTGCTCCTGCTCGTCGGAAACATCGCCGTACTCCTCAACCATCCGCATGAAGGTTGATTGGGAAGAAATCTTGGTTCCTTCAAGCAGAAAACCCGAGAGGATAATGGCCGCCACGAAAATCAGGGCTGCCCAGTCGCTGGCGTAGGTCCTCAGTCGTTGAGGCTTGAGAGAGAGGCGGCGGTAGACGGCGATGGCGACCCCGGCCAGGACCATGATCCCGAAGAAATTGCGTAGAAAGAGATATGGGTTCAGGGTCGAGTAATATCCGCTGAACAGGTTTTCGGTCACTACTGAATCGAGGGCATGCAGAAAAAATAAGAGAAGAAAACCGCTAAAGATCAGGGCATGGGCAATCCAGCGCTGCCAGCTTTTGACGAGTATCCGCTGCTGCAGAAGAAGATCGAGAAAGAACGATTTGACAACATCGAGCAATCTGGCGCTGAACAGCACGGAGAAAACACCCTGAAGTGCGGCGGAAAGCCTCTCGGGAAAACTGAATTGCTGTGTTTGGGGGCGGATGCCCTGCGAAAACCAGGCGCTGCACCGTAGAAGGAGACCTATGAGACAGATAGAGACAGATATACCAAGCAGAATATTAAAGATCATAATTCAAGCTCTCTCCCCTCAGTCATATTGAATGGATGATAGTCGAAGTCGCTGAAACAACTATTCTTCCAAAGCCGTATGCTCCCGGCGTGGAAATTTAAACCGAGTGACCTGCGGTGAATTCCGGTTGCCGGGAGAAAAGGGATAGCGAGAAGCGATGCCCACAATAGATCTGCGGGCATCACAATTCAGGGAACAGAATGAATCCAGGCATTACCCCGTTGCCATCCCGGATAGTGGAAAACCGTTAGCCACCTCCCCCCGTCTCCAGCGTTTCCGCTGTCGGAGGAACTGTATCTATTCTTCGATAGCAAAACGGGCGAGCTTTGATTCGCCGGGAATGTATTCACCGACGGGCACCAGTTTCTTGTTGAATTTGACGCAGTCGACTATGACCCTCCACAGGGCATTCAACTCTTTCACTTCCTGGTCATTATCTGGCGAGAACTCTACGAGGTTTTTGTCGAGCGTGATTTTCATCTTACATGCCTCCTGTTTGAGATCATCTTCTGTGAAAAGTGACTGACGGTTGTGAAATGCATTGTCAAGATTAATCTAATCTACAAAGACAAGATGGGTAATACAATACAAAAGAAGGCTTCTTCTCGACAGATCTCTTTTATTTTTTCCCCCTACTTTTCTTTCTCGACCTTTCAGACGGAAAGAGCTAGAGTTTGTTGGATTATGCGTGGCGGAGACCACTTTCTATACTGAGTTGCAGAACAAGATGCAGGACTAAGGCCTTGAGGAACGAGAGGGCTCTGATGAGTCGTCTCGACTTATCGAACACTTTTGACGGGGAATGCAGCTATGGAACATCAGATGGAAGAAGTGCTGGAGGGCATATACCAGAAGACGGTGGCCCATGGAGACAATATCATCACCGTCCTTCAGGAGATCCAAAATGAATTCGGCTACGTTCAGGAGGAGTCAGTGCATTGGTTTTCTGCCCGGACCAATATCCCCGCCTCTAAATTCTATGGTGTCATCACCTTTTATTCCCAGTTTCATCTGACTCCCCGCGGCAAGAATATCATCACCATCTGCCAGGGTACCGTCTGTCACGTTAAGGGAGCATCACGGATTATCTCGCGACTCCGCGATGATCTGAAGCTCTCGGAAGATGTCGCCACCACCAAAGACATGCAGTTCACTCTGGAAACTGTCAACTGCGTCGGGGCCTGCAGTATCGCCCCTGTTGTCCTGGTCAATAATAAAGTCTACGGCAAAATGAACCCGGAGAAAATCTCCAAGAACGTAAAAACCTACAAGGACTAAAACCGTGAAGAGCGAAATTATTGTCAATGTGTGCATGGGCACCGGTGGCATCGCAGCCGGTGGTGAGATGGTGATGAAGGCCTTCCAGGAGGAGATTGCCGCGGCCGGGGTTGATAAC
>JAIFKM010000041.1 GCA_020049575.1 Desulfobulbaceae bacterium
AAAGCTGCGTATTGTCCCTGAGCAGGACTACCTTGAATGGCTGGATAAAGAGGATGAATAATGCAGGTTGCTGCCATGGAGATATCGCACTGCCTGTGGAACTGCCTCTGGAAAACGATAAAATTGATTGCAATGCTCCGCCATGAATACTGTATGTGCTCGGTCGAGTAGGGTGGGTAATCATTTTTGCCGAATACAGGATGGCATATCATCGCGCCTGCGCCTGGCCAAGGTTGGTCTCTGCCTGCCTCTCAGCTTTTCGTCCCTTTTGGGTTATCTGCTTGCCGAACCGGAATTTTCCAGGGAGGCCATACTGGTTGTCGCCGGGATTTTCTCACTTGCCAGCGGCGGGGCAACACTCAACAGCCTGCAGGAGTGGCGCCTTGACGGCCAGATGGTCAGAACCAGAAACCGGCCGTTGCCGCAGGGTGAACTGAGTGGCAGGCAGGCTGCCGTTCAATCGGCTGTGCTGATCGCTGCAGGGTTGATTTTTTTGTCCACGCTTGCTTCGTTGTGGCCGGTTGTCCTCGGAATTGTCGCTCTCCTGCTCTATAATGGTGTCTATACCGTACTTAAGCGGAGAACGGTTTTTGCAATTTTCCCCGGTGCTGTATGCGGCGCTTTGCCCCCGATCATCGGTTGGCTGGCAGGCGGCGGAGAGTTTCTTACCGCCACGGCTGGCATGCTTTTTCTGCTGTTTGTGCTTTGGCAGATCCCACACTTTTGGCTGGTTATGCTGCGCTATCAACAGGATTACAGCAGCCATGATTTTCCCAGCATGCTCAATACATTCTCAGAAAAGAGGATGAAAAGACTGCTTGTGTCATGGGTTACGGCCCTGGGTGTGGCCATGATCATGATCAGCTTCTATTCTCATGGATCCAGCCCTTTGATACAAGGTCTTGTGGTCATGGCTTCTTTTTTTCTGGTCATCGTTTTTTCTGCTCAACTTCTGGTCCTTGAGCAGCCCAGCTACAGGATGCTGTTCATCCTGTTCAATGTAATTTTTTTCTTCAACATACTGCTTGTCGGCAGCTCAAGAGTGTATCTGTCGTATGCCTGGGGGCAGTGAATGAGGTGAATAATGCGATTAGATGAAGCAATATTGACGGCGATTGAATACGAAACCCGAGTCCGTGACCATTATCTGAATTCAGCAGACAAAATTAGAAATAGTGCCGGGCGGCGGGTTTTTGAACTGCTTGCCAGTGAGGAACAGGGGCATGTCGACTATCTACTGGCCCGCCTGGGCCAATGGCGCAGGGATGGTACTGTTGGCATGTTTTCACTGACTTCGGCGCTGCCTATCGGAGATGAACTGAAAAAGGCCCTGAAAACGGTAGAACAGCTAGAACCTCAAGACATTCTCGATGACGAGCGGCAGGTCCTCGATGTGGCCCTGAATCTTGAGAAGGAAACTTCCGACTACTATCGTCGCCTCATTGGGCAGGTGGAGGGTCCTGCCAGAGAGATGTTTCAGCGATTTCTGGAAATCGAAGACGGACATGTTGCCATGGTTCAGGCGGAAATCGATTATCTGAGTGATAACGGTTTCTGGTTTGATTTCACCGAATTCAATATGGAATAGGCTACCCGTGCTTCGGTCATGAGTGACCTTGCGATTTTTGACTCATTCGTGCGATAGGGTGGCATATTTCTATGTGATACTTATTATTACTTTCAGCTCACTGGAGTAGTACCAATCACTCTCAAGCAAAAGGAACTCTCATGGGAAAAAAAGACGATAAAAAATGCTGCCACAAGTTTGAAAAGAAAGGCAAATGCTGCAAGGGCTGCCCTCTCAGCGATTCCGTTGATGCCGGTAAAAAAGATAAGAAGAAAAAGAAAAAATAGTCAGCCGATCTGCATGCAGGACAATTGCAGGTAGAACCCACGCACCCACAAAAAAGGAGCTGTCGCGATGATAAGTAAAAAACTCAATGATGCACTGAATGGCCAGATCAACGCCGAACTGTTTTCGTCCTACTTGTATTTGTCGATGTCGGCCTGGTTTAGCAATAAAAGCCTCTCCGGGTTCGCCAACTGGATGAGAGTCCAGGCTCAGGAAGAACTCTTTCACGCTATGAAAATGTTTGACTACGTCAACGAACGGGGCGGCAAAATAGTCCTGGCAGCCATTGAAAAACCTCAGAATAAATGGGATTCTCCATTGGCTGTGCTTGAGCAGGTTGCCCAGCATGAGGAGCATGTTACCAAATTGATCAACGACCTGGTCAACTGTGCTCTGGATGAGCGGGATCATGCCTCGAATATTTTTCTGCAGTGGTATGTTACCGAACAGGTCGAGGAAGAGGCCAGCGTCAGCGATGTGTTGAATAAGCTGAAGCTTGTTGGCAAGGACTCTGCCGGTATGTTTGCCATGGATATGGAAATGGCCAAGAGAGTCTTCACTCCGCCAGCGGCTGAATAAGCCGCAAGAAGAGTTGATTTTCAGAAGGCCGCAGGTGACTGTGGCCTTTTTCAATTGTATGGGGAGGAAAAGCTATGACAATCGATTGGGCGTATATGCGCAAAGGCTGAGTTTCCTGCCAGAAGGCCCGGGCGGTCTTCTCTTCCAGCGGGATCGAGATTAAAGAGGAGGCAGATGCCAAAAAGCAGACCCTGCAGGCTGAAGAGGTCTGGAAGCTGATCTCACAGGCAAAAAAGGTACTCGTGGCAAACGGGAAGAAAGTGGAGGAATTCGTGCCAGGCGAGAACGACAGGGACGAAATTCTGGCCAAGGTCACCGGCCGAACTGGTAACTTGCGGGCTCCAGTCCTGCGCCGTGGAGATGTTCTTTATATCGGCTACAACGATGAATTGTATTCGTTGGTTATAGCGAGTTAATACCTTACGAGAGGAAGATGGATTTTCCTCTTCCTCTCATAAGACTCTGTCAATCTTTGGCGTGCGCCGTAAGATAGGCTGCCACTCCCTCCGCTGTCGGCTTCATAGCCTCTTCTCCCTTGTTCCAGTTGGCGGGACATACCTCCCCGTGCTTTTCAGTAAACTGCAGTGCGTGCAGAATACGCAGGGCCTCGTTGACATTTCGACCAAGAGGCAGGTCATTGACAACCTGATGTCTGATAATGCCTTCTTTGTCGATGAGGAAAAGTCCCCGCAGGGCGATTCCTGCATCAAGCAGCACATCGTAATCACGGGATATTGATTTGTTGAGGTCTGAGACCAGCGGGTAGTTGATATTACCGATTCCCCCCTCGTTCACCGGGGTATTCTTCCACGCCAGGTGAGAAAAATGGGAATCAATGGAAACACCGATCAATTGGCAGTTGTTGTCCTCGAACTGACCTACAGCCTTATTAAATGCCAGAATTTCAGAAGGGCAGACAAAGGTGAAGTCGAGTGGATAAAAAAACAGCAGAACATATTTGCCTCGATAATCGGAGAGCTTGAAATCCTCTTTGAATGTGTTGTTCGGAAGAACTGCTGTCGCTGTGAAATCAGGCGCTGGTTGTGTCACAAGAAGGGTCATGGCTATTCTCCATCGCTGTAAGTTTGGTTGTTAGAATATAATTAGGATTGGCTAAACATGCAGCCAAGAAAAAACCGCCTACCTTTGATATGTGCAAATCAGCGGCAGGCGGGGCAACGTACTTGTATCAATCAGCCTTCCAGAAGGCTTCTTTCTCTGCTCCACACAAAGGGCATACCCAGTCGTCCGGGAGATTTTCCCAGGCAGTGCCAGGATCTACACCGTGTTCATAATCGCCTTGCGCAGGATCATAGATGTAACCGCACGGACATTCCCATTTTTGCATAGTTCATTCCCCCAAGTTTGAAGTTTAAAAGAAATGATAATCATTACTGTATTGGCTGAATTATACCCGATGTATTACTGCTGTCAACAGGATAAGTAAAAAAAAATGTAGTGCGCATCTCCTCAGAGTATCAGGAGAAAAGTGTCATTTCAGAGAAAACTCGAGATTTTTGGTCAACAAAGAGATCGTGCTCACAATGGAGAAATTTCACTCTTACCACCAGTCCGTCGGATAATTTCCTTGGCCGGGATCAGGGCTGTGGCGGTTGCGGAGACTATATTGCCGGCCACTCCCGGTCCGTCACCTGCAACAAACAAGCCTTTGATGGCGGTCTCAAGGTTGTTGTCTGTCTCTACCTGGGTGGCGAAAAATTTGATTTCCGGGGCATAGAGCAGGGTTTCGTCGTTGGCCACACCGGGAATGACATTATTGAGTTGTTCCAGGCCATCGACAAGATTGGTGAGTATGCGCTCTGGCAGGGCCATGGCGATATCACCGCAGGTGACATTTTTCAGGGTTGGTTCTATGTAGCTGTTGTGAACCCGATTCCAGGTCGAGCGCCGACCGCGGGTCAGATCGCCATAGCGTTGCAGGATGGGTTTCCCGCCGCCGATCAGAGTGGCGAGTTTGCCGATGGATTCTCCGTATGCCTGATTGTCCTCGACCGGATCGGTGAGCACCACTTTCGAGAGAAAAGCGAAGTTGGTGTTCTCCGATTTTTTGTCCATATATGCGTGACCATTGACACAGACGAAATTCTGATAATTCTCCAAGGCAACATAACCGCCGAGATTAGTGCAGAAGGTCCGGGTCTGGTCGTCGTATTTGGTTGTTCGGATGAAAAATGTCGGATCGTAGATAACGGAACAGAGATCCTGCATGATTTCATTGTGCACCTCGACGCGTACCCCCACCTCGATGCCGCGCTGGGAGAGGACGATGCCGTGGGTTCTTGCCACACTGCCGACCCATTCCGCCCCCACCCGGCCTGGCGCAAGGATAACATGCCTGGCTTCGTAGGTCCCCCGATTGGTGATAACTCCGGCAACCTCGCCTTTATCGACAATGAGTTCCTTCACTTCTTCCGAATGATGGAAGGTCACCCCCTGCGCCTCGACATAGTCGGCCATGCCGGCGATGTGGTTAGGCAGGTTGTCGCTGCCGAGGTGTTTCTGCTTGATCAGGAGCAGGTCGATGCCCTGTTTGCGAGCCTGTTTGCGAATATCCTGGGCCTTCTCCATATCAGTCGGAAAGACCTTGCCATCCATGCCGAAACGATTGAAGATTACCTCGGTCTCATCGATCAGTTTGACCGCATCTGAAACTTCCATAAACTGGGTAAGATCAGTTTTTCCCAGTTTATGGATGAAATTGAGCTTGCCGTCGGAAAACAGTCCCGCTCCGCCGATACCGCAGAGGATATTGCAGGGTCGGCACTTGATGCAGCCTGAGTCTTTGATCGGACATTTTCGCTTGAGCGGCGATTTTCCCTTTTCAATCAGCAGGACATCGAGCTTGGCATGTTCTCCAAGATAATAGGCGGCGAAGAGGCCGGCTGGGCCACCTCCGACAATGATAACATCATATTGCGTTTTGTTCTTCTTTGGGGGCATGTTACACGTTCTGCATGTGGTTGAATAAATGGGCGGCGAAGGAAACAACCAGCATCGCCAGTTCTATTACTCTTTTTTTGCCGGCTCTTTGGTGTCTGTAGTGGTTTCCTTTGTCTCGGATGCTTTGGGCATTTCGACTGGCGCCATGCCATAGGCCAAGCGCACTTTGTTCTCAATTTCCGTGCACATTTCAGGGTGTTCGTTCAAGAAACGCTTGGCGTTCTCCCGGCCCTGGCCAATGCGTTCGTCTTTATAAGAATACCAGGCGCCGCTCTTGTCGACGATCTCATGCTCGGTGGCGAGATCGAGGATATCGCCAGTCTTTGAGATACCTTCACCGTAGATTATGTCGAATTCGGCGGACTTGAAGGGGGGCGCGACTTTGTTTTTCACCACCTTGACCTTGGTCCGGTTGCCGATGGACTCGTCTCCCTGCTTGATCGTAGAAATCTTGCGGATGTCCAGACGCAGGGAAGAATAGAATTTCAACGCATTACCGCCGGTGGTGGTCTCGGGGTTACCGAACATCACGCCGATCTTCATGCGGATCTGGTTGATGAAGATGAGGATGGTATTGCTGCGGTTGAGCACACCGGTAAACTTGCGCATGGCCTGGGACATCAGCCTGGCCTGCAGTCCGACGTGGGAGTCGCCGACATTACCGTCGATTTCGGCCCGAGGCACCAGGGCAGCGACCGAGTCGATAACGATGACATCAATGCCGCCAGAACGGATGAGGATCTCGGCGATTTCCAGGGCCTGCTCGCCGAAATCGGGCTGCGAGACGAGCAGGTTGTCGATATCGACCCCGAGTCTCTGAGCGTAGGCGGTGTCCAGGGCATGCTCGGCATCGATAAAGGCCGCTGCGCCGCCGCGTTTCTGGGCTTCGGCAACGACGTGCAGGGCCAGGGTAGTTTTACCCGAGGATTCAGGCCCGTAAATTTCAGTGATCCTGCCCTTTGGAAATCCACCGACCCCGAGGGCGATGTCAAGGCTGAGAGCGCCGCAGGGGATGACCGGGATCGCCTCGGTTTCATGGGCACCAAGACGCATGATCGAGCCTTTGCCGAACTGCCGCTGGATCTGATTGATTGCATTGTCGACGCTGGTTGACTTGTCTTTGCCGGTCGGGGTCGCCAGTTCCTTATGATTGGTTGCTGCCATTTGTTGTTCCTCGAAAAAAAAGTTGGAATGAGAAGATCTTCCGGGCCGGTCGACCAAGAGATGTTCGATTAAGAAAAGTCGCAGTGTACTTCTGGTATCTTACTCTTTGCTGTCTGTTGTCTGCAGCAGGTATTTGCGGATCAGGTCCAGTCCGCTCAGGGCTGTCATCTCCCTGATCTGCTGCCGGTCGCCGGCAAACTGGAAACGGGTGGCCCAGGTGCCCTCCAGGGTGGCGATGCCGATATACACAGTGCCCACCGGTTTTTCAGGTGATCCTCCGGTTGGGCCGGCGATGCCTGTTACCGACAGGCCGATGTCTGCCCCTGTCCGGGTTTTGATCCCGGTTGCCATGGCCTCGGCAACCTCGCGGCTTACTGCTCCCTTTTCCCGCAGCAGATTCTCCGGGACGCCGAGAAATTTAATTTTCAGATCATTGGCATAGGAGACAACTCCTCCGAGGAAATAGGCGGAGCTTCCGGGGATGCTGGTCAGTTTCTGGGAGATCAGTCCGCCGCTGCAGGATTCCGCTACGGCAAGCTGCCAGTTGGCACGCAGCAGCAGGGCGCCGGCGACCGATTCCATGCAGTCCCGGTCATAGCCGTAGATGGCATCGCCCAGCACAGTATTAATGGCTTTACAGGAAGATTTAAAGAGTTTTTCCGCGCTCCTGTTTTGTTTGTCACGGATGATCAGGCTCAGGTGAACCTCGGGAAAAACCGGATAGTAGCCGATAAGCGCGGCCCGGCTGAGGTCCAGGGTGCTTATGCGGCGATTGACTTCGACCTCCGGCAGGTTGAAGATTTTGAAGACTCGCTGGTAGGTGGTGAGATAGTGGTCCTTGTGCCAAGTGGCGAGACGGGGCAGGACGTGTTCGCTCAGCAGTTGCTTCATCTGACTGGGAATACCGGGCAAAAAGAAGATCGGCTTGCTGTCGTGGATCAGCTGGTAACCGGCCATCCGTGATTTCGGGCTCAGGGCTTCGGCGCCTTCCGGCAGCCATGCCAGTTTTTCCAGCTGGCCTACCGGGGTTGAGGTGATTTCATCGAGGTGCGTCCGCACGGTTGAGAGGATCTCGAGATTTGGCAGAGTGGGGCGATTGAGGGCCATCGATACCGCTTCATTGGTCAGGTCATCGTCGGTCGAACCCAGACCGCCGGTAACGATTACCGCATCGACCTGACTGATGGCCTTTTTCAAGGCATCGCCGATCAGGGTCGGGGTGTCGCCGATAGTGTGCATGGCATAGATTTCATAACCGGCTTCATAGAGCTGCCGGGCGGCGAAGCTGCTGGTGGTGTTGAGGATTCTGCCTGATGTCAGTTCATCGCCGATAGCAATTATTTCAACTTTCATCGTGCCTCTGCAACCTCCCCCAGGATGACCGTGTTCTTCTGCTCCCGTAGTTCAACCATGACGATGCTGTCCATCAGCGCATCAGGTCCCGCGAATTCGACCGGGACATAGTTGTCCGTAAAGCCTTTCAGCCGGTCATCAGCCGTGCGCTGGCTCTCGACCAGCACCGGCAATATCTGGTGCAGCTGCCGCTTGTAAAAAGCGATCTTCTTCTCCTGGCCCAGGGCCAGCAGTTCGGCGGCCCGCCGGCTTTTGTTTTCTTTTGCCACCTTGCCCCGGAAAGTGGCGGCTTCGGTGCCCTGGCGATCGGAATAGGGGAAGACATGCAGATAGGTGCAGTCAAGGGCGGCAATAAAGTCCCTGGTTCGCTGAAAATGGGCCTCGGTCTCGCCGGGAAAGCCGACCAGGATATCGATGCCGATGGCAGCCTCGGGGAGATAACGCCGACAGAGGGCGATAGTGTCGGCGTATTGGGCGGTGGTATAGCGGCGGTTCATCCGGCTGAGAATTTCGTCATCACCTGACTGCAGCGGGATATGGAGATGGGGCAGCAGGTTGTCACGGCTGGCGATCAGCTGCAGCAGTCGTTCGCTGATCTCCTGTGATTCCAGCGACGAGATGCGGTAGCGCATGGAAGGCAGGGCGGTTGAGAGACGGTCGAGCAGGCCGGTTATATCCGTGCCTGCCACCAGGTCGCGGCCATAGAGACCGAGATGGATGCCGGTGATGACGATCTCCCTGTGGCCCGCCTCGGCAAAGAGCACTGCCTGGCGCACTACCTCGTCGAGGGGCAGGCTGCGACTGGGGCCACGGGTGTAGGGCACGATGCAGTAGCTGCAGTAGCTGTCGCAGCCGTCCTGGACCCGGAGAAAGGCCCTGGTCCGGTCGGCGAAGCGGCCGACCGGCAGACGACAGATCTCGGTGGCGGCCTTGATGTCGCCAAGCATATTCTCGGAAATCTCACCATCCTGCAGTGCTGTCATGACAACCTGCTCTTTTTCGCTGTTGCCGATAACCGAAAAGGAGCGACCAACCAGTTCCGGCATATCGAGGATCTGGTTCGCGGCGGACTCGGCGTAACAGCCGGTTATGATCAGCCTGGCATTCGGCTGCACGCGTAGACAGTGGCGGATTGCCTGGCGGGACTGGGCGCCTGCTTTGGCAGTGACTGCGCAGGTGTTGATGATAACCGTGTCCGCAGGCTCGTCCTTCCCAACTGGGATGCAGCCCGCTTGTTCCAAGCCATTCTGGAATGAAGCTGATTCGAACTGGTTGACCTTGCAGCCGAGGGTTGTGATGAGAAAATTTTTCATTATGGGCGGCGATCAGAAAATTATCCCGGAGCCGATAACCTCGTCTTCCCGGTAGAATACGGCAAACTGTCCTGGGGTGACGGCTCGCTGCGGTTCGTCGAAATGCAGGACAGCCTGATCCTCGTGGGCAAAAAAGATTCGGGCCGCTGCCCCTCTATGGGTTGAGCGGAGCCGGACCTCATAGCGGTCGCCATCTTTTGGCGGTATGCCGGCCAGCCAGTGCAGATCCTTGAGCGTAACGGTCGGCTGTAAGAGTTCATCTTCCTTGCCGACAATCACGCTGTTGCTTTCAGGATCGAGATGCACTACATACCACGGCGTGCTGTCCGGGATGCCGAGGCCACGACGCTGGCCGATGGTGTAGCGAAAAAGCCCGGTGTGCCGGCCGATTTCCTGGCCGTCGCGGGTAGCGATCGGGCCGTCAGGCTGCATGTCGGGGAATTTTTTATTGAGAAAATCGCCGACGCTTTCATCGGTAAGGAAACACACATCCTGGCTTTCAACGCCGCTGAAATCTTTGAACCCGTGTTCCTCGACAAAACGATAGATTTCCTGTTTGGATTTCTCGCCCAGCGGAAAGATCAGGCGGCTGAGTTGCTGCTGATCCAGTCGGGAGAGAAAATAGCTCTGGTCTTTCAGGGGATCAAGACCCTTGCAGAGATGGATGCGACCGTTGTGCATCCTGAGTCTGGCATAGTGGCCGGTCGCCATGCCGTCCATGCCTGCCGCAAGAACCGCCTGCAGAAAGAGTCCGAATTTTATCTCGTTGTTGCAGACCACACATGGATTGGGAGTGAGGCCGGCGGCATAACTGGCGGAGAAATAGCCAAGAATTCGGTCGTTGAACTGGTCCTGCAGGTCAACGACAGTCAGCTCGATTTCGAGCCGGTCGGTGATTTTTTGCACCCGGTTGAGCTGCCCCTCGAAATCGGGTTGAGCGAGACGCATGAAAAAGCCCTGGACAGCATACTCTTTCTGCAGCATTATGGCGCAGGCCATCGAATCCACTCCGCCGCTTATGGCTATGCCGATACGTTTTCTGGTCACCGAATATCTTGCAAACCCAGGTTGGGGTGTTCTAAAAAAAAAGGGAAAATGACTGATCCTAAGTCAGAAAAATAACACGATACCATACCTCACGATGAATGAAAAAGAAAGCGGCAAAGGCCTGGTTCCGGTCATACCGGAGTTGCTGGCGCCCGCCGGAAATTTTGAGAAACTGGTGACCGCCGTGCATTACGGGGCTGACGCCGTCTATCTTGGCGGCAAGCAGTTCAGCCTGCGGGCCAAGGCCGGCAACTTCGGTGCTGAAGCTATGCGGGATGGTGTGCTTTATGCCCATACCCACGGGGTGAGGGTGTATGTGACGGTCAATATTCTTGCCCATAATGCCGATCTGCTGGGGCTTGATGCCTATCTCGCGGAACTGCGGGAGATAGGTGTCGATGCCCTGATCATCTCGGATCCCGGTATCCTTCTGCGGGCGCGGACTGTGGTGCCTGAACTGCCGATCCATCTCTCGACCCAGGCCAATGTCACCAATCGACTGGCTGCGGCATTCTGGCTCAATCAGGGAGTAGTCCGGCTCAATCTGGCGCGGGAGATGTCGCTCAGGGAAATCGGCGAGATCCGCCGGGAGATTCGTGGAGAACTGGAGGTCTTTGTGCACGGTGCGCTGTGCATCTCCTATTCGGGGCGCTGCATGCTGTCAAATTACATGACTGATCGAGATGCCAACCAGGGCAACTGCGCCCATCCCTGTCGCTACAGTTACGCCCTGGTTGAGGAAAAACGGCCGGGCCAGTACTATCCGGTGGAAGAGGATGAACGCGGCACCTATATCTTCAACTCAAAAGATCTCTGTCTGCTCGAATCGCTGCCGGAACTTGTGGTGGCCGGGGTTGATTCACTGAAGATCGAGGGGAGGATGAAGTCGATTTTCTATGTTGGTGGGGTAGTGCGGGTGTATCGGGCGGCGCTCGACTATCTCAGGGAATTGCCTGCAGAAGCCTGGCTGCGACCCGATGAGATCAGGCTTCCCGATGCCCTGATGGATGAGTTGCTGAAGACCGGCACCCGCGGCACGACCGAGAATTTTCTCCGGCAACGGCCGGGTCCCAGCGAGATGCTCTACGAGACGCCGCGGGCTACTCAGATCTGCGAGCCGATCGCGGTAATCCGCCGGGCTGGGGACCGACCCCTGGTTGAAGTGCGCAACACCCTGACCTCGGGAGAGATGGCGGAACACATGGGGCGCAGGATGGAGCTGCTGCCGTTTCGGATAAGCGCCATGCATAACGAGCGCTTCGAGCCGATCAGCCGGGCCAATCCTGGTGACCAGATCATCCTCACCACCGACCCGCCGCTGGCCCGAGGTGAGGTGAATGATATCCTTCGCCGGACAAAATAGGGGCGGATTTTCTGGGAAAAAGATACCCTGAATTTGCTCTCTTCTTCGTCAATTCAAGTATAATTCCGGTAGAATATCTGTGGCTCCCGGAATGTTGTTTCAGCGATGTCGCTTTGGTTTATCCAGATAGTCGACACCTTCTCGCTCCAATTCCTCCAGCTTCATCTCAATCATTTGACACAGGGTTTTGAGCACCTTGATGCGAGCAAAGTTCTTGTCGTTTGCCTCCACCAGTGTCCACGGGGCAAGCATGGTGCTGGTTCGATCCACCATGTCGCACACCGCCTGCTCGTAAAGTTCCCATTTTTCCCGGTTGCGCCAGTCTTCTTCGGTAATCTTGAATCTCTTGAATCCTGTTTTCTGCCTATCCTCAAATCTGCGCAGTTGCTCGTCCTTGGTAATGGTCAGCCAGAATTTTACGACCAGCAGATGGTGCCTGACCATCTGCGCCTCGAAGTCGTTTATTTCGCTGTATGCCCGCATCCAATCGGCCTCGGCGCAGTATCCTTCGACGCGTTCCACCAGCACCCGGCCGTACCAGGAACGGTCAAAGATCGTGACCCGGCCCTTGCGCGGCAGATGTCGCCAGAATCGCCAGAGATAAGGCTGGGCGCGCTCTTCCTCGGTGGGGGCGGCAATGGGGTTGACTTGGTAATAGCGGGCATCAAGGGCGCGGGTAATCCGGCGGATGCTGCCTCCCTTGCCGGCGGCGTCGTTGCCCTCGAAGACTGCAATCACCGACATGTATTTGAATTTAGGATGGCGGGTCAGGGCATTCAGCCTGCCCTGGTATTTTTCCAGTTTGATCTTGAAGCTGTCTTTGTCGAGAGCCTGGGTCATGTCCAGGGTTTTCAGCAGGTGCAGGTTGTCGATGGGGGGCAGCAGGGGTGGTGCCAGAACCTTGGACGGCGGTGTTTTTTCAAGTTCCAGCCGATCCTGGATGGCCTTGAGGATAACCTTGCCCACGGTCAGGTTGCGGTAATTCGCGTCTTCGCCTTCGACAATCAGCCAGGGGGACTCGGCTGTGCTGGTGTGCCGGATGACGTTTTCATGGACCTCCTGAAACTTGTCGTAGTCTTTGAAGCGTTTCCAGTCACGGTCGGTAACCTGCCAACGGGTCAGGGGATTTTTCTCCAGGGTTTTGAGTCGCTTCTTCTGTTTTTTCTTGGACAGATGCAGCCAGAATTTGATCACCAAGGCACCTTCGTCCACCAGCATTTTTTCCAGCCGTTTGGCCCGCTCCATGCTTTGTTCGAGATCGGCTGTCTTGGTGAGCCCACTCACCCGGTTGAGGATGGGCCAAGTGTACCAGGAACCGAGAAAAACCCCGATCTTTCCCTTGGGCGGCAGGGCCCGCCAGAAACGCCACATCATCGGTCGGTCGAGTTCTTCGTCGGAAGGCTCGCCCATACCGTGGGTCTGGATGTGACGCGGATCCATCCACTCGTTGAGCAGGTTGACGGTTGCTCCACGTCCCGCGCCGTCCAATCCGCCAATCAGGATAATCACAGGAAACCGGGCCGATTCCGCCAAGTCGATCTGCGCATTGAGCAGGGCCTCACGCAGAGACGGAACTTCCTTCTCGTACACAGATTTTTTGATCATGTGTCCCAATTCGGCAGATTCAAACATGCATTTTCTCCTTGTTGGCAGATGGACTGAACCGCGGGCTTGGGGAAAGAGGGGGAGTCACTCTCTGGGAGTGGATCTACTCAAGCTCTACCGTATCAAGCCCAAGAGGCTTCAAAACCTGGTGGTTGAAATAGCTAAGGATTGTTGTGTCGTTCTCCCTGCCAATCATGTCGGCAATTTCTTCAATCTTTTGAGCGAATCGCTGATTTCTCAGCCAGCAGGCCTTTCGGGCCTCTTCTATATGCTGCCAGTTGCCATCGATAATAAATTGGTTCCAGGCAATAAGTATTTCAGGAAAGAGCTTTTCCCGCAGGGCATCAAAAAAGGTGAGATACAGGCCAAGAGACGACTGCCGCTTTTCCCTGGTGATATAGGCCAGCAATCCTTGAGGATGGGTGTCGGCCAAAATGTCCTTGACCGCCCTGCCGACGAATTCAAGCACCGAACCCGGGAAGTGATCGATGACCCGCCGCAGCGACTCC
>JAIFKM010000020.1 GCA_020049575.1 Desulfobulbaceae bacterium
AATCGTCATACACCTTAAAAGAAGGGATGTTTTATAGACTGGATGGTAGTGTCGAATGGCTGCTTTCTGATGAAAAATATTGTGGCCTCTATACAGGGATGCTATATCAAGTGTAATTACTGTTTGCCCCACCTGTGAATATCTGAAAGTTTTTCTCCGATCTTTACAATTATACGCAATGCTTATAGGTGGAAACCTGAATGCACAGGCATTGTCATACATTAAGTATAAAGAGAAAATATCATATTATGGGATTTGTGAAAGGTTCTGCGAGTTTTGTTCGTTTTGGTGTTGTCGGCGAATTGCCAGTATCTCCTCTCGAGTTTATCGCTGATAGGGTAGCTGCGTTTTCTTTTAAAGATATTGATGAAACGTTTGATGAGTATTCAATTGGCTGGGTATCTGTTCTCAATATGTTTGATGCCAAATTCCAGTATGCATCGCATATCTGTGGCGACTATGTAACACTTTCTCTGCGAGTGGATGAGCGAAAGGTATCGCCTGCGATTCTGAAGAAAGTGGTTCAGAAAGAAGAGGAACGAATAAAAAAAGAACGACAGATCCCTAAAATCGGCAGAAGCCTGAAAGTCGAGATACGGGAGAGAGTTCATACCGAACTATTGAGAAAGTCAGTGCCAATTCCAGCAGTATATGATTTGTGTTGGAATCTTTCTGACTCCACGCTCATATTTTTTACAACCAATAAAAAAGCTCACGCAGTATTGGAAGACCTGTTTAAAGAAAGCTTTGGCTTATTTATCCGGCAGCAGATTCCATACATTATTGGGGAACAGTTGCTCAATGAAGAGCAGGTCGGAAACCTCGCTTCAATGTCCCCGGTCGTATTTGTTTAATAGTTATTCATTCAATCACTGAAATCGAGGTATGATTTGGATCTTGTAGATTTAATAGCCGAGAAACGGTTTGTGGGGCAGGAATTTCTCACATGGTTATGGTGGAAAAGTGAGGAGCGTGGTGGCAGTATCGAAATTCCTGGCTACGGTGACATTGCTGTTGCCTTCGAAAAACATATGCTTCTCGAATATGGTGAAGGGGAGTCTAGTGAAAAATTGATTTGCACCGGGCTTCAAACCGAACTTCAGGAGGCTCGTACTGGTCTGCAAATGGGTAAAAAACTGGAACAGGCGAGGATTAAAATAACCAAGAGTGATCAGGAATACAATTTCACCTTAGCAGCGGCTCTGATGGAGTTTCGTAATGTGAAACTGCCAAAAACGGATGGCACAGAAACAGAGGAATCAGCCAATCCAGAAGAAGTTGAGGGGATGATTTTAGAAAGGATATATCTCTTTGAAGAACTCATTCGGACTGTAAACGGTCTCTTCCGTCTCTTTCTTGAGATCAGAATCGGTTCGGAGTGGCGAGAAGAACTGCAGCGGATACAATCCTGGGTTGCGAAAGCTAACCCGATTGTTTGAAATAATTTTAGACTATCTGGTTGAAACATGGAGTTTGAAACTGTCATAGGGCTTGAAATTCACGCCCAGTTAAAGACTGCCTCAAAAATATTCTGTGGCTGCTCTACTGCCTTTGGCTCACCTCCGAACACGCATACTTGTCCGGTCTGTTTGGGAATGCCTGGAGCTTTGCCGGTGTTGAACAAAAAAGTTGTCGACTTTGCCATAAAAATGGGCCTGGCAACGGGATCGAACATTAATAGATTTAACCAGTTCGCCCGCAAAAATTATTTTTATCCTGACCTGCCCAAAGGATACCAGACTTCGCAGTTTGACCTCCCAATTGTTGAGCACGGCAAAGTTGAGATAGAGGTTGATGGAAGAACAAGAGAAATAGGAATCACGCGGATGCATATGGAGGAGGATGCTGGAAAATTACTTCACGCAGAAAATGATCCATTTTCATATGTTGATTTAAACAGGACCGGGACTCCTCTTCTTGAAATCGTTTCAGAGCCAGATATGCGCTCTCCCCAAGAAGCGTATGCGTATCTAAAAAAATTGCATGCCATTCTACGTTATCTCGACATATGTGATGGTAATATGCAGGAAGGAAGTTTTCGGTGTGATGCAAATATCTCACTGCGCCGAGTCGGTCAGCAAGAGCTAGGGATAAGGACGGAGTTGAAAAACATGAACTCGTTCAAAAATGTCCAGGCCGCGCTCGAGTATGAGGTGCGTAGGCAGCGGGATCTCCTCCTTGATGGTCACAAGGTGGTGCAACAGACGCTACTCTGGGATGCCGATATGTGTAGGACAGAACCAATGCGGGGCAAGGAAGATGCCCACGATTATCGCTATTTTCCCTGTCCCGACTTGATTCCAATTGAAATAAGTGAGGAATGGATTGAAGAGATCCGGGCCACCCTGCCTGAATTGCCAGATGCTAGAAAAGATCGATTCAGGCAGGATTATGGTCTACCTGAGTATGATTCGGCCTTTTTGACGGACGATAAATCCCTAGCTGATTTTTTCGAAGAGTCTGTAAGGAGTGGAGCAGACGCTAAAAAAATTTCGAATTGGATAATGACAGAGCTCGTGCGAGAACTCAAGGGAGAGAACATTGGATGCTGTCGAACCTCTCCTGCTCAGCTTGGAAAACTTCTCCTGCTTGTCGAAAAAGGGGTGATCAGTGGCAAAATAGCTAAAAAAGTTTTTCAAGATATGCTCCAATCTGGCAAAGATCCCGAGATAATCGTCAAGGAAAAAAATCTAGGCCAGGTTTCTGATGAAAAAGAGATTTTGAAGATAGTTGAGCAAATTCTGGCTGAAAATCCTGTGCAGGTCGAGGAGATTCGCGGAGGGAAAGAGAAGCTCATGAGTTTTTTTGTTGGGCAGCTTATGCAAAAAATGAAAGGGAAAGCCAATCCAGCAATGGCCAATGATCTGTTCCGCAGGGCAATTTTTGGTAAGTGAGTACAGTGGATTACGCGAAGTGGCAGGAGAAAGGTGAAGGTCATCGTAGCCGCCTAAGGGATCGCTTCCTGGAAAGGGGACTTGATGGGTTTACCGATATTGAGGTCTTGGAACTGCTACTTACCTTTGGTACACCCCGCTCTGATTGCAAGGAGTCTGCCCGGCAGCTTTTAATCGCCTTCGGCAGTCTGGCAGCTGTGTTGGAAGCCCCAGTTCGGGCCTTACAAAAAGTACATGGAGTAGGCCCAAAGAATAGTTTTGCGCTGCATTTTGTGCAGTCTGTTGCCCGACGATATCTGCGTGAACGCCTCCGTGGTAAACGCTATCTGCACTCTTCCGAAGAGGTCACGGATTATCTGCAGCACGCTATGCGAGGATTGAAAAAGGAGGTGTTTATTGCCATCTTTCTTGATTCCTCACATGCCATAATAGATTCAGAGATTATTTCCGAAGGATCGCTCAATGTGAATACGGTCTATCCTCGTGAGCTAATCGTCAAAGCCCTGGAGTACCACACTGCTGCCTTGATTGTTGCCCACAACCACCCTTCTGGTGCTCTTGAACCTTCACCGCAGGACCTGCACCTCACTCGAAATCTCTATCTGATTTGTTCGTGGATGCAGATCCAACTATTGGATCATATTATTATCGGAGATGGGATTTTCAGTTTTGCTGACCACGGACTATTCGCAAGCATGAAGCAGGATTGTTCTTCGATTCTTGAATCTTTGCGATGACCGGGATATGACTGCTCTCTATATCCACATACCCTTTTGCCAGAGCAAATGCCCGTACTGCTCCTTTGTTTCATTTGCAGGGTTGGAGATCGATTATGATCGCTATCTTCAGGCAGTACAGAGTGAAATCGTCTTCATTTCCGAAAAATTACAAAGACCTCTGCTTCGCTCAGTATTTTTTGGAGGTGGAACCCCCACTTTTCTGAAGTCGTCTCAAATTTCAGACCTTCTCGAACGTTGCAGATTGCTTTTCAATTTTGATGCTTCTGTCGAAATTTCGGTTGAAGCCAATCCCGGGACTGTGGATCAGCTCTACTTGGATGATCTTCACCGAATGGGAGTGAATAGAATTTCAATTGGAATCCAGTCGTTATCAGATATGGAGTTGAGAATATTAGGGCGAAGTCATGATCGTGTGCAGGCCTTGAGGGCTTTTGAGCAAGCGCAATCAGCTGGTTTTGAAAATATCAGCGTTGATTTTATGTACGGTGTTCCCGAACAAACATGTGAGTCCTGGAAGAGAAGTCTTGAGACTATTTTGGCGTATTATCCTCAGCATCTTTCCTGTTACCAGTTAACAGTTGAGGCTGGCACTGTATTTTCACAGTGGGAAGCTGCAGGAAAACTGCGGACTCCGGACGAAAACGTGATTGAACAGATGGATGTGCTGACACGAGATCTGTGCCAGAGATTTGGTTTGGAACAGTATGAAATCTCGAATTTTGCTGTACCTGGCAAAGAATGCCGCCATAATATCAATTACTGGCTGAATGGAGATTACTACGCTGCCGGCGCCGGTGCAGTCAGTTGCATTGCTGGCAAACGTGAACGACGTGAGGCAGATCCCCTGGTGTATTGCCGACTCATGGAAAACTCGCAGGGGGTGATTGTCGAAAGTGAACGCTTAAAGAACGAAGCCTCATTCAGGGAAAGTGTAGTTATGGGCCTCAGGATGGTTGCTGGCGTATCCTGTCAGGATCTTTATGCTCACTACGGTTTAGGTGTTGATGAGTATTATGGAGAGTCACTGGATTGGCTGAAAAGGAATTCCCTCATTGAGCGGACTCCTTCACACTTGCGACTGACAGCCAGGGGACGTCAGGTTGCCAATTCGGTTATGGCAAGGCTTGTTTGATTTTCTTCCCATTTCATCTGCTATACCGGAGAGTAGATCACCCCTCTTTCCAGAGAGAATACGGATTTTGAACTAAACTTGAATTGCGATATCGCGGATCATCCGTCACCTCTCTGCCCAGCCAGGCAGGTTTTAAAAAAAGCTGTTCAGGGTTCTGCAGTTCGATTTCAGCTACAATAAGGCCACTATTTTCTTCTAAAAATTCATCAACTTCCCAGATAAAACCGGCAACAGGGATGTTGTATCTGATTTTTGTAATAAGGGGTTTGAAACAGAGTGTCACCAACATCTCTTGAGCGTCTTCCAGAGGGATTTGATATTCGTATTCTGCTCGCGATATGCCATGCGTAGCTCCTTTTATTGTAATATATCCCCGATCAGCGACTGTCCTGACACGGACGGTCCTTCCTTCACCTGAACAGAGATACCCCTGGCAGTATCGGAGTCCTTGTCCCAGCCCGCGCCAGCCATTATTAGCCAGTAAAAATTTTCGTTCAATTTCTATACTCACTGCAGTTTCCTTTAAAGAATTTTTTTAGGGAGATTATCATTGACCAGCGTCGAGAAGTTGAGCGTGGTGTGGATGGTCATAACAGGAAAAAGGAAGGCCATCAGGAAGATGTTGAGGAAGGGGATCATACTGACAAGTGCAGGTAAAATGCCCAATCTGAGAGCGGCGCGACTGTGATTTGACACCCAGTTGATCTTCTGGCCCAGGGTCCAACGCCTCCTGGAAGCGGGATAATCGATAAACATTAGGGCAGAATAGTAGCTGTAGAGTAAAACAATAGCTATCTGACCGAATACAGGAATGAAATTGACAAAGATAGCGGCTATGGTGACGAGTATGCCGTACAGACCAATTTTGATTCCTTCGACGAGATCAATAAAAATTCCTTGTATAGAAAAAGCATCGTCAGGGTTGAACAATTCTCCGAGGTGCAATTTTTCGGCCGCTGTGCTCAGAAAAACATACCCGGGTGAGCTGAGACTGTAAGCTAAGAGAAAGGAAACATAAAAGGCGACCACTCGAGAAATGATCAGGATCAACCCTTTTCCAATTAACCAGAATACGTATTTTACCCACCCCCAGATGGTGCCGGTGTCCGGAGCTGTGCTAATGAAGTCATTTGCATACATGTCAACATAGCTAACAGTCATGAGATAGCCGAGGCAGGTAAGAGAGATGGTTACACAGAACAGAATGGCGCTCCAGAAGAGAAGCCTTGGATTTCTGAACATGAAGCTCAGTGAGTACGACAGGGGAATCCATCCGGTAGGTGAAGGTTTATTGTCTGGTGTGGCCATCGCTCATGAGTGTAATAGGCTGAATTCTAATGTGATATTCTCATTTTCCAGGTGTGGATTGCACGCAGGTAAATAATAGCTCATTTGTGTCAGGAGTAAAGAGCAGTTGATGACTTTTGCGGGATCCTGAGCTACAATTGATCTATGGTATCGATAAATAAGAAAAAGGCGTCGAGTGTGTATGTTTGTCAGCAATGCGGATATCAGAGCATTAAATGGCTCGGCCGATGTCCTGATTGTGGAGGCTGGGAGAGCCTTGTTGAAGAGGTGGCAAAAAAGAGCATTGGCTCCAAGCGTTCGACCTTTGCCGCAATACCCTTGGCTGAGGCCCCCGATGGAGATGATCAGCGGATAAGCACCACTCTGGAAGAATTAGACAGGGTCCTGGGGGGCGGCATTGTGCCGGGATCAGTGATTCTCATCGGTGGCGAACCCGGTATCGGCAAATCGACTCTCATTCTTCATATGCTGGCAGCTGTTGCAACTGGTTCCGGGCGTAAAGTGCTCTATGTTTCCGGTGAGGAGTCTGCCCGACAGATCAAGATGCGGGCCAGGCGACTTGCAGCGATCCATCCGGATGAATATCTGGCGACCGGCAATGAAGTCGAGGAAATCATAACCTTGACTGAGGAAATGCATCCCTGTCTTTTGGCGGTTGATTCTATTCAGACCCTCGTTTGTGCTGATCTGGCTTCTGCTCCAGGATCGGTGAGCCAGGTTCGTGAGTCGGCATACAGGATATTGACCATGGCAAAGAGGGAGAATATCCCTGTTGTTCTGGTAGGTCATGTGACAAAGGATGGTTCTATTGCCGGGCCCAAAGTTCTCGAGCATATGGTGGATACAGTCCTCTCCTTTGAGGGTGACCGTAGTCATGCTTTCCGTATCCTGAGAACTGTGAAGAATCGTTTCGGCTCCACAAATGAAATTGGAGTCTTTGAGATGAAGGAGGAGGGGCTGGTTCAGGTGACCAATCCTTCAGAGATTTTTCTGGCGGAGAGGCCTCTTGATGAACCGGGCTCTGTTGTCTTGCCGAGCGTCGAAGGAACCAGGCCTATTCTTGTGGAGGTCCAGGCGCTGGTAAGTCCCACCAATCTGGGTACGGCCAGGCGAACAGCCATCGGTGCGGACCCACAGCGTCTGTCCCTGCTCTGTGCCGTGCTTGAGAAAAAAGCCGGGTTGGTCATGTATGGCCATGATATATTTCTTAATATTGCCGGTGGTATTAGAATTGATGAGCCGGCCCTTGATCTTGGAGTTATCTGCGCATTGGCTTCCAGTCTCCGTGAGCGGCCTATTCCCTCGGCTACTGTAGTGTGTGGCGAGGTCGGTTTGGCTGGCGAAATCAGGGCGGTTGGACAGATGGAGATCAGAATACGGGAAGCTGAACGACTGGGGTTTACCCGGTTCATTATGCCGAAAGGCAACAAAGAACGGATTGTCTGGCCGGGAAAAATCGAGAGTATCGGTGTTGCGAATTTAACCGAACTGCTGGAGGTCGTATTCAGCCAGTAGTAACACAATCATTCTCTTAGGCCTCTTGAGACAGGAGGGAATATATGGATTTCAGGAAACATTTTGAAACAGCGTGGCAGTGCACCCTGCAGTTTATCGGACCTGTTCTTCTTCTGACTCTGGTCCAACTGGTTATTGTGATCATCAGTCTGGGGATATTTGCTCCCGTCACCTCCGCTGGTTATATGCACTCGCTTCTCAGGGCAATGCGTGAGGGGCGGGCACCAGAGATTGGCGATCTTTTTTCCCAGATGTCGCTGTTTTTTTCTCTTTTTCTCTTTTTTCTGCTTGTCTTGATCTGTACAGGCATAGGATTTATGCTGCTCATCCTGCCAGGATTTGCAGTCGCTCTTTTCATTATATTTTCAACAATGTATATGATCCCGTTGATGACTGACAGACAAACGGGCCTTATGGAGTCCCTGAAAAAATCATGGGAAATGGCGATACGGCAGCCAATCACAGATCAGTTAGTAATTTCAGTGGCCTATATGGTTATCATGTCTCTTGGCGGATCCATTCCCTTTGCAATTCTCGTTGCCCAGCCGTTTGCCATGTTTCTCATTCTTTCAGTGTATGAAGAACGCCTCGCAGGGAGATCGGGTCCACGCATAGAGCATACTACGACATTTCCGCCACCACCCCCTCAGCCAGGTCAATAACCAACCGGGGGAATTCCAGAAACAAATGTATTCCACACCACTGTGTCTGTTCTTTCTGACAACAAGAGATGCTGTGTTGATTGAGAGGAATATGTGTTGAATGTGCCGCAGATGAATTTCACCCTTCAGTATAAAGGAGATACAATGAGCCATAGTTCGCATGAGCAGAGTGAAGACCATTCCGTCTACACCAGAGTGGGTGTTGTTTTAGTCGCCGTACTGGTGACCCTGTTCTTTCTGGCTCTGATCAACTGACACAACCCTCGAAACCCCTGATCAAAGAGAAGTTCCCGGTTGTATACGTTACAGGGCAATCAGATTGACAGAAGCAGATAAGCCGATATAGAATTTAAGTGACAGCTGTTCGATAGCTGAACGTGTTTTTGCTGTAATGGCGGTGAGTGCTTTCATTGTCTGTATGAAGTATTGCTGAATAAGGTTTGGATATGATGGAGCAGGTGCACAAGGGGAGCGTCTCTGTTGAGGCGGGGCCGAAAAAGGAAGTTGTGATTCTCCTCAGTGACATGGTGCAGTATTCCCAGAGAACTTCCAGCATGCGTCCTGAGGAAATCAGGGACTTCATGATCGAATACCATGAAAATATCTGGAAAATCATCTGCGATGAAAATGGTGCATTCCCCGATATAGAGCCACTGGCTGGGGATGGTGCCCTGATTATTTTTGAGAAAGGTCACGGTGAGGGAAGGGCTGAGATCTGCACCCGCGCCGTCAATGCTGCTGTGCGTATGGCTAGCGCTATCCAGGCAGGTCGGATTCCGGCAACCAGAATGGGGCTGTATCTCGGTGATATAATTGAGGCTAAGCTTGGCGATAAACTGCTAAAATTTGGAACGAGTTTTGCCGTGGCTTGCCGCCTGGAAGAGCTTTGTGGTTATTTCGGCACGATGATCCTTATGGACCGGGAGGTCGCCCGCTACCAGAATGATGAAACCAGATATCTCCTAAGTATCGGCAAAGTGACATTGCAGGGACTGATGCATCCGATGCACGTTTTTTCTGTCTACAAACCGGGAATCCACAACTGCCCGTTGGATGTCAACGATGCCCAACTGATGGAATTTATCAGGATGAAGAATGCGGCAATGGAACTCTTCTGTGGCAACAGTCCGATGGGGCTCACGCCTGACTTCCCCGCTGTTCGTAAAAAACTGCTAAAGGCCCAGAAACATTTTGTTGAGATGACTGGCCAAGAGGATATCGGGATTGATAGGATTCTTGAGTATATTCGAGAGACTCCATCACCTGAGAGTGACTTTCAGAAATCCGGGATAAAATTGGCTGGAAGAAAAAGGGATTCTCTCGGTGTTCGCCTTTTCCGCCTCTCGCAGCAATTGCTCAGGGCGATGGATCAGGAGTTCTACCATGCCCTAGTCGATGATACCGACTGGGAGAGATATTTCATTCTGGAATGGCGGCGCGAAGGGGAGGTTGTTGTAAAAATCAATGAATCACCGGATGGGATCTATTACATCGACAGCGGTACAGTTGAGACCTTTGATGACAAAGGACGATTGATCGCCACCCTTTCTGACGGCAATGTTTTTGGCGAGATGGCGTATTTTTCCAAAATGAAGAAGAGAAACGCAACTGTCATTGCTAAAACGGACCTTGTTATGCGCCGGATAAGCAGTGAGGATTTTCAGAACTTACCGATAATAGTTAAAATATTTCAAAGGATTGCCCAAGGACGGTCTGAAAGAGCAACCGTCCTCGGGCATCAATGAAACACTGGATGAATCTCTCCTGGCACCGAGGCCACCTTATTCCGTAACGAGCACTACATACTGACTGAAGTTTCCAGATCGCACCCGCAAAAGGACTCTTTTCGCCTGACCGGATTTCTTCAGTTCGCGCTGCAGTTCCTGAAGACTTCCAACCTTCTGTTTATTGACTTCTTCGATCAGATTTCCAGCCGCTAGTCCGGCGATGGCAGCGGGACCGCCCGGTTCAACTGCACTGATCACTATTCCACTCTGGGTGTTTTTATAGCCAAGCTGCTCGGCAATCTCTGGAGTCAGGTTCTGCAGAGTAAGTCCGAATTGTGCGAGGATCCCAGTTCCGCTTGCTCCAGGTTTCATTGCTCCAAGGTCGGATGGCTGCTCGCCGATTACGAGTTCTACATTTTTTTCTCGTCCTTCCCGTATGATTCCCAAGGTGGCTTTGGATCCTGGAGCTATAAGTGCTACCCGGTTTCGCAGGTCGGAAACGTCTTTGAGTACAATATCATTGAGGCGCAGTATGACATCACCCTGTTGCAGACCAGCGCTTGAGGCTGGTGAGTCGGCCTGCACATCACTGACCAGAATTCCCTTTGCCTCTTTAAGATCGAAGGATTTTGCCAGGTTTTCATCGACGTCCTGAATTGCGACACCTAGCCAACCGCGAGTCACCTTGCCCTGTTTCTGCAGCTGGCCTTCAATTGCCTTGACCATATTGATCGGAATGGCAAAACCTATTCCCATATACCCGCCGGTGCGTGAGAAAAGGGCTGAGTTGATGCCGATGACCTCACCATGGGTATTGAGCAGAGGACCACCGGAGTTGCCGGGGTTGATGGCGGCATCCGTCTGGATAAAACTCTCATATTCGTTGATACCCACTCGATTTCTGCCTTTGGCGCTGACCACACCGACTGTAACCGTCTGGCTCAGGCCAAAAGGGTTGCCAATGGCTATAACCCATTCTCCGACCTCGAGGGCATCAGAGTTGCCGAGGGCCAGGGTGGGGAGTTGGCCGCTATCCTTTATCTGGATCAGGGCAACATCAGACAGGGGGTCAGCACCGATAAGCTTGGCCTTGAACTCGCGCTCATCAGAGAGACGGACCGTGATCGATTCCGCATCTTCGACCACGTGATTGTTGGTCAGGATAAAGCCATCCCTGCTGATAATGAAGCCCGATCCCTGTCCCTGCTGCCGATACTGCCGGGAGGGTGACTTTGGTCCTTGCGGGCCGAAAAAATGCTCAAATAACGGATTGTTGAACATCTCATCCGGCACCCCTTGAAGACCACCGCCCTTCATCGATTTTTCTACCCTGATATTGACGACTGCCGGTTGAGCGGCTTTTACTACAGTGACAAAGGCCTTAGATGATCTGTCAAGGAGGGCGATATCCTCGGCAGTGTCAGCTGAAACTGATTGGGCGGTTGTGGTCAGGAAGATTGCGCAGATGCATAAAAGTATCAACACCCTGATCCCTGAAGTTTGAGTATTCGGAAGATGCATACAAGTTCCCTCTCGCGTGGCCAAATGGCAGAACTACGTTCCAGATAATGATATTGTCAGCGCATGCCAGAAGAGTTCTGGAGCACTTTTTGTCTTCATCGAGACAGTAAATCGAAAAACCTGGTCGTCAAGAAAGATTACACAAATGTAATCTTTACTGGAAAGGAAAGAAAAAGCATCGTGAGGCAGTGCGGGGCAGGAGGAGGGAGGAACATGGATATTCCTCCCTCTGTATGGCAGGGAGAACTCAGCTTCGTATCATATCGGCAATCTGGAAGGCAACTTCGAGACTCTGTTCGGCATTGAGGCGGGGATCACAGGTTGTCAGGTAATTATGATGTAATTCCTCATCAATAATATTTCTGGCGCCCCCGGTGCATTCTGTGACATTTTCGCCGGTCATTTCGAAGTGAACGCCGCCGGGAATCGTCCCTTCCGACCAGTGTGTCTCGAAAAAGCAGGTGATCTCCGAGAGGATGTCGTTGAAATTCCGCGTTTTGTGCCCGGATTCAGCCGTGTAGGTATTTGCATGCATCGGATCGCAGCTCCAGACAATATTAAATCCTTCCTTTTTCATCCCCCGCAGGAGAGGGGGCAGGACTTTATCGATTTTTTTCATGCCGAGCCTGGTAATGAGTGTTATTCGACCCGCCTCGTTATCTGGATTGAGTACATCAATAAGACGTTTGACATCATCGAGGTCATATGTTGGGCCTATCTTCACCCCGATGGGGTTGAGAACACCGCGGAGAAATTCGACATGGGCGCCGTCTACCTGTCTGGTCCGTTCACCTATCCAAAGCATATGGGCAGAGCAGTCGTACCAACCATTCGAGGTTGAGTCCACCCTGGTAAGGGCTTCTTCGTATTCAAGAAGAAGCGCCTCGTGCGAGGTAAAAAGCTCAGTCTGGGTGATCTGAGGATTGTCGGTAGGAATACCGATTGTCTCCATGAATTTAATAGCCTGTTCGATCTGTTTGGCCAGTCGTTCGTAAGATCGTCCCATAGGGGATTGAATGACGAATTCCTGATTCCAGGAATGGACCCTCTGCAGGGTCGCAAAACCTCCCTTGGTGAAGGCGCGCAGCAGATTGAGCGTTGAAGCTGCCATGTTGTAGCCCTTCATCATATATTTCGGATTGGGGATTCTGGCGGCCTCGATCGGTTCTGGACGATTGACCATATCGCCGCGATAGGATGGGATTTCTATGCCGTTGACAGTCTCGGTGTTGGATGATCGAGGTTTGGCAAACTGGCCGGCGATTCTGCCCACTTTGATGACCGGCTTGCCTCCGGCGTATGTCAGGATAATGGCCATCTGCAGGAGGACTTTCAGGGTTTCCCTTATCTTAGGTGCTGTGATTTTGGAGAAATCTTCGGAGCAATCACCTCCCTGCAAAAGAAAGGCATCACCCCTGACCGCTTTGGCCAGTAGGGACTTCAAAGCCCGGATCTCTCCGGCAAAGACCAGAGGGGGGAGTTGGGAAAGATCTGCCAGAACTCGGTCCACTTCTGTTTGTTCGGGCCACAAGGGTTGCTGGAGGGCGGTAAATTCTTTCCAGCTTGATTTGCTCCAGGCGTTATTGGTGGGTGTCATACAGCGTCCCTCTCACAGTTGATAATGATCTGTTATGTATAAAATATGCGCGGCGGAATTCTATCAGACACAGCAGCGCTCAACATCGAATGCATTGAGAATGCGCAATTCGCGCTCTCTTTTTGAACCCTCAGGCGGGGGAAGGAACTGCAGATCCGGCAGGAGATTTTCGGCAGTCATTCTATTAGGCAGAGAGTGTAATCCATATCCAAGAATCTTGCCAGTTGAAGTATCCAGAAGTTCCGCGTCCTCTCCATTGGTCACTACCGCCAAGGGTATACGATATTCGGGATTGAGGACTCTGGCTGCAGCAATCGCCGCCCGCTCGCGGCTTACCAGAGAGCCCGGACCATAGCGGATGATCATGCACTGCTTCCCCCCAAGAATAGTGGTAAGGTCAATGATAGATCTGACAAAACAGCGGGAGAAAAATGTTTCAATATATAACCGAGGCTGTAGTTCGGCTTTTTGATATCCTTTTTCCTCGACCATCATTCTGCTGAGATTCTGGCGAATCCGCTCGTCGTCGGTATCAGTCAACTCTTCATCGGTAAGGTAATCGATGAGGGTGCCGTAGATGAGGTGGTGGTGCTTTGGTTCTGTCATGGTCCCGCCGAAATATTTCAAATGGGCAGTACAAAGAGGATTTTGAGTGGCAGATCGTCTGCAACAGCCGATCTGCAAGACACATAATCTTTTTTCATACTAATTTGTGCGGCATGATTTGTCATATAAAAAACCATGGCCCGACTTGTCGAAAGAGTGGTTAGCGTGTACCTTCGTGCTTCAGTCTTGAGGCAAGAAAGCAGAGGGTTCAATCGAGTATCGGGAGAAATACGATGGCACAAGAACATGACAATCTGACAAAAACATGGCTGAAGATCACTATACTCACTGATCCGGCCCTCGTTGATCCGATCAGCGATTTCCTTATGGGGGTTGCGGATGTCGGAGTTGAGATCGGCGTGGACGATCAGGCTGCACTGCAGACCCTGAATGTCTACCTGGCTGAGGCGGATCTTCAGCACTCCGAAAAAAACCGCATCATTTCTGAAATAGCTTCCTATCTCAAAGAGATGTCGGCAATTTTCCAGGTTGATCTGCCGGTCATGACAACCACGTATTTTAGCGAGGAAGACTGGGGCAGCACTTGGAAAAAGCACTTTGTGCCGTTTGCAATTGTCTCCGACCTGATCATTGCCCCGACCTGGGAGCCCTATGAGGCGGCACCGGGTGAGAAGGTTATTGTCATGGACCCGGGAATGGCCTTTGGCACAGGGCATCACGCCACAACAAGTCTCAGCCTGGGTCTGGTACGTGAGGTGGTCCAGAGGATGATAGGAGCCAGTGTCCTGGATGTGGGTACAGGCACCGGCATACTCGGCATGGCTGCCGCTTTGTATGGAGCAGCAGAGGTTCTGGGTATCGACAATGATCAGGAGGCCTTAACAGCCGCAAAAGACAATGTCAGGCTCAACGCCCTGGAAGGGGTTATGCACGTGGCCGCAACACCTCTCGAATCGTTGTCTGGGGACTATTCACTGGTGGTGGCGAATATCATCCATGACACCCTTGTGGCACTGGCCCCGATTCTCGATCGGTTGACCAAGCCGGCCGGAGCACTTGTTCTTTCAGGTATCCTGCAGGGAACACAGACGGAGAATATAATTCAGTGTTTTCAGGACAGGGGATTCCGACTCGAGAAATGTGAACAGTTGACAGAGTGGTCCGCCTTGCTGTTGATCAAGGAAATGAGCTGAAGACTTTACAGCGGTGGTTTGAGCGGGGTCAGTTGGTAGTTTGTCTCGAAGATAACGGCTACTCCCAGGGCCTCCCGGCGTATGACAATGCCTGTGGCGTTTATCCAGACCTTGTTGTCCGCCAGTTTTTTCAAGCTTTCGTACGAGAGAATGAAGCGCAGTTTTTTCAGATCCTCATAGGTGACGAGAAACTCCATACGCACTTTGCTGGCAATCGGAAAAAGGTGATCGGTTGTGAGAAAGGCCCCACCGGCACTGATGTTGGCGGCAACGGTTTCAATTAATGGTGAGGGGGAATCTTTGAGTTCCGCCGAGATTCGTGTCTGGAGGTTGAGGAAAAATCGCTCCTGTTCTCTTCGCTCAATAGACATGCGTTCCCTTTTGATAGAGGTCGTAGAGGCCGGGAATAGATCTGTTGTTTTCAGGAAGTTCATGTTTCATATGTATTACATACGTAAATGCTGACAAGTTGTCAAATTGAAAGTAGATTCATGTCGTATTGAAGTTTGATGGCCGAGAAAATCCTCAGGCAGTAAAATGAATTAGAGTTGCGGCGAGTGCTCTTTCTTTCCTTTCGTGTCAGTCGATTATTGCGTGGAGTGCATGCCATATGCGTCGTTTTTTTTTCGACCCGAGCGGCCGGCTTGGTGACAAGGTATTTCTTTCAGAGGAGGAGTCGTATCATCTTGTCCGGGTGCTGCGTCTCAAGAAAGATGCGGAAATCGAGCTTATAGATGGACTCGGCGGGCTGTTCAGGGCAGTTCTGATGGAATTGGGGAAAACTGTCACGGCCCGGATTATCGAGGAGAGGGTGGTGAGGGAAGAGGGAAAAAGGTTCCTCTGGGTCGGTCAGGGGCTCTTAAAAGGCAAAAAGATGGATACCACGATTCAGCATTGTACCGAATTGGGCGTTGCCCGCCTGACTCCTTTTGTAAGCAGCCGCTGTCAGGGCAGACCTGATGAGATGCAGGGCAGGAAAAAATCGGATCGCTGGGAGCGCATTGTCGTCTCGGCATGCAAGCAATGCAGACGAACCCAGCAGATGCATGTTGATGAGGTTGTCGATTTCACTGGCATACTGGCTCTGGTGAGCCGTGAGCCGGATATTCTCCGGCTGGTGTTCTGGGAGGAAGAAACAGATGTCCATCTCCAGGAAATCATGGCGGCAGATCAGTCGAACGCCAGGGTGTGTATCCTTCTTGGTCCGGAAGGTGGCTTTTCCCGGGCTGAAATGGCAGCGGCCAGAGACCTCGGCTTCCAGACTGTCAGCCTCGGCAATCACATCCTGAGAGCTGAGACCGCGACTTTGACGGCCGTCTCGCTTGTTCAGTTTCTCCTTGGCAATCTTTAGGAACGCCCCAGCAATTTTCGAACTTTCACCTTATTGAGAATCGGTCTGAATAATGATCGCCTCAATCGCCGACTGAGGTATCCAGCCACTCCGGCCAGTCTCATCAGTGACAAAATAATAATCAGCGTGGCTTTTTTTCACCTGAAGCTGCCTTCCCGCCTGGATTGAGCCAATAGAGGCGGCGGTTGAAAAGGGGGAGAGGAGGATCCGGGCCTTGGGCATTGTCACGATAAATACCTGCCGCGAGTTATAGTTGATTATGCTTGCCACGGAGCTGAAAACAAGAAGGATCAGGCACCCCAGGGCAATCAGAATCCAGCGCTTCTGTTCGTTTTTCTTCCTCAATAGAGCAACAGTAAGTGAGATACATATCAGGGTGAAAAACACCGCGGCCAGCTTGCTCCAGCCGTCGAGGGTCAGACGGGAAATGCAGCGGCTTGCGAGAGAGGATTCTGCCTCGAAGATGCCATGGGCCTTTCTGATATACTGGAGATTACCAGTGATATCGGGGTCTCCCGGGGCCAGGATGCGGGCCCGCTCGTAGGACAGAATGGCCTTGCCGATTTTGTTGCTTTGCGCGTAACTGTTACCAAGATTATATAAGACAGAGGCGGAAAAGCCATGTGTTGAGATGATTTTTTCAAAGATCCTGATGGCCTCATCGTAATCACCGCGGCTGTATGCCGCGTTTCCCTGCTGAAAAGAGATAGAAGCTGTGTCATTGGCAAAGGAAACTGCCGGCGATGAAAAAGAAAAATCGAAAGAGAAGAGGAGGATCAGGAGAACGAAGAGACTCTTCATGGCAACTGTCCGCATTCCTTATTGAGTGTATCGGCAAATTGCTGCATTGTGTCAGCTGAGAGTCCATAGCCGGCATAGGCGCCTTTTTCGGCAGCGGCAAAGATTTCCACAAGGGCTGATTCTTTGCCGAGTCTCGCCGTAAGATCAGCAAGGGTGATGGTTTCAGAAGAAACTTGCCAGCACAGTCCGAGCTGCTGTTGGATAACTGATCGGCAACGGGCGAGAAAGGCGGAGCTATTCCCAGCTGTGATTGCCAGTTCCAATTCCCTTGATGCCTGCGTTAGAAGTTGTCTCCTCTGTTTTTTTCTTATTTCAGTCGGATGGAGGTTGAGCCGGCGATTTCTGATCAAGATCCCTAAAAGCAGAAGCAGAAAAAGACCGCAGCATATCACAAAGGCTTGAAACCTGGGATGGGTAAAGATGGGGGTGAATGTTTTGGAGAGTTTCCCGATCCCCGGATGGAGCGGCGCGAGATCTTTCTTAATCGATTCCTCGGTCTTTAGTGGATCGGTCTTGCTAATTTTTTCGGACAAGAACCCTGCTGCCGGGGGTTCTGAGGAAGAGCTCTGGTCGCCTGGAGCTTTGATCTCGAGGGGTATTGGGGTGCTGAAACGGGTTATATACTGTTTTTTTAGCGGATCGAAATAGCTGAAAGAGAGTTGGGGAATGTGGCTGATTGTCCTGTCCTTGATGACCACCGCCTGTTCAAAAACTTTCCTGCCTTTCCGGCTCCCCTCTATAGGAGTGTATTGGCCAGCTGAGGAGTAGGATTTCCAACCGGGGTGATTGGGAAATATCGGGGCTTCGACCCTGTCAAAATTACCCGTTCCTTCGACAATCATTGTGATGCTGAGCGGTTGTCCGATTTCAATGGATGTTGGAGATGCCTTAACCTGCAGGGTGAAATCCCCGATCGCTCCGGAAAAATCCTCTGCCTGGTTCTCCGTTGGCAGGGGGAGTATTTCCAATGTTGTCTCGGACGTATTGATTTTAATGGGTTTTTTCTCAAATCCGCCGAGGAAATGAGAAAAAAAATCGTCCGCAAAGGGGTCCTGGCCGGTAAAGGGTGACTTGGTCTTCTGCCGGACTAGCAGGGTGGCGTCAAGCTGGAGCTGGAATGGAAATTGCCCTTCTTTGATACCGGTCAGGTGAGTGTTCCATGACAGGACATTGTAGGTCGCTCCGTTGAGCCTTTCGGTGGTCTGGCGAGGACGTGAATCGAGTTGTTCCATGACAAAGCCACTGCCCAGAAGGCCCGGCAGAGTATTGACGGAGGCCTGCACATGCTGGGGGAAATAGGCCTTTATCTGGAGAGGAACCCGTTCGCCAACATAGCTCTGGTTCTGCACCTCGGCACGCAGGAAGGCCTTCTGACCGTCCTTTTCCCCAGGACGATCCGGAGATGAGGGCGACGGGGTAGTTTCCTGTTGCTGCGGCGAGGAAGACGTAACTTCCAACAGAATGGCTTCGGTCTGCAGCTTTTTGCCCTCAACTTCAACAGTTACCGCCGGAATTACATATGATCCCGGTTTCATAGCCTGGATGAGATAGGTAATAGAAAGAGAGGCGGAGGCCGTGCCGTTGAT
>JAIFKM010000142.1 GCA_020049575.1 Desulfobulbaceae bacterium
CTGATGACACGATTGCCGACAGCTTTCTCGAAGCCTGGCTACCCTCCTGGCTGCGACACGACTTGAGCGCTTTTCTGCAAAAATTTACTCTGCCGCTTTCAGTGCGCTCCTCGAGCCTGCTGGAAGACGGCCAATTCAAGCCATACGCCGGACTCTATTCCACCTTCTTTCTGGCAAATAATCATCCGGACTTCGCTGAGCGGCTGTCGCAGCTTGAGAGCGCTGTGAAACTGGTCTACGCCTCAACCTGGTTTGAGAACCCTCGCGCATTTTCACGAGCCGCCGGCCAGGGGCGTGACGATGCCATGGCGGTTATTATTCAGCAGGTGGCCGGCAGGAATTACAATGATTGGCTCTATCCGGCTTTGTCAGGGGTGGTTCAGTCGCATAATTTTTATCCCGTGATGGGCATGCGGGCCGATGAGGGGATTGCCAGTATTGCCCTGGGCATAGGCAAGACCGTGGTGGAAGGGGAGAAATCCCTGTGGTTCTCACCTGCTCATCCCCAGCGGCTTGTCCAGTTTTCCAGTGTTGACGATATGTTGAAAAATAGTCAGCGTCAATTTTATGCCCTTGATCTGACGATGAACTCCTGCCTGCATCGACAGCATTCCAATCTTGTGCGTCGCAATATTCAGGATGCCGAGGAGGAAGCACCGGTCCGGATGCTGGCTTCAACGTATATTCCCAATGAACATCGGGTTCGGGACGATCACTTGCCGGGCCCGAAAATTATTACCTTTGCCCGGATATTGAAATATGGCGGATATCCTCTGGCGGAACAACTCTCAGAACTCCTGCGTATCGGCCGAGCCGGCATGGGATGTGAGGTGGAGATCGAGTTTGCCGTCGATCTTGGCAGGGATCCGGGAGACAGTGTTCTCTATGTTCTCCAGATACGTCCGATGGTTACCGGCGGCGAGAGGAGTGATGTGCAGATTAGCGTCGAGGATATTGGTGAGGCCTTCTGCTGCTCGCGGCAGTCGCTTGGCCATGGCATGTTCAACACCATGGCCGATATTCTCTATGTCCGTGAGGACAGTTTCGATCCGTCGGCGACGAGGAGCATGGCTGCTGAAATCGGTGCGATGAACCGCGGGCTGCAGCAGGCGGGCCGGCCTTTCCTGCTTATCGGGCCTGGTCGCTGGGGCTCGGCCGATCCCTGGCTCGGCATACCGGTGCAGTGGAGTGACATCTCAGGAGTAGGGGCGATCATAGAGGTGCGGGGCGGCCAGCTGCGGGCCGATTCTTCCCAAGGGTCGCATTTTTTTCAGAATATCACCTCGCTGGGTATCCCCTATCTGACCCTGAACGAGGAGAGGTCTATCGGACTCGAAAGCCGAAAGGCAACGGCAGCGCATGATTTTCTTGATCAGATCTGGCTCGACAGCCAGCCTGTCAGCCATGAAGGTCGATATATCCGTCATATCAGGCTGGACAGACCATTTGTCATGAAGTGCAATGGCGAGCATTCTCTGAGCGTGCTTGTAATGAAAAAAGAAGACAGCGAAGGGGTTGAGAAAGCAGAGTGATGTCCCTCTACGATCAGCAGTGTGCCGACGAGTTCAGCACCATCAAGAGCAGGATCGACAGCTATTTCATGGATTTATCCACCTCCTGCCCCTACGGGTTGCCGTTTGTCGCGACCTTTCATCAGGCGATGTTTTGCCCGCTCGACCAGCATGTGATGGAACTCTTTCTGGCCGCCGGCTACAGGCGCAACGGCAATTGTCTGTATTCCATGCGTTGTCTGGGCTGCTCTGCCTGTATTCCTATTCGTCTGCATCGCCGGACCTTTCAGCCGAACAGGAGTCAGCGGCGGATACGAAAGAAAAATGCCGATATCACCGTTTCTCTCGATAGTCTGCTTCCCGATGAGGAAAATCTGGAACTCTGCCAGAAATTCCTCCAGCGGCGCTATCCTCAGAAGAACAATACGGCGCGGGGCTATTACGACAATTTTTTCCTCAATGGCATCGTCGACAGTTTCAGGCTGCAGTACAGGCTGGAAGGAAAACTGGTCGGTGTGTCAATCATCGATATCGGTGACAACTGGCTCAATGCGGTGTATTTCTATTTTGACCCTGATGAAGGCAGGCGCAGCCTCGGGACATTCAACATCCTCACCCTTCTTGATCTCTGCCAGGAACGAGGGATTGACTACCTCTATCTGGGGTACTATATTCAAAGTGTGGCGGCGATGTGCTATAAAAGTTCGTTCAAACCGCATTATCTGTATCTTGACGGTGTCTGGCGGTGCCGGGAATGAAAGTGTCTCAACCGCACGAAGAATGTGATGTGTGCGGGGCCGGAGAGCCTGGCAAAGCCCTGTAGGTGGAGGGCTTATTTCATTGCTCTGTCAAGAACGGGTTTTTCCCCTGTGGTCCACCCGTATGAACCAGCACAGGGCGGCTTTTTTCAGTGCATAATTCCATGATGGAGGGGGCAATGAAAAAGTGGCACTTGGAAGGTATCATCAGTTGCAACAACCTGTATGGCCGGAAAATCATCGTCCCTGATGAAAGTCAGATGTATCGCCGAGTTGTGCAGGCCTATCATACTAAGAAATATAAGGAACCGGTGATTGTCTCCTTTTTGCGCGATGCAGTGGGGCGGGTACTCAGGCTCATCTGAGAAAGTCCGCGCACCATCGGGGCGGGGAGTGCCGTCAGCGTGATCTTGAGGGTAATCCTCCTCCCCATATATGCCATGCGGAGGTTGCACCCATGCATGAAGCCATGTTCTATGAAAGGCAGGAGAAGGGCCTGCGTTGCCGTCTGTGCGGTCATAATTGTCTCATAAGCGAAGGCCGGACAGGGATCTGCGGGGCGCGGGAAAACAGGAATGGCGTCCTGTACAGCCGGGTCTACGGCAAACTCGTAGCAGAGCATGTCGACCCTATCGAGAAAAAACCGCTGTTTCATGTGCTGTCGGGAAGTCGATCCTACTCGATAGCCACCATGGGCTGCAACTTTCGCTGCCTGCATTGCCAGAATGCGTCAATTTCGCAGATTCCCAAGGATCTGCAGGGTGAGTTGCCGGGAACTCAGCGTACGCCCGAGGAAGTAGTGCGGATGGCTCTGGATACGGGCTGTCAGTCCATCAGCTATACCTATGTGGAGCCCACGATATTTTTTGAGTTTGCCTATGATTGCAGTGTCTTGGCTGCTGCTCGAGGTTTGAAAAATATCTTTGTCTCAAACGGTTATATGAGCCGCGAGGCCGCGGAAACGCTGGCGCCGGTTCTGACCGCCATTAACATAGACATCAAGGCTTTCAGCGATGATTTCTATAAAAAAGTCTGCGGTGCACGATTGCAGCCGGTTCTCGATACGGTCAGGACCATGCGGGAACTCGGGGTCTGGGTCGAGGTCACAACACTGCTTATTCCCGGGATGAATGACTCCCGCGAGGAACTGCAGAATATTGCCTCCTTCCTTCTCGAAACCGACAAGACTATCCCCTGGCACGTGACAGCCTTCTACCCTAGCCATCGAATGCTGGATGTGCCGCCAACCCCTCGATCCAGCCTTCAGCTTGCCCATCAGATCGGTAGAGACAGCGGCCTGGATTTCGTCTACGAGGGCAATATCGGCGCGGGCGGTGAGGACACCT
The DNA here is from genome assembly GCA_020049575.1 of Desulfobulbaceae bacterium. GTDB lineage: Bacteria > Desulfobacterota > Desulfobulbia > Desulfobulbales > Desulfocapsaceae > Desulfoprunum. The sequence goes on from JAIFKM010000142.1 coordinate 3,616, forward strand.
TGTGTCCTGGCTGTGGCAGTCAGCTTATCAGCAGGGCGGGATTCTCAATTGGAAATAAGTCGCTGCCCCTCGGAAAGGCTGTCATCTCCCTCTCAGGGTGCACACCATTCTTTCCTGCTGTTCAGTGTGAGTGGCCTTTCTTGTGTCTGGCAAACAGGCCACTGCTGATCAGGGTGAGCAGAATGGCGAATACCGCTGCCGTCAAGCCGAGCAGGACATTGAAGTAGGGAGGGGCGGCCAGAGCAATGCGGATTATGAGGGTTGACAGGGCGAATCCCGAATTGCGGAAGATGGTCCAGAAGCTCGGCTGAAAGCACTGGGAGATGAGGACGACCAGGATATCGGTGAGAATCAGGATTGTGTAGAAACCGTGGAGGAAGTCTGTCTTCTCGGAGCCATTGAAGGAGAGGATGACGCTGTCGATGCCCATGAAGGCAAATACTGCCAGCAGAATCAGGGCAATGCCTTTTTTGGCGGCAACAAAGCTGTAGAGATCGGTAGGGCGCATTGTCTCTTCCGAGGCAAAGGCCTGGATTTTATAGTAATAGCCCAGCAGGGCAAAGATGACCAAAGCGCCGAAACCATCCGAGAGGATATGCAGAATAGCCTCCTCGTTGCCGGCAAATGTTATGGGTTCGGGAAATTGCGACAGGGCCTTGAAGGCGTTTCGCATGAGGATCAGTGAGAGAATTTCGAATTGCTTGCCCACGGAACGGCTGAAAGAACAAGGCAGGGTGAAGATCAGGCTGATCACCTCCAGGATAAGGACCACGGTAAACGCGGCCTGCACGGCATAAAAATGGTTACCGGGGATGAACTGGGCCAAAGAATGAGGCAGCATCCCCTGGCGCTTGAGTTCTATGCCCACTAGGCTGCCGAGGAAAAAGAGCACCAAGAGGACGGATATCTTCCGGTGCATTTTTTCGTGTTCCCAGAGATGGTGCAGAGGGTCAAAGATATAGGTGATACGCTCGTAAATAAAATTCATAGGGCAGTCGTGTTGGGGAAATGAGGTGGCCGCGAATGGCCCAGGCCATTAAAACTTGAAAAAATGATCAATCAAGCCAATTTCTTACCATGATTCTTCGGAGTTGGCAAACTTTGAACAGTAGGCTGTACCGTGGGGTGGAAGATTGGGAGCGGCAGATGCGGAGGAGGAAAAGGCAGAGAGGCCCTGCGGTGGAGGCAGAATAATCCCGTAGGCCGGATATGCTGCTCTTGGGGATTAATTGTGTTGCAGATGCCTGCCCGTATGGGGAAAATGCTGCTGCTCGAAAGCTGCAAGATGAAATCAGATGGTAATTTCACCCCAGTTGGCAGGAGACGGGGATTCGAAATCCATGACAAATTCAGTCCAACCCCAGGGAGCGTTGATGATTTCGACGCCGACACTCTTCTGACTGGCCTCTTTCTGCGACCAGCGTGGACGGACGAGCATCTTGAAATTTTTTCCGTAGCCGGAGATAACGATGGAGAGACGCTGGCTACTGTTGTCGAGTTTTTCCGGCAGGTCGGTCATACGAAGGCCAAAACGTGAAAGATCAGTCACCTCCCCCGAAAAAAAACCCTTGCCGTCAGATACATCCGCCCAGATATTCTTGACTGTAATCCTCTGATGTCTTCGCTTTTCCATGTGTCACCTCGTTGCTGGTCAGGAAGAACAGTTGTCTGTGGACAGTAGAACAATGATTTCCAGATGATAGGAAAG
>JAIFKM010000220.1 GCA_020049575.1 Desulfobulbaceae bacterium
GTTTCATCAGGGCGTAGGCATCGGTGATGGCGGTCGGTTCGGGCGTTGTGACGACCAGAATCTCCTGGGCTGCTGTGTTAAAATAGGTGACGTTTTCGGAGATACCAGCCTCGGTGTCGATAAGGACGAAATCGAAGTCGTTATGCATCGAGTCGAGTCCATCCAGCAGGCGCATTTTTTGGCTGGAATCAAGGCGGGTGAAATTCTGCACGCCGGAACCGGCTGGCAGGATTCTGATACCCAGCGGGCCTTTTACCATGATCGATGGCAGATCTTGCTCACCGTTGAAGAAATGGTTCAGGTTGTAGGTCGGGGTAAGGCCAAAGACCACATCGATATTAGCCAGCCCCAGGTCGGCATCAAGGATAAGGACATTTTTGCCCATCTTGGCAAGGGCATAGGCGAGATTGGCGACAACGGCGGTTTTGCCGACCCCTCCCTTGCCGCTCGTTATCGCATAGACGCTGGTTGCACGCTCCTCTGCGACGGGAGTGTCCGCAGGAGGCGGCGCGTTCTGTTCCCTCAGGGTTTTGGCCTGGTCCGATGCCGTATGTGAGGTGGTAGTCATGCTATATTCCTTCATGTTTGGACATGATCAGTTCGGCTACGTGTGCTTTGGTGATTTGTAAGAGATCTTCAGGTACACGCTGGCCGTTGGTGACATACGACAGGGGTTTGCCGCTGTGTATCTGGACATTGAGGAGTGCGCCGAGATGGCTGCATTCATCGATTTTGGTGAACAGTGTCCTGTCGATTCCGAGTCCTTCGAATCTTTTGATGATATCAAAAAGTTCGATTTCTCTGGTAGTGGCAGAAAGAACCAAATGCTTGTCGATGCCAAGTTCAGGTCTGAGAAATGTGGCCAGTTCATCTATACACAGGGTGTCTTTCGGGCTGCGTCCAGCGGTGTCGATGAGAATGAGTTCCTTGTCGCTGTGCCGGATGAGAGCCTGATCGAGTTGATCGGGGGTTATGACAACCTCGACAGGCAGATGCATGATCTCGCCGTACACCTTCAGTTGCTCAACTGCCGCTATCCTGTATGTGTCAATGGTGATGAGGGCGATGGAATGTGAAAATCTGCTGAGATAATATGCCGCAAGCTTGGCCAGGGTGGTGGTCTTGCCGACTCCGGTGGGACCGATCAGGGCGAGACGGTACTGGCCATTGTTTGCAGCAAAATCCGGTGGGCTGACGGCGATGAGGTCCTGGATGGTACGGAGAAAAAAGGCATGGAGGACCTCGGGATCATCAAGCTCGGTCTCGCTGAGGCTCTCTCTGGCGAAATCTGACATGGTTTTGGCTGTGTCGAGATCAATGCCGTAGGCCAGCAGGTATTCAATCAACTGGTCGGAGGGTGGCCGCATGGCCTGGAGCCGGCTCTGCAGGTTGGGTTGCGTCTCAATCCCTGGGACCGTGCGGACAGAGCTGTCTTCGTTCGGCTGGTTGATGCGGGCTATATTGCTGGCCAGACTTTTGACGAGATTTTTCAATTCGTCAAATTCCTGACGCAATTCGTTTTCAGGAGTCTTACCAGTAGGAGCTAGTTGGGATTCTGGTTGCTGGCCATAATTGGCGGAAGCAAGAGAGCCTGAAGTGTTATAGACCAGGCGATCGTCGACGTTGCCGCCCACGGTGCAATTGATCGATCTTCCGGCCTGCGCCGGTCTGGCTGGTGGAGATTCCTGATAGGATGCAGCGGGCTGTGCAGCTGTTTTTTCTCTCGGCCAGGGTGTGTCGATGGCAGCCGTGATTTCAAATACAGGTTTTCCGAGAAGACCGAGCTTGCCGTTCCTGACCGTCCGGGTTGACAGGATGAGGGCATCCGCCCCCAGTTCCTGGCGGACAAGTTTCAGGCCGGAGGCCATATCTGTTGCTTCGAAAATTCTAACCTGCATTGATGGTCACCGTGCCAAGCGAACGAACCTTGAGGTTCGGGCTGATTTCATTATGGGAAATTACCGTCAGGGCAGGATAATAGCGTTCCGTCAGGCTGCGGACGTGGGGCCTGATCTGAGGGGCGGAAAGCAGGGTCGGGCGGCTGCCGCCTTCAAAAAGGGTGATGGCCTTGCCGATGGAATCGAGGATCTGCTGAGCGATCTTGGGGTCAATCGACAGGTAGCTGCCAGTTTCTTTGTGCTGCACCGAGTTGGCGATGGCGTCTTCGACAGGTTTTGACAGGGTGATAATCGGAATGACACCGTTTACCGCAAGGCTTGAGCTGATGGTGCGGGAGAGGGCATGGCGGACATATTCGGTGAGAATCTCGGTATCGCGAGTGACATTGGCCCAGTCGGCCATGGTCTCGAGAATTGTCCTGAGGTCTCGGATGGAAACCCCTTCTTTCAGGAGGTTTTGCAGCACCCGCATGATGGTGCCGAGTGAAAGAATGCCAGGTACCAGTTCCTCAACCAATTTCGGATAACTCTTGGCAAGATTGTCAAGAAGCCCCTGCACCTCCTGTCGGCCAATGAGTTCATGGGCATACTGCTTGATGACTTCGCTGATATGAGTGGCCATAACGGTGGTGCAGTCGACAACGGTATAGCCGGCAATCTGGGCGCGTTCCTTCTTGTCTTCGGTGATCCAGATGGCAGGCAGGCCAAAGGCAGGTTCCTTCGTGGCGATACCACGGATGGTCTCGGTGACCATGCCGGGATCCATGGCCATGTAGTGCCCTGGCAGCATTTCAGCGTCAGCAACTTTGACGCCCTTGAGCGAGAAGGTGTACTGGTTCGGCGAGAGCTGCAGGTTATCGCGTATATGCACCGGCGGCACGATAAAGCCGTTGTTGAGGGCAAATTGTTTTCTGATGGATTGGATGCGGGTCAGCAGTTCGCCATCCTGTGAGGAGTCGACAAAGGGAATAAGGCCGTAACCTACTTCGAGTTGCAGCAGGTCGACGTTGAGCATTTCTTCATAATTTTCTTCACGTCGAACTGGAGCTTCCAGCGGGGCCTCGACGACTTTCTCCTCCTCGCGCTGCTTTGTCCGTTCGAGCTGGTAGGCCATGAACGCCAGGGAAATGGAGAGAATGAGAAAAGGAAAGAAGGGCAGACCAGGAATCAGGGCAAACAGCATGACCATGGCGGAGACTACCCAGATCGCCACGGAATTGCGGGAAAACTGGGTCTTCATGTCGGAGCCGAAATCCCGGTCTCCTGATGACCTGGTAACCAGAAGACCCGCAGCAGTCGATATGATCAGGGCCGGGATCTGGGCAACAAGCCCATCGCCGACGGTCAGGATGGTATAGTTCTTTGCCGCCTCGGCGATGGGCATTCCTTTCTGCAGGACACCGATGATGAAGCCCGCACCAATATTGATCAGGGTAATGATAATGCCGGCAATGGCGTCTCCCTTGACGAACTTCGAGGCACCGTCCATGGCTCCATGAAAATTGGCCTCCGCGCTGATCTCTTCCCGCCGTTTGCGGGCCTGGTCTTCGTTAATCAGGCCGGCGTTGAGGTCGGCATCGATGGCCATCTGCTTGCCGGGCATTGCATCGAGGGTGAACCGTGCGGCCACCTCGGCAACACGACCAGCACCCTTGGTGATGACCATGAAGTTGATCAATACCAGGATGGCAAATATAACAACGCCTATGACGTAGTTGCCACCGACAACAAACTGACCGAAGGCCTGCGACATTGAGAGCAAGTCTGAACAGCGTGGTAGTTAAAAGAATCGAAGGGAAAATCGAGAATTCAACAGCCTTGACGATATAGAGGCTTATGATGAGGATCAGCAGGCCGATGGTGATATTCATCGCCAGCAGGAGGTCGAGCAACAGGGTGGGGATTGGCATGATCATGATCAGCAGGATCGATACCAGACCAAAGGCCGCAAGGATGTCCGAGCGGCCGTAAAGGTCCTTTAATCGCAGCTTGCCGAAAACGCCCTGCAGTTCAGCCATCTCCATTGTTATGCCTTGCCTTTAAGTGAATAGACGTGCGCCAGAATCTCGGCGACAGCCCGGAACATATCCTCCGGAATAGTCGCCCCTAGATCGAGTTTATGCAATAATCGAGCCACGGGCGGGTTCTCGACCAGCGGGATATCGTGCTCACGGGCGATCTCCCGAATCTTCATAGCAAGATGATCAGCCCCTTTGGCGACGATAATCGGCGCGGCCATTTTGCTGGAATCATAGCGGATCGCCACAGAAATATGGGTCGGGTTGGTGATGACCACGTCAGCGGACGGAACTTCCGCCATCATCCGTTTTCTTGCCATTTGCTGCTGGATTGCCCGGATCTGGGCCTTGATGTGCGGGTCGCCCTCGGTTTCCTTGAACTCTTCCTTGAGTTCCTGTTTGGTCATTTTCATCTTTTCTTCCATCTCATATTTGGTGAACGCGAAATCGAGGATGGCAAGAACGATGAGCACGGCGCAGACTTTGGCCAGGATGAGTGTCGACACCTGGGCGAGATAGCTGAGGGTAATGGTGGCGCTGGTGTCGACAAGGACCAGTGCCTCCTGAAAATGATCCATAACTGTTGAGGTAGCCACCCAGCTGATAAGGGCAACCTTGAGCAGCGATTTGACGACTTCAATAATGGAGCGTTGGGAAAAGAGTCGGCTGAAGCCCTTGATCGGGTCGAGTTTGGAAAAATCGGGGATAAGGGGAGTGCCGGTAAGGATCCAGCCAAACTGTAGGAAACTGGAAAAAAAACCAATAATGAGAACAAGAATAAACAGGGGCGCGAGAAGCACAGCTGATTTTTGCACGAGAAAAAATGCCAGATTCATCGTCGACTTAGGGGTTATGACAATGTCTCCTATAGATTGCCAGACTGCTGCCAGGAGTTCGGTCAAACCCTTCCAGAAGGTTGGCATATAGAAGATCCAGAACAGCAGCATGACAGTGAAAAGAGCGGCAGTCTGGACCTCCTTGCTCTGGGCAACCTGGCCTTTCTTGCGGAAGTCATCGCGTCGTTTCGATGACGGATCTTCTGTCCGTTCCCCGCCACTGGGAGCTTCTTCAGCCATGAATTATTCTCCCGATGGCTGAAAGAGTCGGCGGATATTTATCAAAATAATTGTATAAATATAAGATATTCATGGGAAATAATAAATTCGATGTATATCGTTGAGTTGTTTGCTGATAGTATCTTGCAAATTATGCTCCTGAAGCAAAGAGATGGTCTATGTTGAGTTTGAAGCCAGAAAAAATCTTACGGAATATTGCAAGTTAGAACTGTGCCGGAAGGATACTGGCCCAACGTTCACTGATAGTGCAGATCTTACAGGATCAGAAACTGAGATAATTGAGGATTGTGAGAAAACGCTCACTGAGTAAGTCAAATTCCCGACGCAAAAGGATGAAAACGATATCGAGTGTCAATGAAATGACAATGAAGGCGATGCCGATATTCAGAGGGAAGGAGAGAAGGAAGACATTCAACTGTGGAAAGACTCGGGCGAGAATTCCCAAGATAAGGCCGGTAAAAAGCAAAACGGCCAGGACCGGGGCGCTGAAGAGAACACCGAGAGTGAACATGTGGCTCGTCAGTTCCATCAGGTAGGTGACGGCATCGCCTGAGAGATTGAGTTTGCCGGGTGGCAGCAGTTCGTAGGAGCGTACTGCGGCC
>JAIFKM010000201.1 GCA_020049575.1 Desulfobulbaceae bacterium
GCGGTCTGGAAGGGGCCTTTGCCTACCTGCGGGATTACCGTTTCAGCTGCTGGGAGCAGAAGCTTACCCGGGGCCTGATGGCGGCGATGTACGTCCCTCTCAAATCACATATGCCAGCGGCTTTCGTCTGGCCCGACAGCGGCAAGGTGGTGCAGGGGGATCTGGCCCTGGCTGTCGAGCACCAGGCCCCGGGCGGTGGCATGACTTATTATGTCCCTAAGGATGAGTATGTCTCCCCGTATCTCAGCGCCTTCACCGCCCTGGCCTTCAACAGGATGCGGCAGCAGGGGGCTCGGCCGCCGGAACATGTGGAGCGTCGGCTGCAGGAATATCTGCTCAATCTCCTCCGTCATGACGCTGTCCCGCAGGGATTCAGCAAAGGTATGACGGCGACGGTACGGGCGGTTGCCCTGGCGGCCCTGGCCGGGAATGGCAGGATCAAGCTGGCCGATGTCGAGCGTTTCCGCAGCCATCTGCCGCACATGAGCCTTTTCGGCAAGGCCATGTATCTCCAGGCTCTGCTGGCCACGGGCGGTTCCCGCGCAGAGCAGCGGCAGGTCCTTGACGGTATTCTGGCCCAGGCCAACCAGGGTGCCGGTTCCATGGTATTTGGCGAGTCGCTTGATACCGGCTATCAAGCTCTGCTCTGTTCGCCGGTGCGGGACAATGCCGCCATCCTCAGTGCTCTGCTGGCATGGCTCAAAGCCAATCCGGCCGACACCGTTGTTCAGGAGATACCGGTTCGCCTGATGAGATCCCTGGTCCTCAGCCGCAAGGGTCGGGATCACTGGGCCGGGACCCAGGAGAATCTCTTTGTAGTCATGGCGCTGATGGATTATGCCAGGCTCTATGAAGAGAAAAAGCCGGATATGGTGGTTGCCGGCCGACTCGACCGTGAATCGCTTGGTTCGGCTGCCTTCAAGAACTTCACCGACCCGCCGGTCGTCCTCTCAAGGCCGATGAAAACCGGCGATGCCGGGCGCAAGGCAGTTGTCACGCTGGAGAAAAAGGGAGAAGGGCGGCTGTATTATGCGGCTCGCCTGAGCTACAGTCCAGCACAACCGCGCAACGAGGCAATCAATGCCGGTATTGAGGTGTTCAGGGAATACAGCGTTCAACGCGACGGCAAATGGCGTGTACTGCAGAATCCCGTTGAGCTGAAAACCGGCGAAGTCGTGCGGGTCGACCTCTACGTCTCGCTGCCGGCCGAGCGCTATTTCGTGGTCCTGGAAGATCCTGTCCCCGGTGGCCTTGAGCCGGTAAACAGGGATCTGGCGACGGCTTCTTTGAAGGATGCCGGTGCAGGCGAACAGGAGTATCCGGCCGGCTCATACCGGTACACTCTGACTGGCTGGCTGGAGGATGTGCTTGGGCGTTGGAGTTTCTATCATCGTGAACTGCGCCACAATGCTGCGCGTTTTTACTCGGAGCGTCTGGCGGCGGGCAGATACCATCTCAGTTACACGGCCCAGGCCATTTCTGCCGGTGATTTTCAGATCCTGCCAGCACACGCCGAGGAGATGTATACCCCGGATGTCTTTGGTCAGGGAATACCTGGGCGGTTGAGGATTGAGGCCTCCCGCTAGATGCTTTCCGGCTGGGGTGGAAGATGCGGGGTAATATTTTCATGAACCGCCGCCTGGCGAGCCGCTGGCTCTATCTTGTGCTGTTGGTGACATCGGCGCTGTCTGCCGAATGGATCCTCAGGGCGACGATCAGGGATCTTCTGCCGTTCCAGACAAGTCTTCGCCCCCGGCAGCAGGATGTCCGAAAACCCCAGTATCTCGACCGCAACGGTGTCGCCCTGTCGATCACCTATGACAATCCCTGGAATATCCATGACTGGCTCGATCTGCACGAGATTCCCGGTCTTCTCCAGGAGGCCTTCATTGCCGCCGAGGACCGGCGCTTCCACCGGCACCACGGTGTTGATTGGCTGGCCAGGCTCCATGCCCTGCAGCAGAACATCATCGCGCTGAGAGCGATCAGGGGGGCGAGCACGATCACCGAACAGGTTGTCCGCATTCTCCATCCCCGCCCTCGGACACTCTGGTCCCGCTGGCTGGAGGGAATCGAAGCGGTCCGCCTGGAAAAACTTTTCACCAAGACCGAGATCCTGGAATTCTATCTTAATCAGGTTCCCTATGCCCGCCAGAGACGGGGCGTACTGCAGGCAGCACGGCTGTATTTCGACAGGGATCTCGATACCCTGAATACCCGCGAGATCCTGACTCTGGCCGTATTGGTCCGGGCTCCCGGCCGTTTCGATCTGCAACAGGACGGGCTGGGGGTGGAAAAACCTCTGCGCAGGCTTGCCGATGAACTTGAGCGGTCGGGGAAACTGTCCGGGAAATCACCCGAAGAACTCCTGCAGGCTGGCGTCAGCTTTGCCCGGTTTCGTCTGCCTGTTGATGCCGGTCATTTTATCCGCTCCCTCTCTCGTCCGGATTATCTGGCCGAATCTGCGGCCAAGGCTGAAGGCACTGGCCCGACACGGGTTCTCACGACGCTCGACAGCGGTCTGCAGGCCAAGGTCCAGGAGATACTCAACCGCCATCTGCAGGATATGCAGGATCTGAATGTGGCAAACGGGGCTGTGCTCGTCGTCAATCATCAGACCGATGAGATTCTGGCGTGGGTCAATGGCAATCTGCCTTCGGGCAGCTCCGCCGGGAGTTGGATTGATGCGGTTACCGTTGCCCGGCAGCCCGGTTCGACGCTCAAGCCTTTTTTGTATGCCCTTGCCCTCGACTCGGCCTGGACTCCCTCGACCATCATCGATGATTCGCCGCTGGCCAGACCGGTCGGTAACGGCGTGCATACCTTCCACAACTATAGCCGCAAGTTCTACGGTCCCCTGCGCCTGCGCGAGGCCCTGGGCAATTCCCTGAATATCCCGGCTATCCGCGCCATCCAGTTCACTGGCATCGAGAGCTTCCTCGAGCGTCTGCAGACACTCGGTTTTGCCAGTCTCAATCTGCATGCCAGCCATTACGGCGAGGGCCTTGCTCTGGGCAATGGCGAGGTGACCCTTTTTGAGCTGGTGCGGGCGTATACTGTTCTGGCCCGGGCCGGCTCCTACCGGCCCCTGCGGTTCACCCTTGACGGTGCGAGTTCTATAAGGCCGGATCAATCGGCGGCGAAACAGGTTTACAGCCCGGAGGCAGCCTCTCTGGTTGCTGATATCCTTGCCGATCCCCAGGCTCGTCGGTTGGAATTCGGCACGGGAAATATTCTCCGGCTGCCGGTCCAGACGGCTGTGAAAACCGGCACCTCCAATGATTACCGGGATGCCTGGGCGGTTGGCTTCAATCATCGCTATACTGTCGGAATCTGGATGGGAAATCTTGATCGCCGGGCCACTGATGGCTTGAGTTCCACCACCGGTCCGGGGTTGATACTTCGATCGATCTTTGCAGAACTGAATCGTTTCGAAGAGGCCAGACCGCTCTATTTGAGCCCGCGTCTGGCCGTCGTCAAGATCTGCCGTGTGACCGGCCTGCGCGCCAGCCCTGCCTGCCCGTCTGTACTCGAGAAATTTCTGCCCGGAACGCTGCCCGCCAGCCACTGCACACATCATGACGCCGGCTCCGGCGGTGATGCGCGGCTGGCGGCAGGATCAGCTAGGGCTGCAGAGAATACGGCCGTGCACCTTCTGCAGCCGAGTGCCAATCTGCAGATGGCCATGGATCCCCGTATCCCTGATATTATCGAGGCCTATCCGATGAAGATCACGGGACAGGTCAAAGTAAAGAAGATAGAATGGCTGATCGACGGCAAGGTCAGCGGCACCACGACAGACATTGACGGCCATTACATGTGGCCCTTGTCCCGTGGCACTCATCTGGCCCAGGTCCGTGTCTGGCAGGAGGGGCAGGGGAATCCCCTTGAGACTTCAGTTGTCCAGTTTGTGGTGAAATAATAAGGGAAGCAGACTCATGAAAAAAGCGATCAGTCTTATTGTTGTGGAAGAAGCGGGCAGAATACGAAAGGACACAGGCGATATCACCGCCCTGGAAAAATCGATCAGTACTGTGGGGCTGCTTAACCCGATCGTCATAGATGAACAGAACAGGCTGGTGGCGGGGTACAGGCGCCTGATGGCCTGCCGCAATCTGGGCTGGCGGGAGATAGAGATCACTGTTGTCAATTATGATGGCGATGCCTTGAAATTGCTGGATGCGGAAGTCGATGAGAACTTTTTGCGTAAGGACTTCACCCCGGAAGAGATCATGTCCATCGCCGAGCGCCGGGCGGAGATACACCGCCTGCGCCGCGGAACGCCTCTGCAGCGGTTTTGGCGCTGGTTGAAGGGATTGTTTGCCGGCCCTGCTGCGACTGGCACTGTGAAGCCTTCTGAAAAATGATACCGAGGGGGTTGGAGGAAAGGCCGGCGGACGGACAGGAGGACTTTATCTGATCAACCTGAGGCGGGTGCCGAACTGCACGGACATCATGATTTCATCAGCAGACAGGTTTTCAGGAAAGTAAACACCCGAGATCTTAGCGTCTTTCATGCTCGCGCCCTCCATGTCGCTGCTATGCAGGTTGAGGCCGCGGATATCCGCGTGACTGAGGATGGCGTCTTGCAGGCTTATGCCATCGAAATCGGCCCGCCGGAGGTCGATCCCGCGCAAATTTTTCTTCGAGAAATCGGGGAGATTGCCTTTGGCCCGCTCATCGTTGAATTTGTCGATATTACCGTCAATGAGCATATCAAACATCTGGATGTTCTTCTCTGACGAAATGGCCATATTTGCTCCTTGCATTCCCATTTTCAGGAGGTGCTGTGTTGATTGCCATGAAGTTGGTGAGATCCGAACCTCACGGTGAAGTTTTGGCGATTGATTCGATGCTGTAATCCTATCTCTTTGATATAACTTTGGCAAATAGTTTTCAGGTTGACGGAGAAGCAAAGAGTGACAACACTATCAAGTATTCTGATTCCTTTTGCTTGAGGAGAAAAGCACGAGTATTCGGGGGTACATGTCACGAGACAGCTAAACTGAAAAACTGAGATGAGGTGAAAAATGGGAATGCGGGAAGAGTTTGATAAACTTGTCGAAAAATTGAAAACGGAACGTGACGAATTAAACCTGAAGATGCATCTTGCTTCCATGGATGCCAAAGAGGAGTTTGCCGAGGCTGAGAAGAAATGGGATCAGCTGAAGGCCAAGACCTCTGAAATCGCAGACACCGCAAAGGAAACCTCGGAAGAGTATATTTCCAAGGCTAAAGTCGTTGGTGAGGAACTGAAAGAAACCTACAATCGTATTTCCAAACGCCTCTCTGAATAGTACAGCGGGACACCCCTGATTGACAGAGAGTGGGTGTCCCGCATTTTTTCTCTTTTTCCCAGGTCTTTTCAAGCCGAGGTTTGTCGCTTGACGAAGGGGGTAACTTCAGCTACTTTCATGGCATTGTAGATTTTATTGCCAGCCTTTCCGGCGTACGATCCCTCTGCCTCAAGGATATGCTGAAGTGAACGGTCAACCTGAGAAAAATCTGGTGATCCGTGACATCACCAAGTCGTTTGGTTCGGTCACGGCCCTCAAAACAGTGAACCAGGAAGTGCGGCAGGGCGAGTTTTTCACCCTGTTGGGGCCATCCGGCTGCGGCAAGACGACTCTGCTGCGGATCATCGCCGGCCTTGAACTGCCCACCACCGGCAGCATCATCCTGACCGGTAAAGATATTACTTCTCTGCCCGCTGCCAAACGCCAGGTCAATACGGTGTTTCAGAGCTACGCCCTTTTTCCTCATCTGTCAATTTTTGAAAATGTGGCCTTCGGACTGCGTTCGCGCAAATTCCCCGAGGCCGAGGTGCAGAAGCGGGTGGCCGCCACTCTCGATCTGCTGGAGATGGGAGCGATGCGGGACCGCGGCCCGGATCAACTGTCAGGCGGTCAGCGGCAGCGGGTCGCCATCGCCCGTGCCCTGGTCAACGAGCCTGACATCCTCCTGCTGGACGAACCGATGTCTGCCCTCGACGCCAAGCTCCGGGCCCAGGTCCAGGAGGAACTGCGGCGGCTGCAGCGCCGGCTCGGCACCACCTTCATCATGGTCACTCACGATCAGGCCGAGGCCCTGGTCTGCAGCGACCGGATCGCGGTGATGAACGCCGGCGAAATCATCCAGTGCGGCACCCCGGAAGAGGTTTATGATTTTCCCCGCAACAGGTTTGTTGCCGAGTTTCTCGGGGCGGCTAATCTGGTACACGCCAGGCGGGCCCCGGGTGGTGTTGAGACCGAGATCGGCTATCTGAAACTGAACCGGGAACCGGATTGGCTCGAGGGTCTGGTAGCCATACGGCCGGAGTGGATAAAGGTCGGGGCCGTCAAACCGGAGCTCAATGGCGTCCATGCCACGATCCAGGATATCGTCTACCGCGGCACAAACTTCGATCTCGCTGTTTCCCCAGGTGCAATGCGGGTCAGGACCAACGCCTTCAAGAATTTCAAGATCGGCGATCAGGTCTGGCTCGAACTGCCGCCCAACGAACTTGTTGTGCTGGAGGACTGAGATGAAGGAATCCTCCATCCTCTGGCGCGGCGAGATGACCACCCGCAGGGCCCTGACGGGCCGCGGCATGTCATTTCTCTCGGGTGGTATGCTCTGGCTGCTGGGCTTTCTTATCCTGCCGTCGTTGATTTTCATCGCCCTCAGCTTTGCCGAGCGTGGTGTCTACGGCGAGGTGATCTGGACCTTTTCCCTGGAGAATTACCGGCGTCTGGCAGGATTCAGTTCCTTCGGCTGGACCCCTGATTATCTGCTGATCCTCGGCCGTTCGGTGATCGTGGCCTTTGTCACTACCTCGGTTGCGATCCTCCTGTCCTACCCGCTGACCTTTTTCATCGCCTCCCGGCCCGAGCGCAGCCGTTTCATGTGGCTGGTGATCATCATCATTCCGTTCTGGACCAATATTGTCATCAGAACCTATGCCTGGTTCTTTCTTTTCTCACCGGAATTTCCCTTCGCCAGGATCGCCGCCTTTCTCGGTCTGATACCCGCCGGCACTTCACTCTATCCCAGCGCTTTTGCAGTCTATGTCGGCATGATTTCTGATTATCTGCCCTTCCTCGCCCTGCCGCTGTACTCCAGCGTCGAGCGGCTCGACTGGTCGCTTGTCGAGGCAGCCCAGGATCTCTATGCCTCACGGATACGGGTTTTCATGCAGGCCATCCTGCCGCAGACCGCCCCTGGCCTGACAGTGGGCATCATCCTGACCTTCGTACCGACCATGGCCACCTTCGTCGTCCCCGACCTGCTCGGCGGTGCGAAATACATGCTGGTCGGCAATCTCATTCAGCAGCAGTTCGGGGCCAGCCGGGACTGGCCGTTCGGGGCCGCCATCAGCATGGCACTGATGCTGATGACCCTGTTCTCCATGCGGATCTATCGCCGTAAAGGCAAAAAGGTGGATCTGCTATGAAGAAAAATCGCCACATCGTCATCCAGTCGATTTCGTTTTTTACCATCGCCATGCTCTATCTGCCGCTCTTCGGGGTCGCCGTCTTTTCGGTCAACTCGGCGAAATACGGCTGGGTCTGGAAAGAATTCACCCTGAAATGGTATACCAGTCTATTCAGCAACGAGTATATCCTGGCGGCGGCTTGGAACACCCTGGTGCTGGCCGTAGTTTCGACCCTGATCTCAACGCTGATCGGCACCCTCTTCGCCATCGGCATCAGCCGCTTTCCCTGGGGCCGGAAGACCGATTCCTTTCTCGATATTCTCCTGAATTTTCCAGTGGTGATCCCTGATATTGTCATGGCCGGCTCTCTGGTGGTGGTTTTTGCCCTGCTACGGTCTGTCTCTGATCTCTTCGAGGCCGGCCTGGTCACCATGATCATCGGCCACATCACCTTCCAGATTGCCTTTGTCGCACTGGTGGTGCGCAGCAGGCTGGTATCGATAGGTACGGATATCGAGGAGGCGGCCAGGGATCTCTTTGCCAGCAACTGGTACCTGATGCGGAGAATCATGCTGCCCCTGCTGCTGCCGGGCATTGTTGCCGGGGCGATGCTAGCCTTCACCCTGTCGCTCGATGACTTTGTCATCAGTTTCTTCACCTCCGGCCCGGATTCCCAGACCTTGCCGCTGTATATCTATTCGGCGGTGCGGCGCGGGGTGACGCCGCAGATCCATGCGCTGTCGACGCTGGTCGTTTTTATCACGGTTATCCTGGTGGTGGCGGCCGAGAGAATCAGTCGAAAAAATTGAAAAGCTGGCTGCGAGACCGTTCAACAGGATCTCGAAATTTAACCTGTAACAGTATGAAAAAAGGAGGCGGATTGATGAAAAGGATATTGCTGCTGGCACTTCTGCTGTCGATGGTCTGTGTTGGTTCGGCACTGGCGGAGGACAAGGAACTGCGGATCTTCACCTGGTCCGAGTATATGGATGAGCCGAAGATGTCAGCCGATTTTGAGGCAGCCACCGGCATCAAGGTGAAGATCGATGTCTACGAGAACAATGAGGACATGATCGCCAAGCTGCAGGCCGGCGGGGTCAGCCAGTATGACATTATCGTGCCGTCCTCCTATGTGCTGCCGACCCTCAATGGCCTCAAACTGATCCAACCCCTTGATCACACCAAATTGCCAAATCTGAAGAATGTCATGCGCCAGTTCCGTAATCTGCAGATGGATATGGGCAATACATTCACGGTTCCCTGGCAGTGGGGGACAGTCGGCCTGATGTACAACAAGACCAAGATCAGCCCGGAGGCGGCAAGCTCCTGGTCGATCATCTTTGATCCGGCCAAACACCCCGGCTCCTTCTGGCTCATGGATGATGTCCGGACCTCGATGAACGCTGCCCTGGCCTATCTCGGTCTGCCGATGAACTCGACCAATCCGGAAGAGATAAAAAAAGCTGCGGATCTGCTCACCACCATCAAGAACAGCAAGAGCTGCAGCGGGTTCAAGACTGGTGTCGGCGGCAAGAATGACGTGGTGGCCGGCACGGCTGATCTGGCGGTGGTCTTCAATGGCGATGCCATCCGGGACGTCGAGGAGAACCCCGAGCGCTTCGGTTTTGTGGTGCCAAAAGAGGGCGGTGAGGTTTGGGTCGATCTGATGGCCATCCCGGCCAGGGCACCGCACCCCGATGCCGCCCACAAGTGGATCAACTGGATACTGGAACCCAAGGTCGGGGCAGAGCTTTCCAATTACAATCGCTATGCCACCCCCAACGAGGCCTCTCTGCCCTTTATTCTACCGGAAGACCTGAAAAACGAAGAGATCTATCCGGGGCCGGAGACCATGAAACGGCTGCAGTATGTTGTCGATCTGGGGGCGGCTCTCAAACTTTATGACGAGGCCTGGACCAGGATCAAATCACATTGATTGCCACTGAACATATCGCGGAGCAGCAGGAGAAGTGCATGAAAAACGTATTTATAATCGGCTTGGGTGCCCAGGGCAGTACCATCGCCAAGCATCTGAACCTTCATCCGCAGGTCAGGGAGATCGTCTGCGCAGATTACGACCAGGAGCTGGCCGATAGACTGGAGGCTGATCTTGCCAAGGCGGTCGGCGTGCGGGTCGATGGCCGCAATGTCTCCTCTATCGTCGCGGCGGCCAAGGGGTGCGACCTCATCATCAATGGCCTGCCTCTCGAGCATAACCTCAATGTCATGGAAGCTGCTCTGGCCGTCGGCGCGGGCTACATGGATCTTTCGGGGCCGATGGAGGAAATCGGTTTTGTCGAGAGCTATAGATGGCTTTTTTCCGAGTGGCATGCCAGATTCCAGGCCAAAGGCCTGCTGGCCCTGGTGGGCTGCGGTATAGCCCCAGGTCTTGCCAATGTCATCGTCCGGGAATCGGTGGAAAAGCTCGATACCTGTGATTTTATCGGCATCTATTTTTATGACGGGTTTCTCAGCAGGCGGTTCATCCCCTTCTGGTGGTCGCCGGAGGTCGCCCTCGGGGACATGATGTATAAGACCTTTCGCTATGAAAAGGGGCAGTTTGTCATCGATGTGCCCTTCAGTCGGCCAATCATGATGCAGTTCCGCGGTATCGACCGGCAGATCAGGATGGTCGACCACGAACACGATGAACCGGTGACCATGGGACTGCTGGCCGACACGGTGCTGAAGGGCGCCAGGGATATCGAGTTCAAATACGGCGGGCCGCAGGTCGAACTGGCCGAACTGCTCTATAAGCTCGGTCTGCTGTCGAAGGAGAAAGTAGAGGTCAAGGGCGTCAAGGTCGCGCCCTTTGACGTGGTGATGCGCCAAATTCCCCGGGCTCCGAGATTTGCCGAAGAAATCCGGGCTGTGATCGACGAGGGCATTATCCAGGACGAGGGGGCCTTTCTGGTGCGCATCAAAGGATCTAAAGACAGAAAACCTGTGCAGATCGATAGCTACACCAATTTCCCCGGCCTGATCGAGGCCTTTGAACGTTCACAGATGACCCATGAATCCTATTCAACCGGCCAGTGCGCCGCCGTCTTCTCCTCCCTGATGGTCGAGGACCTTTGCCGTGAAACCGGCCTGGTCGTACCGGAGCAGCTGGACTTGACCTGCCGGCGTTATGTCCTTGATGAACTGGCCAGATTCGATATCACCGTTGATCAATATCTGAGCTGAAACTCTCCGGATTCCGATCCCGGAGTAGGCAAAAGAGGGCGCGTGTCGATCTTTCGATACGTGCCCTTGTTGTTAAAACGCTCCGAGCCTGCCGTTTTCGTTCCATAATTTCAATGCTGTTTATTTGCAATAGAACGTTATTAATATTTGAGTTTCTTTCCCAAATACTTCTATAATACGAGAAGAAGTAAGAAGAGAACTGTCTGAATCATACCGAATGTCTTTGGAATTCAGATCAGATGTATGCCAGGAGTGGAGTGAAGATGCCAATCAGTGACGACCAGCCGCAGGGTATTCCATCCGCCTCCCCCGGCGCCAGTGATCTGCACAAGCTTATTTTCGAGGAGGCTGCGGACAGCATCTTCATCACCGACCCCCAGGGCCGGCTGATCACGGTTAATCCCCGGACCATCGAGTTGTTCGGCTATTCCCGGGAACAGCTTATCGGAATGCATCTCAGTGAGTTGATACATCCTGATGATCTTGCCAGGGAACCACTCCGCCTGGAGAACCTCAGTGAAGGTCGAATTGTATCAAGGGAACGTCGCCTTCTGCGTAAGGACGGCAGTCTTGTCTGGGCGGAAAGCAGGGTGCGAAGGCTGCCTGAGGGAAATATCCTCGGAATTACCATCGATATTTCCGAGCGCCGGCAGGTCGAGGCCCGATCAGCCCAGCGCACCCAGGAACTGGACGCACTGCATAAATTGACCCTGGCTGTCAGCGGATCCCTGTCTCTGGATCAGATCTCTGAGGCGGCGATGCAGGGTATGCTTGAGGCCACCGAGGCGGATCTGGTAATTTTGTTTCTGCATGAAGGCGAACGACTCATCTTCCAGGGCCTGCTGCCGCCAGAGAAGCAACCGCTACTCGGCGCTGTCGACGAACACCGGGTGGGCGAGTGCATCTGCGGCCTGGCGGTGCAGGAGGAGCGGTCGCTCTATTCGCTGGACATCCATGCCGACACCCGCTGTACCTGGCCAGAATGCAAAAAGGCTGGCATCAAGTCCATCGCCGCCCTGCCCCTGATAAGCGGCGCGGAGGTGATCGGCGTAATCGGCTTGGCGTCATTGGCACAGCAGGATTTTTCGACGAAGGCACACTTCCTCGAAACCCTGGCCAGGCAGGTGGCAATGGCCCTGGCCAACGCCCGCCTGTACGCAAGTGCGCAGAGGGAACTCGCGGAACGAAAGAAGACGGAAACAGAGCTCAAGAACATCTCCTTGCAACTCGACACAGCTCTCAGGTTCTCCAGATCTCTTCTCACAGCGATTCCCATCCCGGTTTTTTTCAAAGACAGGCAGGGCCGCTACCTCGGCTGTAATTCTGCCTTCACCGAATTCACTGGCTATACGGATGAACAGTTGCAAGGGAAGACGGTTATTGAGCTTTGGCCGAATGACTATGCCAGCGTATATCACCAAAAAGACTTGGATCTCATGAAATCTCCTCGTCGGCAAGAGTATGAATTCTCTGTAATCGATAAAAACCAACGCCCTCATTCAGTGATCTACAGCAAGGATGTTTTTTATGACGAATCAGGCACTGCTGGAATAGTCGGGGCTTTTCAGGACATCACCGAACGCAAGAAAACAGAAGAACTGCTCAAACAGAATCGCCTCATTATCGAAAACAGCCCTGTTGTCCTTTTTCGCTGGCGGGCGGAGGAAGGATGGCCGGTTGAACTGGTCTCGGAAAATGTCCGTCAATTCGGCTATGAAGCACAGGAATTGCTGAGCGGATCGATTTCCTACGCCTCGATTGTCCATGCCGATGATTTTGAGCGAGTTGGCCGCGAGGTCGAAGAGTTCAGTCAGAGCGGCGTCAATTCATTTAAACAGGAATATCGCATTGTCACCAGGGACGGCCACACCCGCTGGACCGACGATCGCACCGTCATCGAACGGGACGCCACCGGAACAATCACTCACTACCAGGGAATAGTCATCGACTGCACTGAACGGAAGGTGGCCGAAGAGGCACTGCGCGAGAGCCAGGAACTATTCGCCAAAGTCTTCGCCGTTTCTCCCGCCCCTATGGTCATCTCCGATATCGAGACGGGCCGCTTCATTGACGCCAATGAGCAATGGTTGCGAATGATGGAGCTTCGCCGGGAGGAGACCATCGGCCGCACTTCCCATGAAATCGGCATCTGGGAGGATCCGGAGCGCAGGGCTGTTCTCGGAAAGAAACTTCGTAAGACCCGGATGCTGCGGGAAGAATCGATTCGTTTGGTCACTAAATCTGGCAAGATCAAAGATATTCTCGGGTCGGCGGAAATAGTCAACCTGGGCGGTTCTGAAGTCATGCTGTCTCTCATCTACGATATCACCGAGCGGCGACGGGCCGAGGAGGAACTGCGTGCCAAGATCGAAGAGATGGATCAGTTCTTTTCAGTGGCCCTGGACCTTCTGTGTATTGCCGATACCAACGGATATTTCCGCAGACTGAACCCGCAATGGGAGCAGGTGCTTGGCTATTCGCTCGCAGACCTCGAACAAACGCGCTTCCTTGACCTGGTGCATCCCGATGACCTTGAGGCCACCCTGGCCGCAGTGAGCCGCCTCGGCAGACAAGAAACTGTGCTGGATTTTGTCAATCGCTACCGCTGCCAGGATGGCTCCTACCGCTGGATCGAATGGCGCTCAGTACCCGCTGGTGACCTCATTTACGCGGCCGCCCGGGACATCACCTTGCGCAAACAGGTGGACGAAAAATTGCGTCTTAATCGCATGATTGTAGAAAACAGCCCGGTTGTCCTTTTTCGCTGGAGAGCTGCGGCAGGCTGGCCTGTTGTCTTTGTTTCGGAAAATGTGCGGCAGTTTGGCTATGAAGACTGGGAA
>JAIFKM010000005.1 GCA_020049575.1 Desulfobulbaceae bacterium
TTCCAGGTGAGACCGAGCGTGATTTTCTCTTAACCATGGATCTCCTCGAGAAAATCAGGTTTCACGGTTCGTTTTCTTTTAAATATTCAGACCGTCCTGGAACGGCTTCCTGTTCCCTGCCGGACAAGGTGGCTGAAGAAATTAAATCGCAACGCCTAGCCATCTTTCAAGCCCGTCAAGATGACATAAGCCTTGAGAGAAATCGAGAATACGTGCGCACGACCCAGAAGATAATGATCGAACTTGTAAAAAAAGGAGCATTTCAAGGAAGGACAGGCACCAATCACATTGTCCATGTTGAAGAAGAAACCACCCTGCAACCTGGGAATGTTATCGATATTTCAATTATCCATGCAGGCCAGCATTCACTCAAAGGAAAAATTCCGCATTGAAACAAAAACGACGCGAAGCAACGCACTAAAAAATCTACTGGCAACAAAAAGGGAGTCTCGGATTTAACGTTTTTTTACAGTTGCAAGCTTTACATCCCATCATCTGGCTCTTCAACTTCTTGTTTTTTCGGAATGTCAACCCTTTCATCTTGAGGGCTTTGCAAATCTACAGGGCCAAGGCCAGGCAAAGGAAGATTCTGTTTAACTTCCAGGGGTTTCATATCTGCCTGGAGTTCTACAACCTTACGGACAACTCTGCTGGAAATTCTTTTTCCTTTAGCGAGAGGATTTTTGACTAGATATTCATCGAAAAAAACATCGAGAACATTACTCTTGGCCCTGGCTGATGGCATCAGACTTACTCTTGCCCTCTTTCCTCCACCCAACAACAAAAGGAGGATTTTTGATCGTTTGTGCTCGGCAAAAAGCCGGTATTCTTTATCCAAAATAAAGCTTGGGCTTTTAAATCTCTTCACATAAACAATATTTTCCTCGCCATCCCTATATATTACATTAAATACTTGGTCTTTTTCTATTTTGCCATACCACTCAAGATCATGCCCAACAAACAGTTTGTCAGTCACCGGAATAATCTTATAAACACCGCTGGCATGCAGAAGCATTAAGCGATCATATTCGGAGCATGCAAGTGACTGATCGTGACCGTCGGTCTCATCCTTGATCTGATATCCCAGGAAACCGGTCTCCCTATTATAAATGACCATGAGATTTGAGGGGGCAACCTTGCGGACACTTACCTCGGTAAATTCTCGTATCTCTGTCTGTCGTGGGTAGAATCCCCCATATTTCTCCAGCAGCTTATTTATATATCCAATTGTATATGCAATCATATCCTTGAGACTTTGCTGAATCGCGACAATCTCTTTTCGGATATCCCTGATTTCCTTGTGTTGCTTGTTTATGTCATAGCGGGAAATTCTTTTAATTTTGATTTCCAATAGCTTTTCAACATCTTCTTTTGTAACTGCCCGCACAAGGTCAGCAGCAAACGGTATCAATGATTTCTCAACACTCTTGGTAACTGCCGAATAGCTTGTCTCTTCCTCGATATTTTTATAAAGACGCTCTTCTATAAATATCTGCTCAAGAAGTCGCGCGTGCAGCTTTTCCTTGAGTCTGGCAAGAACAATCTCTAATTCACGAGTAAGGTCAACTTGCAACTTTTCAGTGTTGTAGCGCAAAACGTCACTTACTTTCGAGGTTTCTGGGTTATTATCTCGAATAAGCGTAAGATTTGGAGATATAGAAACTTCACAATCAGTAAAGGCGTACAGGGCTTTAATGGTATCCTTGGCGTAGACTCCTCGGGCGAGCTTAATTTCAATTTCAACTTCCTCGGCGGTATAATCATTTATTGACAGGATTTTGATTTTCCCGGATTTGGCCGCCCTTTCTATTGAGTCTGTCAGGGACTGAGTATTGGTAGTAAACGGAATATCCTTTATGATTATAGTCTTATCGTTTAACTCTTCAATTCTGGCTCGACAACGGATCCGGCCATTTCCATCTTCGTAATCGCTGACATCGATATAACCCTTCTGTTGAAAATCTGGGTGGAGGATAAATTCCTCATTTCTCAGAATCTTTTTCTGAGCATCAAGTAATTCGCAAAAATTATGAGGGAGAATTTTGGTCGCCATGCCAACCGCTATACCCTCCGCTCCCTGCAGCAGAAGCAGCGGGATTTTTGCAGGAAGAGTTACTGGCTCAACCATTCGGCCATCATAAGAATCAACATATTCGGTGAGATCCTTATTAAACAAGACTTCCTTTGCTAGCGGTGATAGTCGGCATTCTATATATCTGGCAGCAGAAGCCTGGTCGCCAGTGAAAATATTGCCGAAATTTCCTTGCCTATCAATGAGAAAGCCCTTATTTGCCAGATTAACCAGAGCGGCGAAAATGGAGGCGTCACCATGCGGATGCAACTTCATGGATTCACCTACAACATTGGCAACCTTGTGAAACCGGCCATCCTCCATATTCATCAAAGTTTGGAGGATGCGTCGCTGGACAGGTTTCAGGCCATCTTCGATGGAGGGAATCGCTCTCTCCCGGATAACATAAGATGTATACTCGAGGAAATTACTGTCAAAAAGCTGATGTAGTTTTCCTGGCGTGGATGATTCCATAATGACTATTGGGAAGGATTTTTTGCTGTTGAGAGTGAAAATGAACTTCAATCAGAGGCGGGCTTTCCTTGCTGCCGATGGTTGGCCGATCTACACCAGATTATCCATAATGTATTGTCGTCTATCCGGTGTATTCTTGCCCATATAAAAGGAAAGCACCTTATTCACTTCACTTATTGAATCGAGCGTCACGCTCTTGAGCCGGATATCAGGCCCGATAAATTGCTTGAATTCTTTGGGTGAAATTTCCCCCAGGCCTTTAAAGCGGGTAGTTTCAACATTATTCTGTCTGCTTCCCTGCCCTTTTAAAAGCTTAGTCGCCGCAATTTTCTCATTTTCCGAATAACAGTAGATCGTCTGGCTGTGATTACGCACCCGAAAAATCGGGGTCTCAAGGATATGGACATATCCGAGTTTTACTAAGGGTTCAAAATAATGCAGGAAAAAAGTCAGCAGAAGATTGCGGATATGCAGACCGTCCACATCAGCATCGGTTGCGAGGATAACCTGATCATATCTGAGATTGGCGATTGAATCCTCAATATCTAGGGCCCGCATCAGGGAATACATCTCTTCGTTTTTATAGAGGAGCACCATCTTCTGCCCCAGAACATTCATCGGCTTTCCTTTGAGAGAAAAGACTGCTTGGGTCATAGGATCACGAGAGGAGACAATCGAGCCTGCAGCCGACTGGCCTTCTGTGATGAACAGCATGCTTTTCTTCCCTTCCGGCGAAGGCTTATTTTTGGCCGGATGGTATTTACAATCCTTGAGTTGTGGAATCTTCAATGCCACTTTTTTGGCCTTGGCTCGTGCCTCAAGGCGAACACTCTGCAACTCCTTTCGGACCTTTTCGTTGCGGAGTATCTTATCTATCAGGATTTCTGCAGCTTCAGTGTCCTTGTAGAGTGAACTGCAGACAGAATCCTTGACCTTATTGACAATCCAGGAACGCACCTCGGTGTTTCCCAGCTTGTTTTTTGTCTGTGACTCAAACACCGGTTCTTTCACCTTGATCGCCAGGGTTCCAACTATGCCGTCACGAACGTCGGTATTGACAAATGTTTTCTTCGAATATTCATTAATTCCCTTCAGAATACCTTCACGGAAGGCCGAAAGATGGGTGCCGCCTTCGCTGGTATAGGTGCCGTTGACAAAGGTGAAATAATTGTCGCTGTATGAATCAGTGTGAGAAAATGCAAACTCCAGTGTCTCATCTTTATAATAGATAGGCGTATATAGATTTTCTTCAGCAAGTTCCTTTGCCAGAAGATCAAGAAGGCCATTGGCGGAATAATAGAGTTTTTTGTCTGCATAGATCTTCAGTCCCGCATTGAGATAGGCGTAACGCCACATGCGCTTGTCAATATAGATTAAATCGAAAGCGAAACCGGGAAACATTTCCGAATCAGGTAAAAATTCGATCAGCGTGCCATTTTTTTCCTCGGAAGTGCCTTCGTGTTGTTCAATAAGAATTCCCCTGGAAAACCGGGCCGAGGCATATTGGCCATCCCTGTATGCAGTCACTTGAAAATGAATGGACAGGGCATTTACAGCTTTTGTGCCGACACCGTTAAGACCAACCGAAAACTGAAAAACATCGGTATTGTATTTGGCGCCGGTGTTAATTGTCGAAACACAGTCGACCACCTTGCCCAAAGGGATACCACGGCCAAAATCCCTCACCCGTACAAGACCAGTGCTATCGATTGTGATATTAATTCGTTTGCCTGCTCCCATAATGAACTCATCAACGGCATTATCGACCACCTCTTTGAGAAGGATATAGATACCGTCGTCCTGATTCGAGCCGTCACCGAGCCGGCCGATATACATACCTGGACGTTTTCTGATATGCTCAAGTGAACTCAGTGTCTTAATTTTGCTTTCGTCGTAATTATGGGCAGATACATTCATATTTCAGCAATAGCCATGAGGTTTGATAGGTGATTTGCCAGCCATACTATTGTATTTCAGGGCATTTGGCAACAGCGATAAACCATGCCTAAAACGCCCCCTGCGGCCTGCTTTTTTGTCTTCTGAAGGGCATTACAGGGAGAAGAAATACAGTGGCGAAATCCAGTCACCATCGAGATGATCAAGCAAGGAGTGCTTCGGGATGTAAGATAGAATATCACATCATTCGAATACGCCCGCAATCGGGACATATCCAGGTAGGTCCGTTGCTGATCCCCCACTTGTTTTCCTGAAAACATGCATCACAAATCTGAAAACCGCAGGGACAACTCCAGCAGAAAGGTTTTTTCTCCTTGCAGCAATGGCATTGGTATTCGCCCAGCTTTCTTTTACGATACCCGCCTTTTCCTGAAGAACTGCCGCTCTGCTCTGTCATTTCGACAGCTCTCCTTTCATCCAGGCAAGGTAGTCGGCACTGCCTTCGATTACAGGAGTTGCTATGATTTCAGGAATTTGATAAGGATGCTCAGCTGCAATGCGTTGTTCAACCCTTTTGAACAACGATCGATCAGTTTTCAGAAAAAGAAAGATTTCCGACGTCTCTTCTATTTTTCCCTGCCACCAGTAAAGGCTCTGACCAGGACCGAGAATCTGGGCGCAGGCAATGAGCTTTTCCTCGAGAAGAAGACGGGCCAGACGCTCAGCATCATGACGTTCTGTCAATGCCGTACTGACAATTATCGGGTCATCCATTCTTTTCCTCCTTGTGTCGTGCCAGCTATGCCACTCTTTTTCGACTCGATATGTGCCATATCTTTCAATTTTTGCATGAGTGGACTATTCTAGCAACGTTGGAAAGAAAAAACACGGCTATTTCAATTCGACCTTCGAGGATTTCCCCATGCTATTTGTTATCGATATCGGCAATTCCCACACTGTTACCGGGCTCTACGAAAATGAAAGGCTTATCGGCCAGTGGCGCCTCAAATCCGACAAAGAGAAAACGGCTGATGAATTGGCAATAAGTTACCATGCCCTTTTCGCCATGGCGGGCATCGATAGAAGCAAAATTACCGGCATTGTCCTGGCCAGTGTTGTACCCACCCTGGAAAATGCTTGGAAGGTCTGCTGCAGAGACCATTTCTCGGCCAATCTGAAACATCCGCCCGCCATCGTATCGGCAAAAACTGTCGCTGAGCTGATTTCCATTCAGACTGATAATCCAAGCGAAGTGGGAGCTGACCGGCTTGTCAATGGAATTGCCGCATGGGAAGAATACAAAAGTGATCTCATCGTCATCGATTTCGGCACAGCCATCACTTTTGACTGCGTCACTGCCCGATGCGAATATATCGGCGGCATCATTTTCCCCGGTATCCGCATCTCGCTTGAGGCCCTGGCTACAAAAACCGCTAAACTACCCCACATCGATGTCTCGGAGCCTGTTGAAAAGTATATCGGTAAAAATACGGTCCAGGCCATGAAAAATGGTATTCTTTTTGGTTATGGCGCTATGATTGACGGAATTGTACAGGGCATACGCCATGAAATGCCAGGTTCTCCAGAAAATGTTCAGGTCATCGCCACTGGTGGCATGGCAGGACTGATCGCCCCTTATGCCTCAACAATCATGTATATCGATCCGATCCTGACCCTCAAGGGCCTGCGTATTTTTCATGCCAAAAAATATTGCCGATGAAACCTCGAATTATTCCACCAGCATTACAAAAAGGTGATTGTCTCGGCATTATTGCCCCCGCCAGTCAACTGCGTTCACCAGAACATTTTCACCAAGGTATTGCCTTTCTTAAAGAAATGGGTTTTACCGTTAAATTTCCACCCCAACTTTGGCCAGGACAGGATTTTCTGGCTGATGACGACACGCATCGGGCAGATGAATTCAATCGGGCAATGCGCGAGGAGGATTCTCAAGCGATTATTGCCGTTCGCGGCGGTTATGGCTCTCTCCGGATGCTTAATGGGATTGCCATTGAGCCATTGCGTGAAAGACCGAAATTGATTGTCGGATTTTCAGACATTACCATTATTCAAAACCATCTCTTGCAGGCTGTCGGATTGCTCAGCCTGCACGGTCCGGTGCTGACAACACTGCACTCCTGCACTCATGCAGCACTGGAAAGACTTGTCAGATGCCTGACAGGATTCTGGCAGGGTCCAATGCCCTGCCCTGGTGTTGAAATACTCCGCGGCAAAAGGGATGCGCACGGCGTCCTGATCGGTGGTAATCTCACGAGCATCACCAGCATGCTCGGTACCCCCTTCGATTTTCCCTGGAAGGGGGGGATTGTTTTTCTTGAAGACATCAACGAACCACTGTACCGCCTCGACCGCATGCTGACCCAACTGGCCCAGGCAGGCAAATTTGAACAGGTTTCCGGAATTTTGCTCGGCGATTTTTCTCTTGCCGACAATGTGGGTGAAGTTGAGAAATTACGCTATATCGAGTACATCTGGAACAGAATCCTTGACCTCACTAGCCGCACTCAGATTCCGGTCTGGGCAGGAATTTCCTCAGGCCATTGTGCGGAAAACCTGACACTGCCGATCGGTGCTGCAACCGTCATGCACAACGGCAGAGCAACACTTAATTTTTCTTAAAATAGTCAATCTTACCAGCTAGTAAATCTTCTATTTAGGAGGTATTATTCTGGATATGATATTTGACTTCAACTGACAATGGTGCTATAGAGAGCATCGAACATCGTGCACAACAGGGTTGCGCGACAGTCTCCTCATTTTAACCCTAACTTGTGAATAATTATGACTTTTTTATTGCATCTCAAACAATTTACAACAAGAGCATGTATCGCCGGATCATTGTGTACTCTCCTCGCAGTTCCGGCCTTCTCTGCTGAATATGTCAGCGTGGTGAAAGATGGTGTGAATGTCAGAACAGCACCAAACACTGACGCACCGGTCAGCATGGAACTCTTTCAGGGCTATCCCCTCATGGTTCAGGGCAAAGAGGGCGACTGGCTGAAGATTTCCGATTATGAAAATGACACCGGCTATATCCACTCCTCATTGGTTACGAAAGGCACTACCGTCATCGTGAACGCCAAAAAAAGTGCAAATATGCGCGCTGAGCCAAATGCAACGGCACCTGTCATCGCCGATATTGAACGCGGCGTGATTTTGACCAAAATCTCTGCTCAGGATAATTGGGTAAAAGTCAAACACAGCGGTGGTACGGTCGGCTGGATATCGCAACCGCTCGTCTGGCCGTGAGATACAGTTTCTTACCGATCGAAAATCGATTTAAGCACCTTTCCCAGAGCAAGGGGCAGCCTGACAATATTGCCAGCCTTGTTCTGGAAAAGGAGGAATCCCTCGTCTAGGGCATGTAACAGCAGACCGCGGGTCACTTTCACATCCTGCCGACAGTACTCGGCGATTAGATCAATCTTTCCTTCTTTATACCACTGCAGGGCCTGCAGGCCATCGGCGCTCTTACCGATGCCCAGCGTGTGCTTTGCCAACCTGTCAAGACTGAGTCGATAACCAAGGTGGTTATTGATCTCTTCGAGCAGGTCGATTGTGGGCAAGGCATTGAAATTCAATGAGCTGTAGCCGCCCAGTACACGATAATCAAATCTCCTGTTGTTGAATCCAACGATCAGTTCAAGCTTTTGCAGATGATCAATCAGTTGATCTATCTCATGTTCAAAATAGGTAACGCAATCGTCCAAGAGCGAGTCGTAAATCACCGCTACCGATATCCCCATATTTTCACAAC
Organism: Desulfobulbaceae bacterium; assembly: GCA_020049575.1. Taxonomy (GTDB): domain Bacteria; phylum Desulfobacterota; class Desulfobulbia; order Desulfobulbales; family Desulfocapsaceae; genus Desulfoprunum. Next base: position 8,220 of record JAIFKM010000005.1, read on the forward strand.
GATGCCAGCCTCCGACTTCTGCCGCCGAGCGCATGGTTTCCAGATCAAAGACCCCGTAATGGCGTGGCAGTAAACTTCTTGCAGTTTTCTGCTTTCCCTGATTGACTCGCGGTTTTGTAAGATTGCCAGGGACCTGCGGGGGGGCTTCCGGCAAACCTTTCACAGCTTTTCTTCCGACACCGGTCATATCGGCAGATGAAGCACCGTATCTTATTCTCCTTAGCAGTTCCAGACAGGCCAATTTGTCAATCGGCCTGTTTCCTGAACCACATTTGGGTGAATGCACACAGGAGGGACAGCCATTTTCGCAAGGGCACAGTTTAATTGTTTTTTCTGCTTCGATAAGCAATTCATTAATTTTTTGATAGGCCTCACGCGACAGGCCAACTCCCCCGGCATGGCCATCGTAGATGAAAATTGCGGCGTTGATAGTCTGCGGATGCCATGGACAGGAGATGCCACCAATATCGTTTCGATCACAGAGCACAAGGAGGGGGAAAAGAGAAATCATGACGTGCTCAAGGGCATGGATGGCGCCCATGAAGTGTAGATTGGCCTTCTCAAGAAATTGCTGAACCTCGGCCGGAATCTCAAGCCAGAATCCTTCGGTCTCGATTATCTGTTCGGGGAGATCAAGCGTTGATGTGGCGATCAATCTCTGGGTGGCGTTCACGAATTTCTGAAATCCCGTCACCTTTTCGGTAACTTTGACCCTGCCAAAGGATACAGGGCAGCAATAGACCGTTTTTCTGTTAAAAATCTTGAGGATCTCGGTATCTTTCGTCGAAACAGGGCGGGTAAAATACGAAGGTTTTTGTTGAACACATTTCACTTCCCTGCCATGAAGATCCAGATCTTTAACAACCCAGGTTCTGGCCCGGTGTATATAGACCGCGCCGGGGTGACATTCCTTCAGAGCCCGACCTCCATCCATCTCACCAAAGACTTCTCCACTTTCATAATCGATAAGAGCCATCTGCAGGCCTCCACCGCGAAGGTTTACGTGTCTTTGCGGACGCTTGCGACTGGCATACCAGGTCCTGCCGTTTCTGTCCTGCAGGAGTTGGCCTGAACTGGCAAGACTGTCAACCAGTTGTCTGATCTTGACATTTTTGACCAGCTCTTCTGCGTCTGACAAAGGAATTTCAGCCGCTGCGCATTCCAGGTGTTGTCTGGCGATGGCTTCATTGAGTGGATTAACTACGGCTGCCTCAGGTGATCGACTAAAGAAATCCTCAGGTTGACGCATGTAATACTGATCAAGGGCGTCTTCCTGGCCAATCATGATGATCGCAGATTTCTGGAATTGTCGCCCCACCCTACCTCCCCGCTGCCAGGAAGCCATGATCGACCCGGGATAGCCCACCAGGATACAGAGATCAAGATCACCAATATCAATGCCAAGCTCAAGGGCAGAAGTTGAGACAACCCCCAGCAACTCGCCTTTATTAAGCTTTTGTTCGATATCTCTTCGTTCTTCCGGCAGAAATCCAGCTCGATATGAACTGAGCTTGCTTGCAAGAGAGCCTAGACGTGGGCCGGTCCAGAGATTAATCAGCTCAGTCATCTTCCGGGACTTGGTATAGACGATTGTGCGCAGACCTCGTTTCATGGCGGCTTCGAGCAGTTGGCTGGCAGTGGTAGCCGCACTGTCCCAGGGATTGAGAAAGAGAAAATGCTTTTCAGCGGTAGCCGCCCCGGATTCATTAACAACCTTGACCTTTCGATCAATAAGCTTTGTCCCGAATTCCTGCGGATTGCCTATCGTAGCTGAAAACAGCGCGAATACCGGATTACCGCCATAATATCTGGCAATTCGCTGCAATCTGCGCAGCACCCAGGCCATATGCGAACCGAAAACACCTCGGTAGGTGTGGACTTCATCAATTATTATGAACTTGAGCCTGCGAAAGAAACTCGACCAACTACTATGGAAAGGCAAGATGGAAAGATGCAGCATATCCGGGTTTGTGATTAGAATTGGCGGCACCTTGTCCCTGATCTTCCTTCTCTGGTAGGCTGTGCTGTCACCGTCAAAGATTGCGGCACATTCAGGAAACCGAATCTGAACATCAACCGGAAGCATTGCTCCAAGTTCAAGGATAATCCGCAACTGGTCCTGAGCCAGAGCCTTAAGAGGGAAAAGATAGAGGGCATGACCATAATTCTCTTTACAGAGTTCCTGCAGGACCGGGAGGTTGTAAATCATGCTTTTGCCTGAAGCGGTGGGTGTGGCGACGATTAGATCCTCGCCACCAGTGAGGCCTGAAATGGCCTCTAATTGGTGAGAATAGAGCTGACTGATACCTTTCCTTCGCAATATATGCAGAATATCAGAGGATAATTCAGGTTGAACAGGGCAATCCTTTTTAGCCGTAGCCTGAATTATTTTATGGCAGACGACTTGCGAACCAAATTTTTTAGACGCCTTGAGTGAGCTCAGATATTCTTCAATATCAGGCTTCCTCAAGCTTTCGAGAGGGACTGAGGCCATTAATTATTCTTTTCTTGGTTGCGCTTATAAAGGAGAGTGTATATTTTCACACATTGATGCTCTGCTGATTAACCCTAAAAAAAGCTGAAATGCCTAGATATTACCAAGACAAGAGTTCCTGGATGACAGCATCCTGGAGATTATAATACAGCCTTTATCTGAGATCAGCCCGACAAAATCATGTTCAGTATTGCTACACAAGGACCCAGCGGTTCAGACAGTTTTCAGGCCGCTCGGCAATACGCCCCGACCGCCAGGATTCTCCTGTTCAATCGTGTAGCCGATATCCTTACGGCCTTTCTCGAAGGTGAAGCCGAATACGCCCTGATACCCGTCTACAATACCCGTGAAGGAGAAATCAAGGAAACCTTCAGGCTCATTACCCAGCTGAACCAGGGTTACTGGATCGACAATGTCGTGCTTCCCATACATCTTTCTCTTGGTGCTATAGCTAAGGTGGATTCGGCTGGGGGAACTATTGACACGATCGTCGGCAGAAGTTCAATCTTCAGGCAATGTGAAGAGTATATCGATTCCCATTTCCCGCGGGCAACACTTGTGGCGATGCAGGATATAGAGGCTGCCCTGGTTGATATCCGTACGCATAATAGAACGACCTGGGCTGTTATTGAATCGGAAAACCTGCTTAAAAAGCATGGTCTTGAACTCATTGATCGAGAAGTCGTTTCCCATAATCGAACGCGTTTCGCCTTGCTCGGCAAAGAGCTGGCAAAATCTTCAGGATATGACGCCACGGCGCTCATCACTAAACCTCTGCGTGATCGTGTCGGAATGTTAGCAGATATCCTTGGAGAATTCACCCGCCGGGGGATTAACATCCTGGATCTTCGTTCTGAAAATGATATCAAAACCCAGAAATTGCGAATTTATCTCGAGGCCGAGGGGCATATCGAAGACAATCTGCTGCGCGAGGCCCTAGCAAGGATAGAAAAAGTTGTAATTCAAGAGGACGAGTCTATCAAGCTTCTCGGTTCTTTTCCCCGGGTTGACATGCGCGTCAAACAGATCAGGGCTTTTGGTTTTATTGGTTCGGGTGCAATGAGTCGCTGGTTTGCCGGCCGTCTTGAAAATGAAGGTTATCGAACATATATAACAGGACGCACAACACCCCTTCGGCCAGAGGAAATGATCGGCAAGGTTGATGTAGTCATCATCTGCGTACCTATCTCGGTTACTGCCCAGACCATCAGAGAGTACGGCAAACTCCTGCATGACGGCCAAGCCCTTATTGTCCTCGCAGGTGAATCTGAAAACACCCTCAACACCGCCCTTGAATCAACCCGACCCGGCGTCGAATTGATGCTTGTCCATAATCTCTGGGGCCCTCAGGCCCTGACCATGAAGGACAAAAATGCCGCTGTTGTAAGGACTTCCAGAAGCGGTGGGTTCTGCAGCGAGTTTGAGGCCTTTTTATACAAGCATGGTGCTGAGATTTTCCACGACAGCCCTTCGAAGCATGATATGCTGATGGGTGTCAGCCAGAAGCTGCCCACTACCATCTCTGTCGCCCTGGCGATGACTCTGGCCCAGCATCAAATCGATATTCTTGATATAGGTAGCCACTCCACGCTGACTTCGCTGTACGGCATTCTGGCAATGGCCCGCATACACAATCAAAATCCACGAACATACGCCGAGATTATGGCCATGTCGGGTGATGGCAGACTCATTGTCCGAAGCTTTGTCAAAAACCTGCTTCAGTTAATCGACCTTGCAGAGTCCGGAGCTATCCCGCAAATATGTGAAATCATGGATGCCAACAGAAAATATTTACCGCCTACCTTCCTCCAGTCGCAAATGAAGCAAGCCAAGGCTGTTGATGATCTTCTTTCGCGTTCCGGCATGAAGGATGAAAGGTAGGTAGCGAAGAATAATATATTTTAAATTAACACAATTATTTATCGATTATAGAGTGGTATAAAATTTCGCCGGATATACAAAAATTGCATCCGGCTCTACACATTCAAGGAGTTGTTTCTTATGCGCGCACGCGATATGAGTTATCTTGACGAGGAGCATACCTGCCCTCATTGTTCTCAGAGGATGTCCTGCTGCGAGGCACCACCGGTCCACGTTGGTGATGGTCTGGGATGGGGCTCGGAAGTTCTGTATATCTGTCTTAATGACCTCTGCTCTCTCTTTCTGGCTGGTTGGGATCAGATAGAAAGACAATATGGCCATCATGCCTCATATCGTTATATGGAATTACCCGGCAGCAAGGAAAGCAATGTCATGATGGTCGGCAATTCCGACGCTTTCAAGGGAAGTGTAATTGACCCGATCGCCTTGAAAAACCAGAATGTCAGATATAAAAAGGAACAAGAAGCGATTAAGGCCCTCGATACCTGCATAGAAGAAAAAAATATCGAGCCTGTCATGACTCTTATCCTGGATGAGGCCGTGGCAAAAGACACTCGCCAGATGGCTATGAAACTCCTTTTGCAGCTCAATGACCTCAGTTGCATTGATCCGATCAGAAATCATGTTTTTCGTGATACCTCGCTTGAGCAGGAAAGCAATAT
>JAIFKM010000025.1 GCA_020049575.1 Desulfobulbaceae bacterium
ATTGTCCCGCCAGCGGCAGTCGTCGTTGCCAGCCTGATTCTGATGCCGTTGCTCCATGGCCTCATCCTCGGCAAGGTCGGTTATACCCCGGGCGGTCCAGCCTTCATCTATGGCCGGCTGGTTCAGGACAGAATCGCCCAGCGCTGGCTTGCCGAGCACTGCCCGGCCCCCGGAATCGCATTGTGCAGTCTCCAGGATCGGTTGCCGGATACCGGCGACGCCTTCCTGTGGAACACCTCGTCGCCGTTTTTCGATATCGGGGGGTGGAGTGGGGCGGCTGACGCCGAACTGAATTACCTCGTCAGGGAATCGGTTGCAAGCTATCCCCTCTCGACGTTGTCGACTGCTGTGGTTGCCGCCGCCGAGCAGCTGGTCATGGTACGGACCGGAGAGGGGCTGGATAAATACCATCATGCGGTGCGTGGGACATTCAATAATGCCCTGCCGCAGGAAATATCCCGGCAGTTCAATGCCGCCCGTCAGCAGCAGGGTGGGTTCTCACCGCTTTTATTTGCTGTCTTCAGCTTGCTGCATATACCCATAGCCCTGGTCTCGACGTTCGGACTGCTGGCGGTGATTGCCCTGGCGGTGTATCACAGGCACCGGGATGTTGCCGGTCTGGCCGTCTTCGTTTTTTGTGCTCTTGCCGGTAACGCCTTCATCTGCGGGGCGATGTCAGGACCCCATCACCGCTATCAGAGCCGGATCGTCTGGCTTGCCACGCTGGTGCTGGTCATGGCGGTCATCCATTGGTGGCGGAGCCGGGAGCATCTCTCACTCAGGGCGGTGAGAGAAGAGACCAGCCTGCCGGATTGAGCATCGTTCTCAGAGTTTTCGTGCATCAGCCCCGGACAGCAGCTTATTCGTGCATCAGCTTCTCGAGATTCTCGACCGCCTTCATGCCGGCGGACTTGAGTTTCTCTCTGTCCTTGACCATCAGGCCCAGGGAGATGCTGAGGTAGTAGTCTCCCTTTAGTATGTGCAGGCCCGGAGGGGCTATAAAGTTGTCATCTCCGACGCCGTCTATTTTGGGGGAATCAGGAAAGGCTTCCTTGATTCCTGTGAAAATCTCTTTCGGACTTCTCTTGTTGCTTTCCGGCATGAAGGCGATCTGGGTCAGGCCGATCTGCAGGAAATCCTGGCCATTGTCATACACGCAGAGCTTCATGCCGACGACTGGCTGTTCGCTGACGATGCAGTCGTTAAAATTGCTGCTCGTCAATACCTTGGCGTCCTCCTTGCTGATTAGCATTGCCGGTTCGATAATCTCGGCCTTGGCGTTTCTGCTGTCACAGCCGCTGCAGAGCGAGAGCAGCAACACGGCACATGTCGTAAGCGATGCAATTATCTTCATGGTTTTTCTCTCTTGGTGTTGAATGATCAGATCAACGATACGGTCGCCCCGGTCCCGGCAGGTCTAATGAGTGGGATTGCCAAATACCATGAATTCGTCACAACCATTGGAATATATTGGGGATGAAGCGATCCGGCATTTGATGCCGGAAAAACGTCTTTTTACTTTTCAGCAGATTGAAGTTGATGATATGCCACAGTGCCGCAAACCCGTCTTTCCATGTGATCTTCTTTCCTTCGAGGTAGTTTCTGGGATAATACGAGATCGGTATTTCCATCACCCGGCAGCGGAGACAGGCAAGTTTTGCAGTTACCTCGGGTTCGAATCCAAATCGGTCACATTCGATCACTATATTTTTGATAATGTCCTTCCTGAAAAATTTGTAACAGGTTTCCATATCGGTGAGATACAGCCCTGAGACGACATTGCTCAGAATGGTAAGGAAACGGTTGACCAGGTAGTGGTATGTTCGATGGACCTGGGGGCAGGATTTCTTGAAACGGGAACCAAAGACGACATCCGCCTTGTCGACCAAAAAAAGTTCCAGAAGCTTCGGGATGTCTTCGATGTCGTATTCAAAATCGGCATCCTGGATACCTATCACCTCGCCGGTAGCAACTGTTATCCCCAGCTGCAGTGCAGCCCCTTTGCCCTTGTTTTTCGATTGCGTCAGGACCTGCACCTGGGAGGTGAAAGGGAACTGCCGGAGAATCTCGAGCGAATTATCACTGGAGCAGTCATCAATGATGACGAGCTCCTTTTCCATGGGAAGTGTGAATACATCGATGGCACGCAGAAATTTTTCCAGGTGGTCTGCTTCATTGAATATCGGGATAACCAGGGATACTTTCATACGTCCACACGGATGTCTGTCATGATACCTTCCGTCTGCCGTGTCCCTTTGAGGTGCTTTTCATTGACAGTCGTGCACCCGAGAGACGTTTCCTGGCTTTTTCGATCAGTATTTCATGGCAACTGCGCTGATCTTCTTTGCCGAGTGGGATACGCTGGGTGTACGTGCCGTCTGTCTGCATTTCCCAAGCGCTTCGGAAATCAGCGAGCTGGACGTCCAGGATGTTTCGGAGCTGCGTCTGCAGAGTCGGGGCGTCCACCGGCGTTATCACCTCGACCCTGTCCTCCAGATTACGCTTCATGATGTCGGCGGATCCTATATAATACTCATCATTTCCATTGTTCCTGAAGTAATAGATCCTCGAGTGTTCGAGGAATCTCCCGACTATGGAGATGACTCGGATAGTGTCTGACAGTCCCGGTATGCCCGGCCGTATCCGGCAGGAGTCGCGGATGATCAGGTCGATATGCACACCACTGCGGGAGGCGCGGTAGAGTGCCTCGACGACATCCTTGTCTTCGAGGGCGTTGGTTTTGAATTGGATCAGGCTGACGCGGCCGGCCATCTGGTGGTCTGTCTCGCGCTGGATGAGGGCCAGCAGCCGTTTTTTGAGTATTCTCGGCGAGGGCAGCAGCTTTGTGTAGTTGCGGGCCGGGGCATAGCCCATGGTGAGAAAGTTGAACAGTTCGGTGAGATCGTGGCCGATGTCCGGATCGCAGGTCAGCAGCCCAAGATCGCTATAGATCCGTGCCGTTCCGGCGTGGTAGTTGCCTGTCCCTATATGGGCATAGCGTCTGAGGCCATTGTAGTCCTGCCGGATGACAAAGATGACCTTGGAGTGTGTCTTCAGACCGACAACGCCGTAAGTGACATGTATTCCCGCCTGCTCCAGCGAGTTGGCCCATCGTATGTTGGCCAGTTCGTCGAACCGTGCCTTCAGCTCAACCACAACCGCAACCTGTTTGCCATTGTTGACCGCATCGAGCAGATACTGGATTATCCTGGAGTCGGAGGATGTCCTGTACAGGGTCATTTTGATGGCAAGCACCTTAGGGTCCGTGCTGGCATCCTTGAGAAATCGTTCAACGGAGGAACTGAAGCTTTCGTAGGGGTGCTGCAGCAGCAGGGGTCCCTGTTTGCGGATCAAATGAAAGATGTTGGGCACATCTCCGGAAAGCTTGTAATGATCGACTGGCTGATGGGGCGGATAATGCAGTTCGGGAATGTCAAGCGTGGCGATCTGCATCAGATCACGCTTGACGAACAGCCCCTCGACTGTGACGACGTCCTCCTGTTCGTTGATTTCCAGTTCTGCCGCCAGCATTCCCTTGTGCACCAGGTCGATGTCATTGCTCACTTCCAGTCTAACGATTTCGGCGAATTTCCTGTCCCGCAGGGCCGACTCGATCACGACGAGAAGATCGTTGGCTTGTTCGGACGACTGTTCGGTGATGGCGTTGCGGGTTACCCGGAACAAGTCAGAGCTGAGAATTTCCATTTCTGGGAAGATCATTCCAAGATTGTTGGCGATAATCTCTTCATAGGGGATAAAGGTGTTGCCCTCCATTACGCGGATAAACCTGGGCAGGCCGGAGCCGATCGGTATCTTGATCCGGTTGAGATGGGTGCCGTCTTCCTTGGGTAGTTTCGTCGCGACCAGCAGATTGAGGGACATGTTGGAGATGAAGGGAAAGGGGTGGGCGGGGTCCATACCCTGGGGGGTCAGCAGTGGGTAGATCTTCTGCCGGAAAAGGTCGTTGACCCATGCCATCTGTTCTGCGTTCAGTTCACCGAAAGTTGCCACCTTGATGTCATGTTTTCTCAGTTCAGCGAGAAGGTCCCGCTCAAGGTTTTGCTGTTGCCCGAGAATGTCAGCCACCACCTCGCAGCATTCCGTGATCTGTTGTTGGGGTGTGCGGCCATCGACCGTGAGGGCCTTCAGTTGGGCGCCGACCTGCTGTTTGAGACCGCCGATTCGTTTCATGAAGAACTCATCAATGTTCGAGCCGACAACGGCCAGGAACATGACGCGTTCGAGGAGCGGTGTCCGCAGGTCCTGCCCTTCGTGGAGCACCCTGCGGTTGAATTCCAGCCAGGTCAACTCTCTATTGAGATAATATTCGGGAGAACTGAGATCGAAATGTTCCCCAATTGCCCCTGGTTTGGCCTCAAGTTGCTCTTTCTGTGGGGGAGAAACGGCATTCGGAGGGGAATTGCCGTTCTGGAGGGAATATGTTTGCGGTATTTCCAGTTCCGACTGCTCGTATTCTGATTTTATATTCATATTTCGGCGCTCGCCTATTGATGAGCAGCAGGAGTAACTGTTTTGATAACGTCCCGACGAAAAACTTCTTAGGAAACTACGCTAATGGGGAATAATTAGACTGCTGTTTTCCTGCCGTTAGGATTTAGAATGAATTATGTTTTGTCGGAATTTCATGAAATAGAGAGGGTCGGTTACTTACTGGTTGAGTAGCGGCGTTGTAATACGACAGTCAGGATAAGAAGAATCATGATGAGCGGGATATAACCGAATCGGGTAAGCCAGATGGCAATGGAGTCCAGATTGTTGCCAAAAAAGTAGCCAAGCACCAGAAATTCACCAATACCGATAATGACACCTAACGTATTGAAAAGCAGAAAGCTTTGATATCGCAGCCGAAATACTCCAGCCAAAGCAGGAACAAACCAGGAAAAAGGACCACATAAACGCGCTAAAAACACTGCTGATGAACCACGGCGGCGGAAAAAAGAGATCCCTTTCTCATGAGAGTTATGTTTGAAATACCGGCGTGCCATCGGCCACTTGGAGAGACAGTCAAATAACTCCATACCGTAGCATCTTCCCAACCAATAGCTACAATTGTCACCGAGGATCCCCCCTGCATAGAGAGTGGCTGCAACTGAACCAATATCAAGCGTTCCGACACCTGCCAGCACTGCTCCGGCGATGAAAAAAGGTTCTCCGTAAATCACCAGGGAAAACGGAATCAAGGTCTCAAAAAATGCCCCTAGAAACAAAACCGGATATGCAGCATTGCGATAATGAGAGAACAGAGCAAGAAAATCATGAGTCGAATGCAATTCAGCGAATAACATGGTATCTCAAAAGACGTTTATAGCGCATGGGAAGCAAGGCTTCGGCCAACCAACGCAGACTGAGGCGCAGATAACCGACAGTGATAAAACGACGAGTCGAAGTGGAAACCTGATCTGTCGGAAAAAAGAAGAAACTCCCGTGCTTAAGGCACCCCCTGATGAAGAGCAAATCTTCAGCGAGCTCAAGTTCCGGATTAAAACCTACATTGCGGGCAACGGCTGTATCTGCTATCTGCAGGGCATAAGAGGTCTTGGTCCAGCGGTGAACATAATCGTAGAGAGCAAACCAGGCACGACCATAGGCACTGGTTGAGGGGCGGGGCAATATGCTGCAGGTGCCAACACTGAGGCTGTTATTTGCGCGATGAAGCCAGGTGTTCAATTGACGCAGGAACGAAGGACCGAGTTGCGTGTCTGCATCGCAGATAACCACCCATTCAGAAGCCGGACTCGTGTTGGCAAGTGCCAGGTTCTTGGCTTTGGAAACACCTCTGGCACTTTGCTGCACAGTAATTTCCCTATCGTTTGCAGCTTGAGCAGCTATTTGTCTGGCAATTCTCAAGGTTGCATCAGATGATCCATTTTCGACCACAATGATCTCATAACGTTCTGCAGGGTAGTCCTGTGCGAGCAGGCACGCCAATGCTCCTGGCAATTCATCCTCTTCATTATGGGCTGGAACGATAATAGAAATGAATCGTTTGCTAAGCAACGGCTCTATGCAGGCATGTATCTTCTGCAATGATTCGGTTGTGCGCCAGGGCGGATTGAAGAGTTGTGTGGATCTGCATTTTTTGAGAACAGGTTCCAGCTCAATAAATCTATTCTGGGTAGTGGTCGTAAAATAGTTTTGCGCACTGAGATAACTCGCGAGATACTCCTGTTCGGTCTGGTTTGGCGTAGGTATGAGCAGGCCTCTTTTACTATGCTCAACCAGATCCATGATAGTGGTGTAACCGGCTCGGGAAATAATTCTACGAGCACGGTTGAACAGTTTCTGTCGCCTGATTCCATCGACCATGGGAAGAACCTCCAGATCCGCTGCTGAAGATATAATATCTGAGAAGTCTCCTGTATCCTGTTGACCGAGAACAAACACTTTTTTACCCGGCAGGGCTACGGCCTGTTGTAGCAGGCTTCGAATAAAGGCATCCTTATGTTCCAGCAGATAGCCGCTTATGATAAACAGGTAGTCAATATCCTGTTCCAGGTTAAGGTGACCATAGGAAGAAAGGATACCGATGTACCTGTGTGGACAGCGGGCAAGATGCTTTGAGTGCGATAACTGGCCACTGAGGTTCACTTTTGATGATGGAAAATCCGGGATGAGGATAACGTCAAACCTGCGCAATGCAAAAAGATTGACTCTCTCTGTCAGCCAGAATGTTTTCCGCAAGAGTGGCGGAGGCATGAACGCCACCTGGTGAGTCAGAATGAAGCATGGTGTAGTGCGACTGTAGAAACCATATCGGCCATCGCTGAAAATAAAATCATAACCTGCCTCAATTTTCTTTAACTCACGATGCTCATACCTTATCAACCTCCATGTCTTGAGAAGATCGAGAAATAGATACCAGTAGAGGCGCCATCCCGTTCCACGCTCAAGGCATGGGTAATCCACCATTTCCTTGAAGTCGACTTGCGGATCATTACCTAACTCATGGCGCAGCATTTTGAGGGCATCGCCAGTCGAAATGATGGTTATACTCCAGCCTTGGTTGAGGTAGTTGAGAATGACCGCTAGGCTTCGAGTCGCATGCCCTAGACCAAGTGAACTTATGGCAAACAGTGCCCGCCGGGAAGGAAGAGTCATATAAAGTTTACTGGATATTTTTTTGTGCAGCAGTTGCCGTATGGCGTTAGTTTGCCAATAATCTCTTATGAATATGTCAGATTTCTGTTTGTTATTTATTTGCGAGATGCCATTGTGGGGACAGCCTTGCCATTTCCTGCGCTTGGAGAACTTCAAACATGCAGAGGTTGCAAATTACCTTCCAGTTCCACCTTGACTTCGGAGCTGTTTATGCGAGAAAGAATGCGCGGAAAGAGGAAAATGTTGCTCGTGTTTTACCTTCCTCTGGTGGGGTATTCGGAGGGAAGAGGTTGCTTAACGAATTGTGTGTCGATTAAGATAGGGGAGAGTAATTTTGAAGGTTGTCCCCTCGTTGACTTGCGATTGAGCTTCGATCGTCCCCCCGAGAGCCAGAATCTCATTATGCGCCGCGGAAAGTCCGACTCCCCATCCGGATAGCATAAAAGTGTCATAATCAATAGCCGATACATTCAAGCCAAAAAATCTGTCGTTTTGTCGTACGATTTCACATTCTATTTCTGATACAGTGCAATCCGGGCAAAAATGCTCAAGCACCAGATTTGCTTTTTCACCAGCAGAGATGCCGTCGCCTTTATCCATTTCGATAAGCAGTCCAGTAAGGCTGATAGTGTGTTTTTTTCACCTTGATTGCTTCAAACCAGATCCTGTTCATTTTCTATCCTGTTCGTAAAAGCCATTTTGTAATTACTCCTTCGATTAAAAGCTGGTGATTGTTCTGCGAATCTAATTTCTGAGGCGTTACAATAATTACTGAAATCCAGGTCGATAGATCCCGGTGGGACCGCCAACAACTGTGTCTCGTGGACGCTATAGAAAATCCTGAGTTAAGGCTTTTATCCCAGGTTCGATGGAAAGTGATGGAACAACTTATGCAGCCAGGGCAGGTTTCAGAGGTGAGCTTGGTAATCGACCTTTTCAAGGCGATGTCGGAGAAAATTCTTCACGGGATTCGTATATATGGCGTGGCATAGCTCTTCACGGCATGCACTCCAGAGAACCGTAAAATTACGGGAAAACAGCTGATGAGAAGGCTCAAGTGTGGCAGTCATTGTTGCGCTGGTGCTTGTGCGTCAAGGAAAAATTCATGAAAAATCCATTTTTAAGTATCATTAAGGGCGTTAAAGGCTCGATGCGAGCCATCGGTGGAATATTTCGCTCCAAATACATCGAAATAATTTTGGCCGTTGGCTTGTTTATTCTTCTTGATTCCGGTGTATTGATTCTCAATTTTTATACTTCATACCAGATTGCCAACGATGCCCATGCAATCCAGCTAGCCAGTCGTATGGGAACGTTGAGCCAAAGCCTTTTGCATGAACTCTACCAGGTTCAGCAAGATGCCAACAACCAAGATGCCAACTATTCAGAATCGATCGATATTTTTGCCAAATCATATAGACTCTTTGATGAAACACTTGATGCGTTTATTTACGGAGGAGATTTGATTGGGGTAGGACAGGGCCAGGACGCGCTACTGAAGGACACGGCGTATCGGGATACCAGTGCTCGTGTGCTCAAAGAGGCTGAAGAAATATGGAAGGTTTATCGCATCAAGTTAAAACCGATTGTGTACGCCTATTTTAATGATCCCGGGCGAGAAAAGATACTTGAGGCAACGACAATTGCCATTGATTATACCAGACAGCAAAACGACAAGCTGCTGGAACTGATGGAATCCTTTGCAACAGCCGTTGAAGGTGTCGCTATACGAAAGGCGGAACGTCTTCGGACAATCCAATCCATAGGTATTGGTCTTGCGGTAATCAATTTTTTCCTGATTCTGTTTCATTTTCTGAAAAGGCTCAGTAAGAGTGACGCGCTGGTTGAAAAATCTCGAAAGGAAACAGAAGATATTCTGGAAAACGTCAATGAGGGGTTGTTCCTGCTGGACAAGGATTACATAATCGGCTCTCAGCACTCTAAAAGTCTCCATGCCTTCTTCAAAGACGACAATCTGGCCGGACAGAACTTTATCGATCTCCTTCGCCCGCTGGTAACTGAAAAAACACTGGATACCGTCGAAGACTATACTGAGATACTTTTTTCCCCACGGGTTAACGAATCACTGGTATCCAATCTCAACCCCCTCAAGCAGGTCGAGATCAACTTGGCTACTGATGCGACCGGGTTTGATATCCGCCACTTCAGTTTCCAATTTTCCCGGGTGTATGACACAAAAGGTTTCAATAACCTGCTTGTTACCGTCAAGGATATATCCGAGCAGGTTAAGCTGTCTGAACAACTCAAAGCAGCCAATGAAAAGGCAAGCAAAGAGATTGATATGCTGCTCGCGATCATACATGTCGAAAACAATATGCTGACCGACTTTATCCGGATGACTGAAGATGGTTTGAATAACGTCAATAATATCTTGAAGAAACCAGCAAAGACTACTGACAGTCTGAAAAATAAACTGGAAATGATCTTCCGCATTGCCCATAAACTCAAAGGTGACAGTACCATGCTCGGCCTGGAGTTTGTGGAGGAGAAATTCCATAGTTTGGAAGCGGCGATAGTAGTGCTTAAAGAAAAACAAGCCCTGACCGGCGAAGATTTTCTGCCGCTGGTCGTCCAACTCAACCAGTTGATGTCGGACTTTACCATTATCCGCAATCTGCAGAAAAAGATGAATGCCATTGATCTCTCAAACATGCAATTAGAACCGGTATTGCCTGTCGTGGGAGCGTCTCTTGACATTGCAGCCGATTCAGCGCCGGAAACCCTCTGGAAAAGCCAATTGAATGCCTTGGTGAAACGGGTTGTGACCGACTATGGGAAACAGGCGGTTCTAGATATGTCCGATTTTGATGCAACGTTGCTGAGTGAAGAACAGATAGAACCGGTAAGAGATATTATCGTGCAGAGTCTTCGCAATGCTATAGCACATGGCATTGAAACACCTGAGTCAAGAGAGAACGCCGGTAAACCCAGTGAAGGAAATTTAAAAGTCAAACTGACTCAAAACGGTTCCAGTCTTCAATTGACGATCCGTGATGACGGAGGGGGGATTGATATTGAAAAAATAAAGTCCACCGCACTTGCTAAAAGACTAGCAACAGAGAGCCAACTCTCAACCTGTCAATCTGCCAGTCTGTTATCTTTGATTTTTCGGCAAGGATTTACCACTGCGCAGGAGGGTGGTTTGCACGCTGGTCGTGGGGTTGGAATGGATTTGATCAAGTCCAGGCTTGGTTCATTAAACGGTCAGTTCAAAGTGAAATTTAAGGCCGGCCGATTTACTGAGTTTCAGTTTTCTTTCGAAAGAGAAAGAATAGCGGTTCAATTGTGACGACTATTCGCTTGCAGTAATGATTCTGCGAAACAACCGGTAACTCATATGCAGATTATCACAGGACTATTGAGGAGAGGGTAATGAAAATGCTCATTGTTGATGACTCGCTGATTATTCGCAGGAAAATAGAGCGGGAGATCAACCTTCCTGAGTTAACGGAGATTTACACGGCAAACAATGGACAGGAGGCCGTTGAGATTTTTACGACCCATGAACCTGAATTGGTCACAATGGACCTGACCATGCCGAAGATGGATGGCACGGAATGTGTCAAGCAACTGGTATCCATCAACCCCAACACGGTTATTCTGGTGATATCGGCACTCGCTGATCGAGCCACTGCCATCAAGGCCGTTAAATACGGAGCCTATGGTTTTTTATGTAAGCCCTTCACAGAATGTGAAATTAACGAGGCGCTTACAAAATGTATTGCTTTTAGCAAAGAACTGAGGGGCTAAAATGATTACGGAAAAAGATATCGAAGTGTTTATCGACGGAATAAAGCATTATTTCCGGACCAGTACAAAAATGGATATCGTCGTAGACCCCCCGTATCTCATCTCTGCCGATGAAATAACTGTCAACGATTACACAGGAATCATAGGAATCTCCGGAGAGCGCAAAGGCTTTGTCCTTGTGACGGCTCCGGCAGATATGCTCCGTTACCTTGTGTTGAGCCTGGGTGAGAAATCCGCCACACCTGATCTTGTTCACGATGTGGTCGGCGAAGTGGCAAACACAATTTCTGGCAATGCCCGCCGATCGTTCGGGGCGGGATTCATGATTTCGGTCCCTCTGATAGTGCAAGGGCAGCCAAGCCGGATCGGGGCTGCAAAAGATACCAACGGGTATGTCATTCCGTCTCGTTGGAATACTTTTTCATTTCATTTGGTGGTGTCATTGCAGTAAAAAGCCATCATCGTTATCGCCAATGAAGGTTCACCCGAAAAAAGCCTAGCTGGTTTCATGAAGGGCATGAATTTTCAGTCGAAAGAACTCCATATTGCCAAAAATATAGGTCTGTTTGTGTAATTTCTTGATCTTGATGTTGGTTCCTTCAAGTGGACCGGTGGATATCGGATAACCAAAAGAGGCAAGGATAGCTTGCCGATGTCACTCAAAATTTCGAAAAATCGCCATCAACAAGGTGGTTCCGAAACATCTTACCCGAGCTCTCCAGCCATTAAAAATGCACTTCCAAATTTGGTAGTTGTTATCCTCAGAAACCGTTTAAAAATGGTGGACGAGGCGGAATTCGAATCCGCGACCTTCAGCTTTGGAGGCCATGGGATCTCTTCATATGCCAATCGGGCAGGGACTATCAGAAGAGAAGTCTGTGTCGCACCTGTTTCGGGGTATGAGAGGCAAGGGCGGCCAGAACAAATACCGACAGTACCGTCTCCCTGGCAGGTAAAAAACCGTGGTAGGCGGCCCCCAGCAATACCAGCTTGAGAAGGGTTGATGCCCCTGAGATTTCTCGAAAAATCTGCCGGTGTCTCATCCACTCGGTACAAATAAGTGCCGCCCCGCTGGCAAACACAATCCGTGAAAACATCGCAGGCGGATGAACATCATTCACAAGATAGGTGGAGAGGAAGACTGCCGCGCCGACCAGATGGAGCGCTCTGATAACGATGGAAATACTCAGGACCCAGTAGGGACGGGGCCCGATCTTTCCCATCCTGATTTTTTTATCGTCACTCTGGCCTTTTTCGTTCATTGCTTTGCTTGACCTCGAGATCAGCCTGCCAATTTCCAGCCGTTTGACTGGCTGAAAACGAGAGAATTGTACTGCAATGGTTTCCTGCCCGTGCACGCAAGGACCAAAGAGAAATCAGGACGCGCGCAGAACCAAAACAGTAGACCAACCCCGGTGACTTGACAAGAAAAAGGTTCAGGGGCTGGAGTCCAACATTTTGGGGACCCGGTTCTGATGCCAACTTGGGATTTGCTACTGTTTATAAAATTTGTCAGTTCTGGTTAGCTGATACCCCTGTTCCTCCATATGTGTTTATCTGTTGACAAGGCACACGACAGATAGATAATGACAACCGTGAGGTTCAATCGAAGATTGATCGTTAATGCCCTCAAATTACATCAATTCATTTTAATCCTTCTGGCCTGCAGTTGATGGATATTGAAAACGCCCTCATTGCCCTCATGCTGACTTGTTGAACTGTCTTTGTCACAATCCCACTGAACAGGAGAAAATCATGAAATATAGATTATGGATCAATGGTCGATGGGCCGATTCGCAAGGCGGAGAAGTCCTGGAAGTCGAAAATCCAGCGACTGGGGAAATCGTCGGTCGGGTCAGCAATGCCTCTGCTGCTGATGTCGATGCCGCCGTTCAAGCTGCCAAGGCAGCCTTTTATGACGGGAGATGGTCACGACAGACGCCCAAAGATCGATCCAAAGTGCTTGCCAGAATGGCTGATATCGTCGAGGCCCGCCAGGAAGAGATTGCCGGAATCGAATCTGAGGATTCGGGTAAACCCTACGAGTTCGTCGCGCTCGGTGCCGATCTTCCCTTTTCAATTGATAATCTCCGCTATTTTGCAGCCGCCGCCCGGGATACCCATGGTGGTCATGCGGGTGAATACGCCCCGGGGTATACCTCGATCTACCGTCGTGAACCGTGTGGGGTAACCGCAGGAATCGCACCCTGGAACTATCCCTTCATGATGGCCATCTGGAAGATCGGACCAGCCCTGGCGGCAGGCTGCACCTCCATCCTCAAACCGGCCTCGATCACTCCCCGCAGCACCATGCTGCTTGGTGAGATCGCCAAGGAGGCTGGCCTGCCGGACGGTGTCCTGAATATTCTTTCCGGAAATGTCGGACGGGCGCTTGTCGCTCATCCCGATATCCGTATGGTCAGCCTCACCGGTGCAACCGAAACCGGCAGCAATCTGATGAAAGGCGCGGCTGATACCGTCAAGCGTATCCATCTCGAACTGGGAGGCAAGGCGCCACTCGTCGTTTTCGCCGACGCCGATGTGGCGACAGTCGCCGAAAAGGTCAAGATTGGCGCATTCTTCAATACCGGCCAGGATTGTACGGCGGTAACCCGGATTCTTGTGGAAAAGAGCCTGCTGGCCGAGGTGACTGAGGCCATCGTCGAGGCTACCCGCACCGTGGTGATTGGTGATCCTTTCGCCAAAGAGACGACCCTGGGGCCACTTATTTCAGCCGAACAGCGAAACAGCGTTTCGGGATTTGTCGAAAGAGCCAGGACTGGCGGAGCCAAGATCCTGACGGGAGGGCGGATTCCAGCCGGTTTCGACAAGGGGTATTTCTACGAGCCGACCGTTATCGCCAATGTCGACCAGAAATCCGAGATCGTCCAGAAAGAGGTGTTCGGGCCGGTCATCACTATCCAGTCGTTCACCACCGAGGCGGAGGCCATAATGTTGGCCAACGATGTCGAGTTCGGTCTCGCCTCCTCTGTTTTCACCCGAGATGTGGCACGGGCCATGCGCGTTTCCGCTGCTCTTGAGTTTGGCACTGTCTGGGTCAATGACCATCTGCCCCTGACCTCGGAAACTCCGCACGGCGGCTTTAAAAAATCGGGATTTGGCAAGGATCTGTCCATTGAGGCCATCCACGATTATCAGATCACCAAACACGTGATGATCGCCCTTTAGTCTGCCATCCTCGAAGAGATGACAGAATGCACCTAATTCAGGAGATATGATGAAAAACGTCCGAATCTGCGTCAATGGCGTCTGGCATGAGTGGATCGCCGAGCCGCGCACTGTCCTGCTGGATCTGCTGCGTGAAGACCTGCGCCTCACCGGGGCCAAACAATCGTGTGATCGCAAGGGCCAGTGCGGGGCATGCATGGTCATTGTCAATAAGAAGGCGGTACGCTCGTGTCTGGCCCGGATCACTGATCTCGACGGTGCCGAAGTCATCACGGTTGAGGGCCTGGGGACACCCGAGAACCCGCATCTCATTCAAGAGGCCTTCGTGCTGTCCGGGGCTATTCAATGCGGCTTCTGCACACCTGGCATGATCATGTCGGCCAAAGCACTGCTCGACCACAATCCTGATCCGGATGACGAGGCTATCAAACAGGCCCTGCGAGGCAATCTCTGCCGCTGCACTGGCTATAAGAAAATCATCGAGGCCGTACAGCTTGCCGGCCGGTTCATCCGGGGAGAGATCAGTCCGGAGGCCATCCGTCCCCAGCTGGATCAGGGTGGGCTTGGCATTTCGTATCCCCGGCCTTCAGCCCTGGCCAAAGCCTGCGGTACGGCCCATTTTACCGCCGATTTCAGACTGCGGGGCGCTCTGGAGCTGGCGGTGCTGCGCAGCACTGTTGCCCATGCCCGGATTGTCTCGATCAATGCCGAGGCGGCAAAGGGGATGCCGGGTGTTGCCGGGGTGTTAACCGCGACCGATATCAAGGGGACCAATACACTGAAATATCTGGTGGCAGATCGGCCGGTACTGTGCGGGGACAAGGTTCGTTACATCGGCGATCCGATTCTGGCTGTTGCGGCTGAAACACGGGAGCAGGCCGAGGCAGCTCTGGCTGCGATCCAGGTAGAATTTGAGCCGCTGCCGGTCATGGACAGCCCGGAGGCATCTCTTGCCGAGACGGCTGTGCAGATCCACGATGAATTCCCCAATCTTTGTTTTGATCAGCCGCAGATCAAAGGTGATGCCGAAGAGGCCCTTGGCCGATCGGCGGCAGTCATCGAGGCCCGGTTCAAGACGCAGATCAATCACCAGGCCCCACTCGAGCCGGAGGCGACCATCGCTTACTGGGAAAAGGATGAGGAAGATGCCGACAAGCTGGTGATCATTGGTCGCAGCATCAACATTCATTTTCATCTCGGCATGCTCCAGACTGCTCTAGGCTGGGAAAACATGAAGTATGTCGAAGCCTATTCCGGCGGCCAGTTCGGCATCAAGATCGATGTCATTTCCGAAGGTATCGCCGGCGCAGCAGCCCTGCATTTCCGCAGGGCGATTCGCTATATCCCGAGCCTTGCCGAGAGCATGCTGATGACCTCAAAGCGCCATTCGTTTGCCCTTGAGGTAAAGTTGGCAGCAGACAAAGACGGTAGACTGACCGCCTATTGCAACGATTTCATGGTCGACAAGGGGGCGTATTATTCCATTGGTCATGTGGTTGTACACCGGGCTCTTCTGATGCTTTCCGGTTCCTACCAAATCCCCAATGTTCATGCCCGCGGCCGCCTGGTCTATACCAACAATCCCTGGGGCAGTGCCGCCCGGGGAGCCGGTCCGCCACAGGCGAACTTCGCCTTGGAATGCGCCATGGATATGTTGGCCGAGAAGATGGGCATCGACCCCTTCGAGTTCCGTCTGCGTAATTCCCTTCAGCCCGGTCAGAGTAAGTCCACCGGCCGAATTGTCACGGAATGGCCGTTTCCTGAGCTGATGGAGGCCATGCGCCCTCATTATGACCGTGCTCTGCGGGATGCAGAACCGTTTCGCAAGGGTACGGTCAGGCGGGGAGTGGGACTGGCAACCGGCGCTTTCGGCATCGGTGGTCCCGGCGATGCCTCGGTTGCCGCCGTTGAGCTCGATGATGATGGTGGTATCAGCATCTATGCCGCCGCTGCCGACCCAGGTGAGGGCAACGACTCGATGCTTAGTCAGTTGACTGCCGAATTCATGGGTATGTCAATGGACAGGATACACCTGCATACCCGCGATACCGATAACACCTCGGCCAGCGGACCGGCTGCGGGCAGTCGGATCACCTACATGATCGGCAACGCCTTGATTGATGCCCTGAGCCAGTTGAAAGAGGTCATGAGGGAAACCGGGGCGAGTTCCGGTCTCAGTCTCGAGGCAGCCGGCAAGCCCAGGCGCTTTCTCGGAAGAAAGAAGAATGAAGACGCCGGGCCACTCGATCCGCAAACTGGTCAAGGACCGTCTTTTGAATCCCAGGTCCATGCCGTGCAGCTGGTGGAACTCGAGGTCGATACCGAAAGCGGCAAGGTGAAGGTTCTCAAAATGACTACGGCAGTTGATGCCGGGCCGGTGATCAACCCCCTCAACCTGACAGGCCAGCTCGAGGGCGGCATGGATATGGGCGTGGGCTTCGCCCTGCGTGAAGAATACCTGGCGGGCAAAACCAAAGACTGGGTTTCCTTCAAGTTTCCGACGATCCGCGAGCATTTCCAGATGGAGACCATCATCCGGGAGACTCCCAGGCCGAAAGGTCCTCTTGGTGCCACCGGCATCGGTGAGATGTGCATGGTCCCCACGGCTCCGGCCGTGATCAATGCAATCAATAATGCCGCGGGTGTCTGGATCTGCAATCTGCCGGCCACCCCTGAAAAGATCAAGGCGGCTCTGGCTGCAAAACCATGAAGTATTGATGACCGGCGGCATGATGGATCACACCCCTGTTGTCCGGATCTTCGGACAACGGCAGGTGGTGTTTGATGCCGAGGGTTTCTTGCACGATTTCAGTGAATGGAGTGACGAGATCTGCGCTGTTTTAGCGGCGGAAGCCGGACTTCTGGAACTCAGCAGAAAACACTGGCAGGCGATCCGATTTCTCCGAGATTTTTATGCCGTCAATGGCAGGGCACCGCTGAACAGTCAACTTCGAAAAGGAACCGAGATGAGTCTGTTGGAGCTGGAGGCTCTCTTCCCCGGCGGTATCAGAAATGGCGCAAGGCGGCTGGCTGGTCTGCCCAATCCCACGACCTGCAGTTGATGGGGACGCTGGAGGATACCGTGATTTATCTCGATAATGCCGCGACAACCTATCCAAAGAACGGCGACTGCCTGCGTCAGGCCCTCGAGCAGTATCTAACGCTCGGTGCCTCTCCCGGTAGGGGCGGCTATGATCGGGCCATGGACTCCGAGGAAGCGGTTACCGCCGTTCGTACCAGAATAGCCAGGTTTTTCGGGGCAGGCCAGGATGCGCGTGTATGTTTTGCTAATAACGCCACCGATGCCCTGAACACTCTCATCCAGGGACTGGTCAGTCGTGGTTCTCATGTGGTGAGCTCTCGCCTGGAACATAATTCGATCCTTCGCCCGCTGCATCATCTTCATAAACAAGGGTTGATTACTTTTGACCTGGTTCCCTTTGATGCGCAGGGATTTATCACCCCGGCAGCGGTTGCCGCGGCGATCAAGCCGGAGACCTGCCTGGTCATCCTCACCCACGCTTCGAACGTCCTTGGCACAGTCCAGCCGATCCGGCAAATTGGTGAGATCTGCCGGGCGCACAGTGTACCTCTTGTCCTTGATGTGGCCCAGAGCGCCGGTGTTGTCCCCATCGATATGCAGGAGTGGGATGTTCAGGGTATCGCCTTTACGGGCCATAAATCACTGCTCGGCCCAACTGGCATCGGCGGCCTGGTTGTCACTCCTGAGATCGATCCGCTTCCCAGCCGTTTCGGCGGTACCGGTATCGACTCCCTCAATCTCTTTCAGCCGCTGATCTATCCCTACAGACTTGAGGCAGGCACCGTAAATCTTCTGGGTATCATTGCTCTTGGGGAAAGTCTTGCATATATCGAGAGTCGATATGAGGCAGCTTTCTTAAGGGAAGTGGCTTTGCTGCAGCAGCTTCGCGATGGCTTGAGGCCCTGCCGGCGGATTCGGATTCTTGCGCTCGATGAACTGCAGGATCATCTGCCGATTTTGACCTGTACAGTTGATGGCATGGCGAGTACCGATGTCGGCACCATCCTCGATGGTGATTTCGACATTGCTGTCCGCACCGGTCTGCATTGCGCGCCGTTAGTGCATGCAGATCTGGGAACCTTCGACAACGGTGCGATCCGTTTCAGCCTGGGACCCTTTACTACAGAGGCCGAAATTGCACAAACTGTGCGGGCCATGTCGATTATTGCCGCATAACGGACAGGTCGCCGCATCAATTCCCGGGAGTGGGTATTCTCTGTCGATCGGCTGCTGCCCCTGGGCAGGGAGTGAATGTTGTCGGGGTATAGTTTATCAGTTCGAGTTCAAATCTGCCATTGTGCCATTTGATGATATTGATGCAGGCATATCCTTGCCGCAGATGGAAGAGTTGGGAGAGAGGGATGCCGACAAGTCGGCAGAGCAGGACCCGGTTGACTCCTGCATGGCCGATGATCACGGCATTTTCGTGGGTCAGTTGGAGAATGCGGAGAAATCCCGGCCAGACCCTGTCAGCCAGATCGGCGAAACTCTCACCGGCCGGTGGTTGGAAGATGGCAATATCCCGGCCTCTTGCTTCATAACTGCCGGGAAACTGCTGCTGCACCTGGGGAACCGTCAGTCCCTCCCAGGGGCCCAAGGCGATCTCGCGCAGGGCGGGCTCAATTTCTGGCTGCAGTCCAAGGGTCCTGCCCAGAATTTCGGCACTCTCCAGGCATCGTCCCAAAGGGCTTGAGAATAGCTGATCCATACGGATATCTTTGAGCACTTCAGATGCTTGCCTGATCTGCTCCCTGCCCCTCTCGGTCAGAGCTACCTCCATCTGGCCGATGAATCGTCGGGGGGAGGAACCTGCAATTTCACCGTGACGCAGGAGATAGACAGTTTTCATAGGCCAGCCTCATCCAGAATTGATTCCATCCTTTTTCCGCTCATGTGTTCTGCACGATCTTTGAGGGCCAGCGCTCGCTCTTTTTTCCCGAGAATCTGCCGGCAAATATTCTGGTCACCGGCAAAAACTTTCAATTTCTCGACATAGCGCGTCTCTATCCCGGTCCGACGTGTACCACTGATGAACTTGTCTGCCAGACAGACGACTTCCTTTTCAGTCAGTTCGCCTGTCGGTGATATCTCCAGATCCATATGCGCTGCCGCGATGGAGGCAATCTCCTTCAATCCCAGAGCGGCAAGCATCTCAGCCCCGCGGATCTCATGCCGGGGCTGTCCTTTGGCCACGTCATGCAGCAATGCCCCGCCATAGATGAGATCCAGATCAAGCGAGCATCCCTGGTCGTTAAGCACCTGGGCAAGGGCTGTGGCAGCCCGGCAGACCATCTGGCTGTGGGCCAGTCCCTTTTTGGTCAGTAGCTGCCCTGCCAGGGCGTCGATCTCCTGGCGATTCGGGATGGAGATGCGGGCAAGCCGCCGTTGCAGTCTCTCCAGGTCTGCCGGCGTGTCGGCATCCAGGTGGATACCTTCGTCCCAGACGGCAATGTCTATTCCTTTGTGCCGGCTGAGCAGGGTTTCAAGTCCGCCCTGGCCATCATGTGCCAGGATCGCCGGGATGAGGGAGGCGGGGATCAGTGGTGGATGGCCGCGTCGGCCAGCAAAAACCGGATAGATAATGGCTTTCTTGTTAATATCTGCAGCTGTAAGGATTTTTCTGAGAGTGGCAGTCCGGATCAGGGGAATATCCACCGGCAGGACAAAAAAAGCCTCTGTTTTCTTGGGCAGAGACCTTACTCCGCACTGAATCGAAGAGAACATGCCCGTTGGGTATTCAGTATTCCGTATGCATCGTATCGCCAGAGATGCAGCCTCTGCTTCGGTTTCGTCAGCCCGGTGGCCGACAACTGCGACGATCTCCTGCAGGCCGCACTCCTGAAAGAGCGTCTGGCAACAGCCAAGCAGGCTTTTGCCGGCAAGTCGGATCAGCGGTTTGAAGGTTCCCATGCGCGACGAGAGACCTGCCGCCAGAATGAGGGCGGCTATTCTCATATCGGGGTTGCATATCTGTACTGCTGGATCTCGGCCATGATGCTCAGGGCGATTTCCTCCGGACTTTCACCGCCGATGGGCAGGCCGATCGGACTGTGGACCCTGGATACATCGCTGTCGGTGAATCCCTGTCGGCGCAGGGCGGCATAGATGGCATCCCGCTTGCGACGGCTGCCGATCATGCCAATATAACCGGCCTCGGTGCGCAGGGCCTGGGCCAAAACCTCCTGGTCGTGCAGATGCCCGCGAGTAACGATAACCACGGCGTCGCCGGGTTCCAGCCCTTCCAGACATCCAACAAAAGAAGGGACGACCTTGATAACACTGGCCCCTGGAAATCTCTCACGGTTGGCAAATTCCAATCGATCATCAAAGACGATGAGCTCAAACCCCAAAAAACCGGCAAGATGGGCTGTCGCCAGGGCGACGTGACCTGCTCCTGCCAGATGGAGTCGTGGAGGACGGGGCATGGGTTCGACATGCAGTTTTGTTTCACCTGCGGTAACAGTGAAAGGCTGGCCGGTTCTGCCGATTCGGGCAAGTGCTTCACTGGGCAGTTCGGAGGGGAGATCTGGAAGCGATGGATTGCCGGGGATATGCACCAGAAGTCGCGGCGCGCTAGTATTTTCCATTACTGTTAAAAGTATTGGTGATTTGCCCTCGGAAAAGGCCTCGTTCAGAGATGTATACAGCGTTAGTGTCTCAGGCTCCGGCATAAGACGCTGAAGGAGGATCTGTACTGCCCCGCCGCAGATCATGCCGGCTGCGGCGGCTTGGCCGGCAGTCAGGTCAAAGCGCAGCAGGGCATGGTCCGGACCGCTGTCCAGAAGTTCCCTTGCCTTGATGATGCAGAGGCCTTCCAGTTCGCCGCCGCCTATGGTGCCAAAGAGTCGGCTGTCCCGGCAGTACAGCATCCTGGTCCCGGAACTGCGTGGGGCCGAACCCGAGCTGTCGATAATGGTACACATGACTGCCGCTTGGCCTTTTTCCAGGCAGGCGCAGAGATGATGGAGGATTGTTCGCATTGCTTTCCTTGTTAACGTCGATCCAGGATGGATCGTTTCATGGTGTGTGATGCGCTGAATTTCGGGATCTGTCCTATGTCACCAATGATCAGCTGACCGTCTTTCACGGCATCGAGGACAGCCGGAATATTGAATAGTGATTTGCGGATTTCATTTCCGGCAGCATACTCTCGCCGAGCAAGGTATTCAATATGAATGCTTTCCGGGCGGCCCGATTCGAGTCTGGCCCGGAAATCGAGGAGTCCTTCGATTCCAAAAAGGGCATCATCGAGATCCTGGCTGAAGAGTATTCCGCCGCCTGCGAGCCGGAAAGGTTTGTTGCGTCCCCGGATATCGCAGAGGCGGGCAGTAGTGCCGCCGCACTGGCACTTACGGCGATCCAGGCGGGCAAGATCGCCGGTGCGATAACGGATCAGAGGCATCCCCCGTCTGCCCAGAGTAGTGATAACGATCTCACCGAATTCTCCGTCAGCCAGAGATGCATTGTTTTCCGGGTTTACAATTTCCACCAGAAGATCGGATTCCCGCAGATGGCAACCTCTGTGCATACCGCATTCGACTCCACCGCCCAGACCGGTTTCGGTGGTGCCGTAATGCAGAAAGGTCGTACAACCGCAGGCTGTTTCTATGCGCTGCCTGACGGCGTCAGGGGCGTAGTCGGAACAGAGCAGCATGCTGCTGACCCTGCTATCCTGCGGCATGCCCTCGGCAAGGGCCAGCAGGTGCTGGGGCAGGCCGACAATGCAACTCGCTGATGTCTCCCGGACTGTTCTGGCCAGAACATTGATTGCCGGCAACGGCCACACTGCCGAAATCTGTACCCCATGCCCGGAAAGGGCGCGAAGCAGTAGATCGCCAACGCTGTCGGGTTGATTGGCGGGTAGCAGAACAAGAACATTGTCCTGTTGTGTTATCAGGTTGAGCATTCCTTCGTAAAAAAATTCCAAGGTTGCCGCAAGATCCTCCTGCGTGAAAAAAAGCCGTTTGGGAGGACCGGTACTGCCGGAGGTTTCCAGGGTGATAATCCGGGATATGCGGGATTGGGAGATACAGAGGAGGTCGAGAGGGGATGAGGAAATGGAGGCTTCCGTAAGAAAAGGTATTCGTTCAAGATCCTGTCGCTCGTGCAAGCAGGCTGGTTCAACGGAGGCCAGATGCGTACGGTACAAAGGGCTTTGCTCCTTGGCCCAGGCGACGGTTTCTCGGAGGCTTGCCATCTGGGCCCTGAAAAGGGAATCTCTTTCCAGGGGCATGGCTAGGTTGAGGCGTCGGGCCGTATGAGCGTCAATCGGAGTGCGCTGCATCATCCTCTCCTGTAGAGAGAACAACCATCCATGGCCGTGAGGTTATAGGCGCAGAACGGCACTAGCCCCCCGCCGGAAGGGGCGACGTGGATGCAGCAGCCCCGCAGTCTTTCGAGGTTGAGATTCCAGACGTCCTGGAAAGCCATTGCCGAGATTGAAAATGTATGAGTCCGGGCACGGGCCAGGAAATCGTCCAGATCATCAGGCTGGTGGTTTACAGCAGCAGAGGGGAGTGTGACCGGGCCCCACTGCCTTGCCGTGGCGTCAATTGATTGCCGGGCTCCTTCTTCCGCCAGAGTCGGTTGGCAGTTGCAGGAGTTGCCTTGGCCCAGCCTCATCGGCTTGCCGTCAGCATTAACCAGGTACTTAGCACTGAATGAACAGAGTGCGTGCTCGCAGCCAGGAGGGTTGAAGTCCGCGGCCTGCAGTATACCAGCACTTTGTTTTTGCAGGTCGGTCATGATCTCTGGCAAAGTTACATGATCTATCGTAAACCCTGTGGGATATCGGCCGAAGAAACTGAGCGGCTGAAAGTGCACCCCCCTGACCGTTGGCTGCTGTTCAATGCCGAAGCGGACAATATCCCAGAGCATATCTTCATTCACGTCGCGGGCCACTGTGGCTACCAGAACGACACCAAGACCCACTCGGGCCAGATTTTCCAGCGCCCGTTGTTTTTCTGACCACAGTGGCCTACCCCGGAGGACCCTGTAAGGTTGATCACTGATTCCGTCAAACTGCAGGAAAACCGAGGATAGCCCTGCATCTCGATATTTTTCGGCAAGATTCAGGTCTGCCGCCAGCCGCAGACCGTTGGTGTTGAGCTGGATAAAGGTGAACCCAGCTTTTCCGGCAGCGTTGATAATGTCCGGGAGATCCTCGCGCATGGTCGGCTCTCCGCCGGAAATCTGGAGATTGCAACCGCCGGTGCTGGCGAAGATAGCTGCAAATCTGTCGGAGATCTGGCCGATATCTTCATCGCTGCCCGCTGTGTTGCCGCTGCCAGCGAAGCAGACCGGGCATTGCAGGTTGCAGCGACCTGTGACCTCAACCAAAGCGGTACAGGTGCGTTGGGCATGTTCTGGGCAGAGGCCACAATCGTAGGGACATCCTTTATCGGTAGATGTGTCGCGTCTGCCGCCCTGGTAGCCGATTTTCGGTCTGAGCCAGCTTTCAAACGCGGGTGGTCCTCGCCAGATCACGGTGGAAAAGGGTCCATGCTCCTCGCATTCTTTTACCATGCTGACTGTTTCGCCCTCACCGATAAGGTTGGCGGCGACTCGTCGCAGGCAGACCGGGCAGACGCTCTCGACCACGTCGATCAGCTTAATCATGTTCGGGCGCGACCGTCAGATCAAAGTTGTTTTCGGAGAGAAGGACGAGAATGTAATTGAATGCCTCAGAAAGGAGTCCGCCGCATATCTGGGGATCGGGCCTGCCGTCATCGACGATGTCTGCACAGCGGCTGCCGCCGAAGCGCTCCTCGGCCAACTTCCCGAACCACTCCTCAAACTCGTGCAGCAGGAGGGGGAGTTGGTCGTTTGCCTCGTCCTCCGCTCGTCCTTTGCCGGCATAATAGGCAATGAGGCAGGCTCCGCCGCTCACGACCCCGCATGGTCCCTGATGGGAGATCAAACCGTGGCAGAGTCCAGACATGGCCCTGATCAATCCGGGATTTTCACAGGCCTGGGTGTCCAGGGCCAATTTCAGCATGATTTGGGCGCAACAGAAGCCCTCGGCCGCCAGTTTGAGGATTTTGATATCAGTATCATTCATAACGGGTTCCGTTTGGCAATAAGGAGAAAAAGACCGGGCTTGGTGACTTGGGATGCTTTACAGGCCTGATCCGCCAGTTCGGTA
Source organism: Desulfobulbaceae bacterium (assembly GCA_020049575.1). GTDB lineage: Bacteria > Desulfobacterota > Desulfobulbia > Desulfobulbales > Desulfocapsaceae > Desulfoprunum. The sequence continues at coordinate 24,267 of JAIFKM010000025.1, forward strand.
CTGCCTGTAACAGCCAGCCAGAAGCCATGCAATGAGCCGTGTGCAAACACAAAATGGGCGGCGGTTTCCCGCAGGAGCCGGGAATGATCTTCAAGGAGAGTGACAGTAAATCCAGCATCGACAACCAGCGATCGCACCGTCTCAAGATCGGTGGCTCCGGCAAAACAGCAGGGGACTGGCCAGGCGCCTTCGACTGCATCGAAGGTTCTGGCAAATATGTCTGTTATGGCTAGAATGCCATGTGGACGGAGCACCCGGCTAAATTCAGCCAGCACATTTTTTTGAGGTGTGAGATTCCAGGCACATTCACAGAGGATCATGTCAATTGTCCGATCAGCTAGTGGAAGCCGGGGAAGGTCGGCCTGCAGGACAGTGAGTGTATCGTTTTTAGCCTCTGAAAGAAATGGCCAGTCGCGATCAAGACCCAGGCAATTGTACAGGCCTCGGGCTCGCAGCAGGCCAAGGGTGGCGCCCGGACCGCAGCCGGCATCGAGCACCGTCTGATGCGCATCGGGTCGGGTAAGCTCAAGAATGCGCCGGGTAAGGTAATCTCCGCCCGGGCGAAGTGAGCAGCCCAATCCCTGTCGTACGGCAGTTGCCTGGTAGAGCGGCATGGTCATCATTTGTCCTCGAGCAATTGTTCCACCTGGAGCATTCGGCCGGTTGCCAGTTCTTCAGAGATCAGCACGGCGCCGCATTGAGGACAGGCCGGAAGTTCGACGCTGAAGACACTGCCCAGATAGCTGAGCTCGACGGTCGAAGGCTGAAGTTTCACACCGCAGGGCCGGCAGATCCAATTCATGTCTTCAGGGAGAAAACTCATGCTCATTTCGTCACCTTTGCCGGAACCATGCGGTGACTCCAGGCCTTCTGCAGCAGATATTCGTTACCGTTTAGTACATATTCCAGCCAGAAAAACACTTCTCCCAAGCGGGCGGAGGTCAGGCGTATTCCTCGTGATTGGTGTTCAAAATATCGCCCACTCTGCTCCGTCAACCAGAGCACCTGACGGATATCGTCTGTCAGAATCCGCCGTTTTTCAAGTATCGGAAGAAGTTCCGATGCAATTTTCAGGCTGATACCTTGCCATTCCTCAGGCGGAGATATTCGCTCACCGAAATATTCTTCCTGCAGCCTGATTTTCAATGCCCGCCGGTTCGCGCGGCGTGTTGATATGCCAAGAGGTGCCTCCTCGGCAGATCTGGCCGTCTCCGGAAAAAGCAGGTCGAGTATATGAAGGACAGGTCGGCCAGTACGGGCAAGCTGCTCCCGGCACATAATGCAATAGGTGAGAAAATCAGCAGAGGTCTGCGAGACACGGTTTTCGAGCACTTTGCGCGTCAGTTCGGGATTTGCGTTGTCCATAAGGCCGCCGTAACCGCAGCACTCCGTCAGCTCCCCGGATAGCGGCAGATCAGCCAGTTCCTGTCCCAGATCTGCTATCAACCTTCGGACGGCGGCCTGGGTGGCCTTGTCGTTTCTTGCCGTGCAGGGATCGGTCAGGGCCAGAGGCAGCTGCTTTGCTGGGGCTGCGGCATTCAAGGGAGGGGCTGTTATTGACCAGACAGACTGGGCATCAACCTCAGGCAGCTGTTTCCTGAACATCTGCAGACACGATGAGCAGCAGGTCAGGACTCGCGGGCTGCCCAGTTTGCGCCAGGATTGCAGAAATTGTTCACCAATCTCCCGGAATTCGGTCTTGCGGCCCGCCCAGTGGGCCGGAGCACCGCAGCAGCCGATCCAGATGCCGGTATCGCGCCACTGTGCTCTCAGATGATGGTACAGGGCAATGGTCTGATCAGGTCTGACAGCGGCCAACTGGCAGCCAGGGAAAAAAATTGCACTGCTGCTTTGATGACCAGGGGCCATGCGGACCAGTTCGAATTGGGAGCTGAGGGCAGCGCGCATTTCGTCGAGAGCAAAAGCATGGGCTGAGGGCGGCATGCGATTTTCCTCAACCATTCGTTGTCTGGCCTCAAGGCAGAGGGTAGCCATCGAAAAATCGTGAGGACAGAGAATCTCGCATTGGCCGCAAAGTGAACATGAATTTATGAAGGTGTTGGTCTGGTGTGTTCCCTTGACAATGGCTTCGTTGTTGTAAACCCGTCTGCTGTAGACCTTCGGATAACTGCCGAATTCCTGCAGATAGACACAATGCCGCACACATTCCAGGCACTGGCAGTTGATGCAGCGTTCAGCTTCCTGTCTGGCCTCATCTGGAGAGTAATTGTCATTTTCCGTTGAAGGGATGATCCTGGCCTTGGGATTCACATCCTTTAACGAGGTGAACAGGTCGGTATGGCCATGGCGGGGCCGGGGCCTGGCAGCGGTAAGGGATACGCCCTGCATGTGCCTGTCCATCGAGAGCGCCGCGGCACGACCCTGGGCAACACTGGTAATGTAGCGCCATAGATGTTCTGCGTCGGCAATGCCGCCGGTGAACAGTCCTTCTTCCGGCAGGGCCATGGTCTCAGGGGCGACGTTCGCTAGGAGATTGCACAGTTCGGTATCAAGTTCGCCATCATGACCGATATACACCGTCTGACAACGAGTGCGTACCTCAGCCAGCACATCGGGTGTAAGTGTAGTTGCTGATTCAAACCACACACCCATTTTTTCAAGAACTGCCAACTCCTCGGCGAGAATCTCCGGCGGAATCACAGTCGATGGCATATCGCTGAGCCAGCCTCCGGGAGACGTCGAGGAAATGAGCGTGACGGCATATCCTTTTTTTGCAAGATCAAAGGCGGCGACCAGAGAGCTGGGGCCGCCGCCCAGAACCCCGGTCTTCTTTCCCCGCGAGGGGAGACAGAGGATTTTTCCCTGTCTTGGCGCTGAGGAGATGCAGCTTCGTTCCAGGAGTCCGACTGCAATGGAGCCGCCGAGGTCTTTGCGCAGACAGAAATTTTCACAAGGGGCTTCGCAGATCCTTGCTGTAATTCCGATCAGCGGCATGGTTTTTTCGAGGATTCTGCGGGCGGTCTGCATATCTCCCTGAACCATCGCCTGCACGAAGGCACGGGCGTCGACACCCAGCGGACACCCTGCGGTACATGCCGGCGGCTCTTCCTGGATGCAGCGGGATTCCCATTCCCGTAACTCTTTCTGGTCCATACATCTCCCAAAAATAAAAAACCTCTCCGGCCCTAAAGGCACGGAGAGGTGAAAAGTGCCGAATCAGCCCTTCAGTCCGGCTAAAACCTTTTCAGGCAGGGCGGGGAGTCTGGTGATACGGACTCCGCAGGCATTATAGATTGCATTAATGATCGCGGCGTGCGGGCAGGTCAGCGGCAGTTCGCCGACCCCTGAAGCTCCGAAAGGTCCTTCCGGCCGCTCAGTTTCGACGTAGAGCAGTTCCATGTCGTCCGGGATCTGTTTGATGTAGGGGAAGCCTGCACCAACAAGGGTCGAGTGTTTGTGGATATCTTCAAAGTCCTCGGTCAGGGCAAGGCCAATGCCTTGGGCGAGGCCGCCGTACATCTGGCCATCGACCACCAGCCGATTGGCAATCTTGCCGATATCGGCCACCAGAGTCATCTTGCCTACCGTGGTAACGCCAGTTTTGATGTCAACTGCGACCTCGGCCAGAAAGACACCGTACATATAACAGGCAAAGGGCTTGCCTTGGCCGTTTTCATCGCAGGCCTCGGCCGGGGCGGTCCATTTACCGTTGTACTTGGTCGGGATTTTCTCGGAGACCATCTGGGAATAGGTGCGCACCCCGCCCTTGCCGTCACGCATGCCGCCGGCCAGCAGTTCGCACGCAGCCTTAATTGCCCGACCGATGACCACCTGGGAGCGGCTGCCGCCGGCTGGACCGCCGTTCGGGCAGACACTGGTATCGTTGAGAACCAGTTTGATCCGTTCCGGGCCGACACCGACCTTGTACAGAGTCTCCTGGGCCGTGGCCAGGGCACCCATGTCCGCGCCCTGGCCGTGATCGTGCCAGGTTGTGTAGATAGTCACGGTATCGTCGGCGTTGATCTGGGCATCCACCTCAGCGCTGTCCGGACCATCCAGGCCGCTGCCGTAAACTCCAAGGGAGATGCCGACCCCGTGCTTGACAGCGTCCGTCGAGGCTGCTTTGGCCTTGGTAAGGGCTGCCTGATATTTTGGCCGCAAGATGTCGAGGAGTTCCGGCAGGCTGTAGACCTCGGGATCCTGCCCGCTGGGGGTGGTGGAGCCCTGGCGATAGACGTTCTTGTAACGCAATTCAAGGGGGTCCATACCAAGTTTTTCCGCCAGTTGATCCATCAGGACTTCCGAAGCAAATTCCGACTGCGGTGATCCATAGGCTCGGAAGGCCGAGCCCCAGGCATGATTGGTGCAAACGGTGCGGCCGATACCCCTGATATTGGCGATATCATAACCAGCACCGATAAACTGAGCGCCGCGCAGGGTCAGCAGGTCGCCGAATTCCGAATATGGGCCGTGATCGACTGACCAATCGGACTCCATACCGAGCAGTTTGCCGTCCTTGTCGGCAGCCATGCGCAGGTTGATAAAGAACGGTGAACGTTTGCCGGTATAGGTCTGCTGCTGGAAATAATCATAACCGAGGAATACCGGGCGGTTCGTGGCCAGAGCCGCGGCACCGACGAGAGCCTCCATGGTCGGGCTGAACTTGTAGCCGAAGGTGCCGCCGGCGGGATTCTGCACCATCACCAAATTATCCGGTTCGACGCCGAGACCCGGGGCGATCATATAAAGGTGGAGATGCAGACCGATCGATTTGGAATGGATGACCAGCTTGCCGGCATCATTGATGTAGGCGAAGCCGACATCGGGTTCGATCGGCATATGCGGCTGACGACCGACATAATAATCGCCTTCGACCACAACAGCAGCCTTGTCAAAGACCGGTCCAGTTTCTTCGCCCTTGACGATGCGCTGTTCGAAATAAATGTTGGGGGTACCGGGATGGATCTCGATGGCGTCTTCCGCCATAGCTGCCGGTGCGCTCATATAACTTGGTAGTTCTTCGAGCTGAACGCGTACTTTTTCCGCCGCTGCTTTGGCATTTTTTATGGTGTCGGCGCAGACGATGGCCATCGCATCACCGAACTGGAAGACCTTCTCATCGCAGAGAATCGGCCGATCCCAGCCGTCACCTTTGTTGGTCGGGAAGGTGATGAGGCCTGTGATACGATTTTTGCCCTTGATATCTTTGGCTGTGACGATCTTGTAGACGCCTGGCATCTTCTCTGCCTCGCTGGTATCGATGGAGAGAATCCGGGCGTGGGATACTTTTGCCTGGACAAGAGCGAGTTGCAGAGTTTCTTCCGGCATCTTCAGCCCCAGATCGGCACCGAAATCACAAGTGCCGGTGACTTTAGCGATGGCCGATGGCCGTGGATATCTGGTGCCCCAGATGCGGCCGTCTGCCGGGATCTTGAAGGTCAGATCGTCCATTGTCATCTCGCCACGCATGACCCTTGCGGCGTCCATGACAGCATCAACCAATTGTTTGTAGCCGGTGCAGCGGCAGGCGTTACGATGTTTGTGAAACCATTCACGGACCTCGTCGCGGCTGGGGTTTGGATTGGTGTCGAGCAGCCCCTTGGCTGAGACGATAAATCCAGGCGAACAGAAACCGCACTGGGCACCGCCATGGGCAATCCAGGCCATCTGGACCGGATGCAGGCAGTCGGGTGTGCCGATACCCTCGATAGTGGTGATCCGGGCTCCATCGGTTACCCGTTTCATCTTTGTGGCGCAGGAGCGGATGACCTGGCCGTCCATGATGACACTGCATGCCCCGCATTGGCCCTGGCTGCAACCAACCTTGGTGCCGGTCATGGTCAGATTGTTCCTGATGACGCTGGCCAGCGAGCTTTCCGCATCGACAACCAGATGTTTCACAACCCCGTTCACGACAATTTCTTTTTTGATCATGCCCAACCTCCTTGAATTATTGGCCGGAATTGAACACGCAGCTTCGAGAGAGATGTATCTTCAGTCGGAATGATCTGAAAAGACACCAGGTTCACAGCAGCTGCATGTTGATATCGATATCAGCAGGAAGAAACTACTCTCCTCCGTCTGCCCAAAAAGCTTATCTAGCCATCAGGTACATGTCAAAAGTAATTGTAATAACAGAAAGAAATATGAATCAAACTGACCCATACTAACCAAAAATTACAGTTTTCTTTTTCGGGTCAGTTGATGGGGGTATGCTGGCGGCGGAGCTGTTCTTCCGCGGCTTTGGACTGAGTGCGCAATTTTCACTGGCATTCAGAGGTGGGGAAAATAATACAGAATCTGCAGTAAAGTTTTTAAAATCTCTTAACCTGCTTTTTAGCGAGTGTCGACCACCTCACGCTATTCTTATCCTCGTTAAGCCTGGCAACCGGCACGACCTGGAGGCCGCCAAGGAGCACGGTCTTGACAGTATCCTCGGCGAAGACAACGAGGTTGTCCTCTGCAAGTGTCTGTCCGTGTTCATCGACTACCGCATCGACAAAGTCATGCGCACACATGTCGGCTACAGTTGATGTTTCTCCTCTCTTGCCGAGGTGATACCAGCCTCTGAATCTGCCGTCATTGCCCTGGAGACGCAAGCCGATAGCTGCCAGCGCACCGATGACGCCGCCGCCGGTACCGCCGTGTTCGGAGAGATGCACTCCGAGCAGACTGGCCAGATCATAGGCATCCTGTTTTGTCACTATGCTCTTTTTTGCAGTCAGGCCAAAGGCTGTCAGTGCCTCTGTATTGAGCTGAGCGTCGGCAACAGCCACACAGAGCCCTGGGTCAGAGCCGGCTGCCGATTCGCACTGCAGGAATTTTTCGCTGAAGCGGATGATGGGATCAACCTGAGTCGCTTCAGTGGCAGCGGTAAAACACATGGCGCTGTTGTGTGAAGTATAGGGAATGTCCTCATGGACATAGAGTTGATGGCGGGAAATGCTTGAACATTGTGCCATTCCCCTTGACTGCAGTTCATGTGCGAGTCTCTCCGCTGCCTGGCCGGAGCCCGGGCTGTCGAGATTGTCTGTATCGTCAATGCTTATAAGGATTTTCATGCTCAATGCGCCTCAATGAATGAAAAGATAAAGGCATCCGGCCCCAGCTTTTGAACCGGCTTTGCTGATAAAGAGTGTGGTTTATGAACAATGACAGAATTTTTCATCTGGCAGCGTGCCTCGTCAGGGGGAAAGAAACAGAAAATTTCATCAGGAAGCACGAATATTATAAAAAAAGAGTGAGTGAATGTCTGTTAAGATTGTTCAATAAACGCCACAATAGACTTATTCGTGACTGGACTGTCAAAAAACAATGGAAAAATGCACAAGAATAACCAAATATGACGAAAACGTACAACCAGGCGCACCTTGCTATCTCTTTTATATGGTCATATACTGCAGGAAAGGCCGCAGGTAAGACTACTTTCAATCAGGAGGCATGCAATGAACGGACAAATTTTTTACAGAACACGACAGAAAGCAAGAGAAGGTGCAAAAACGCCGCAATATAGGATCGTCGCAGTATGCGGTGTTGACTTGAAGGTGTATGGTCAGCATCTGCGCAAAACTGAACTCGAGCAGATTGCCAAGGCTGTAAACGCAGATCTTGTCGCCCTAAAACGCGGCGAGAAGCACATCTAACAAACCTTCAACTTCTATATTATCTCTTCAGAGGAAACTGAACTATGGCACTGGTGCGAGAAAAGGATGGCAAGAGACTGCATGTGAAAAGTGTTCTCATGGGTGAGAGCCTTGTGAGCAAGGAGTTTATTGAAAAATTAGATATCGCTCCTCAGGAGAGGCTCTACCCCGATATCGCCATAATGAAGATTGGCGGGCAGTCAATATGCGATCGGGGAGTCAAGGCGTTGCCGCCTATTCTGAAGGAGATAGTCAGGAATCGGCAGGATCATAAATTACTGATTACCACAGGAGGAGGTACCCGAAGTCGCCATATCTACACAATTGGTCTGGAAATGGGTATGCCGACGGGAGTGATCGCGAAATTCGGCAGCATGGTTTCAGAGCAGAACGCTTTGATGATTGCCACTTTGCTTTCTCCCTGGGGAGGCATAAAGATCTCGCATTCGGATATTGTCAAGCTTCCGACATATTTTGCCGAAAATATCATACCGGTAATGCATGGCATGCCGCCGTATGACTATTTCGCGATCAAACCCAAGGTAGGTCGTATTCCGATACATCGCACCGATGTCGGTCTTGTCATACTCGCCGATCTGATCGGCTCGCGGACGATTCTCTTCGTCAAGGATGAAGACGGCCTGTATACCGATGATCCGAAAAAAAATCCGGATGCAAAATTCATCCCGGAAATCGGCGCCCAGGATTTACTCGATCTTGAACAGGACGATCTGGTCATAGAAAGGCCCTGTCTTGAGATTATTCAGAACAGTGAAGTCATCGAAAAAGTGCAGATTATCAACGGGTTGGTCGATGGGAATATCACACGAGCCCTGAACGGTGAGCATGTTGGCACGTATATTTATAAGCAGTAGGAAATGACAGGTGCAGGCGCCGTCTGCACCTGTCATGATGGCTCGCTGTCTCCAGCAGGCGGCAGAATTTCAGGAATTCGACCCCTTTCAAGGTTTCATTTCCCCCGTATTCCAGTAACACTTAATCGACATGGAGAATAACGGCAAAGGCGTCAAAAAACGCCCACAGGGTCGATTGCTCCCGGATATCCAGTCGACGCAGGCTTTTTTCCGTGATTATAGAGCACAATTCTGTTCCATCGACGAGCTGGACAATGACCTCTGCTGTGGTTCGGCCTCGAGTGATCCGGTAGACAGTACCCTGGAATACGTTTTCGGCCGAGCAGCTGGGGGCGGTTTCTCCACTGGAGAGCTGGACCCATGGGGCTTTGACTTCCGCGGTTATGAGCATGCCTGGCTTGAGACCGATCCGGGTCAGGCTGTCGCTGGTGATAATGGCGGTTATGGTGGCTCCGCCGAGCGATGAAATCTCGACGATTGTTTGGATATCTCCCTTGCGGATCGCTGTGATTTTACCAAGAAATGAGTTTCTAGCGCTAGTTTTGCGAAGATTTTCCCGGTCGGCGAAATATCTTGCGACCTGACGTATTTCAGTATCTGAGAATTCGACATAGGAAGCTGCAAGATTCGGGGTTGAGTGTCCGAGAATCTTCTGGACGACAGGCAAGGGCATATTGCTCCGCATGAGCTCCACCGCTCTCGATTTCCTGATGCTCTCCGGTGCGCCAAGTCCCTGCGGAATCCCGATAGAGGTGGCCCGTTCGTAGAATTTCCTTCTGACGTGAGCGGGGTCTATTTGGAAAAGAGAGTTTTCAGCCTGTCCGGTGAGTGTATCAGAGAGTATAGTCCGAACTTCAGCAGCGATTGACTCGGGAATCTGCACTTCCCGGCTGATCATGTCTTTACCGTCACGCTTCTTATGGAAATGGACGAGCGCTTTGCCAAGATCGAGATCCCTGACAGGGTCGAGGCTCAGGATTTCATTCAAGCGGCCGCCAGTGTACCTTATGAGTAGAAATATCAGCAGTATGCGACTTCGTGATTGGATAAAGTCCGGTCGGTCGGGGGATTGCGCCCATTGGCGGAAGGCTTCTTCGAGATTCTGCAGCTGTTGCGTATCTAAGTAGCGTTGGGAATCAGGCTTAGGGAGAAGCCGACCATGTTCAGGCGGTGGCGATACAGGTTGTGAATCAGGCATATGCAGGCCATTGACGGTGAGGTGAAGGTTAATAAACAGTGAAATATGTGTACCATATCCTGGGAATCATGCAAGCCGCTGCAGTATGCTTGACAAAATTGAAACCGAGGCGCTAAAGTAACTTATGGCACGATAATTTCTGTTATCGTGCCATGACTCACAAGGTAAAAGAAGAAAGACGACAAGAGCACACGAGGAGACTGCGGTGAAGCAAAAAACGGACGGCAGGCATCAAGCGCCTGGTGGAGAGGCATCACCTTCACAATCGCAGATTTCTGGAGTCTCTGCCGTGACCGAGAAGTTGCGATTTGACCGAGTTGAGCTGGCTGGTGCCTTCGGCGATCTAGGCACTCTGCTGCCGATCGTCATCGCCATGATTCTTATCAACCACCTGAGTTCTTCCACCGTATTTCTCGCCTTCGGGCTATTTTACATACTGGCGGGCCTGTATTATGGTCTGCCAGTGCCGGTTCAACCACTCAAAGCGGTCGGGGCCATCGCTATAGCGTACCCGGCAGTCATCACCGAATCAGTAATCGGAGCTTCGGGCATTATTTTCGGAGTCTTGCTGCTTGTACTGTCGCTGACCGGCATGGTGGACCAGATTGCCAAACTTTTCTCCCAGGCCGTGGTCCGGGGCATCCAGTTGACTCTTGGCCTGATCTTCCTCAAGAAAGGTATCGAACTCATTGTCTCCAAGGATCTCTTCATAACCGGTGGGCAGGGGAAGTTTGCGGAATATCATGTCAATCTCATCCTCGGTATTGCCGTTTTCGTCCTTATCCTGCTGCTCCTCAATAACAAACGATTTCCGGCAGCACTGGCTGCCCTGGCTGTTGGCATAAGCGCCGGTCTCGCCCTGGGCGGTCTTGGCGACCGCTCATTGGCCATTGGCCCAACGGGAATTCATCTGATTCATCCTTCCGCCGGGGATTTCTGGACTGCCTTTATCATGCTGATTCTGCCGCAGCTTCCCCTGACCATCGGCAACGCCTGCGTGGGAACGGCGGATACCTGCACAAACCTCTTTCGCGAAAATCCGCATCTGAGAAAGACCAAGGCCGGATTTTTCGCATTTTCAATGGGCGTCGTTAACCTTCCAGCCGGATTTTTCGGGGCTATACCGATGTGTCACGGAACTGGGGGGCTGGCCGC
>JAIFKM010000181.1 GCA_020049575.1 Desulfobulbaceae bacterium
GAGCTGCATGACAAGCATTATTCGATTGTTGTGGTCGCTGAAGGGGCAGTGACCGCTGATGGTAAATCCTTCAACAAGGGTGCGGGAGAGATGGGCCGGGAGGAAGTGGTTCTTGGCGGAGTCGGCGAATGGGTCGCAAACGAAATACGCCAGAGAACAGAAAAAGATACCCGATCATTGGTTCTCGGTCATCTTCAGCGGGGGGGTAGTCCAACCACCTTCGATCGCCTTCTAGCCTTGCGTTTCGGGGCGGCGGCGGTACGCCTTGTTGAGAGTAAAACCTTTGACCATATGGTGGCATTAAGCGGGTCGGGTATGATAGCGGTACCGATTGCTGATGCCATAAAGGCAAGAAAAATGGTGAGTCTTGCTGATGATAAGGTTTTGACTGCACGAGAAATTGGTATCTGCCTTGGTGATAGCCTTGGCGAGTTGCCCCTCTTGTGAAAAGGTGACGTCTCTTGTCTGGTAAGATGGCGTATCAGGAGGTCTTTGACCTGCTGTTTGCATATTTCGGTCCTCAACATTGGTGGCCGGGAGAGACAGCGATTGAGATTGTCGTCGGTGCAGTGCTCACCCAGAATACCAACTGGAGCAATGTCACCAAGGCAATTCGTAATCTGCAGAATGCCGGCGCCCTGTCGTATCAGGTACTCCTAGAGATGTCAATGGCTGAACTGGCAGGATACATCAGACCTTCCGGCTATTATAATATCAAGTCCAAGAGATTGAAGAATCTGCTTTTTATGATCCGTGATCGATACGAGGGAGATCTTCTGAGATTGCTCAGCGATGAAACACAAACCGCGCGGAGCAGTCTGCTTGCAGTGCAGGGGATTGGTCCCGAGACAGCCGACTCTATCCTTCTCTATGCCGGTGACCACCCTGTTTTTGTTGTCGATGCGTATACGCATCGAATCTTTTCAAGACACGGTCTGATCGCCGAAGAGAGTGATTATCAAAGTATGCAGGAGGAGTTTACCTGCAGATTGCCAGTGAGCTCAGCTCTGTACAATGAATATCATGCGCTGCTGGTCATGCTCGGCAAGAATTTTTGCAAAAAGACAAATCCCCTTTGTGGGCAATGCCCACTCAAGGGGGTTAACGGGGTGGACGAGTTTAAATTTTTCTAAGCCTTTACCTGCAGAAGACTGCCCAGCATCTCGTTTTCAATCTGAATTGTCTTGAGATTGGCCTTGTAATAGGTACTGCTCAGCATCATTTCCGGAATTTCATTCCCCAGATCCACATTGGACAGTTCAACCGCTTCACTGCCCGTTTCTCCTTCCTGATAAACTGTCGGTCCTGCCATTTTGCTCTTCTCAATCTCCGCCTGAACCCCTTGGGGAGCTTTACTGGCCAGGTTCACCCGTGTTCTTTTATAGCCGTCGGTGTTTGCATTGGCGATATTATTGGCGTTGGACTGGATTTTTGTGCCAAAAGCCTGCAGGGCGGAAAGTGCGGAAGATGATGCGGAGATCATATGTGTCACAGTGTGGAGGTGGAGATTTCATGTAAAGAAGTGGGCTGCATACGGATATCGTTATGCAAAAAACATTCCATTAGTTTGTATTGCCAAGAGGATCTATCTTTGACGGCCAGCTGTATGATATAAAAAGAAATATTTTAATCCCTGGTTGATGAATGTCATCCTTTGCCCAAGGATGTTGATCAGAGCTGAATGCACCTCCGTAATTCCGGTTACATTTTGGAGGGAACCAGGATCAAGAAGGCCGACGCTTTAAAGTAAACAGAGGATCTGCTGCCAGTAATTCTTCAATTTCCTTGGTGGAATACCCCAATTCCCCTAAGGCTGTCCTGTAGCGGTCAAGGGTATCGCCGGCCTTGAGATAGTTGTCAGTTTTGACATACAGGGAGTACAGCAGGCGGATCGGCCGTTCATCCTGAAAGGCCGGTAATGTATGTTCAAGAAGATCTATCGCTTTGTCGGTTTTATTCATCCCCGTCAGATTCTCAGCCCAGGTGAGGCTTACATCCAGCAGGCTGTTTTTAAGCTGATCTGTAAGGGTGGTAGTCAGATCATTGCAGAAGGATTCTTCAGGCCACAGGCCTTTCCAGAATGAAACAGCTTTGCGGAAGGCACATTCCGCCAGCCACCACTGGCCATTTCTACTGTGCTGCAATCCGGTCAAGGCCATCCTGCTGAATTCTACAGTGTCAATTCGTGAGTTATCGAGTTCAAGTATCCCCTTCTGCATGGAGAGGTAGGTTTTTCGAGAACCTGAAATTTTATTGGCGAATTCTCCCCGCAGGCGATTCAGCAAGGTGTCAAAGCTCGTCCTGGCTTTTTCCGGCGGCTTGTCTGGCCAGAGTTCGAGCTGCAGCTGCTCCTGGCTGATACGCTGCCCTCTGGCGGCCAGCAGAAAACCCAGAAGCTCTCGTTGCGATGGGGTGAAGTTACTGGCCTTAAAAATAATGCGGTGATTGATGCAGATCTGGAAATTGTCGAGCAGGGAAATATGCAGCAAGGGAATGAGGGTTCCGGTATCGGTAAGGGTCGTATCGAGTTTTGCCAAAGAGAGTTCTTTGGCAAAGAAGTATTCGATATTGTGTTGCACTGCCAGTGATAAGAGCCTAATCATCATTGCCGGTTCCCAGGTCCAGAAATGATTGAAACCATGGCGTTTCATAAGGCCCAACCCCTCCCTGAGATCTTCCAGGGCCGCCAAGGGGCCTCTCACTACCAGATTATGGAAGCTCCGGTTCAGATAGGCGCAGATCTGTAAAAATGACGAGGGAAGGGCCTCGGCTATTTCCACCCCCCTGGCAAAAGAATAGTCCGCAAACTCCGACATGCCGAGGCGAGAGTATACAGCCCCTGCAATGATGGCATTGAATCCTTCGTGAAACGGGCTGCCGGTCTTCGCCCGGAGTTCGGTTGATTGAATGATGCGAGTCAAAGCCTCCTGGTGTTCACCGCGAAGTGCATGGCCGAAGGCATGCCATTGCAGAAGCTGGCTGTGCATGTGATCGGTTGTGGCGCTCAGGGTGCTGCCAAGTCCTCGGTGCAGGAGTTCCATAGCTCTGTCTGTTTCGCCTATGGAAAAGAGGTTGCTGCTTTCCCAGATATACAGATACGGGGCGATAACCGTTTCGTTAAGTATTCTTTTCCCGCTGGTTGTGTTTATCTGCTGTTTTTCCGCAGAGAAATTGAGTTGATCCCCCGACATTGAAAGATGACACAGGAATATCATGCGAATGGTCAGTTTGTTTGACCAGCTGACATTGGGAGAGGATAGCAGGCGATAACATAGTTCAGCTTCTTTTTTGAATTTCGGGAGATCGCCGCTCAGCAGTTCAATGTATCCTTGAACGAACCTGCTTGAGGCGGCGAAGTTCTCCAAAGAATATTTGCAGGCCAGTGCAATGGCCATTGAACTGAACTCTCTGGCTTTTTCCACTTCTGAGTTGAAGAGAAACAGGCCAAGTGCCAGATTGCCTGCCGCCATGGTTCTGACATGTACCGAGAGGGATGCATCATTTTTGAGCAAAAGACTTTCCGCCCGCAGCAGCAGTTCCGTGCCACTCTTGCAACAGCCAGCCACGACGCTGTGATAGTAAATAATGAGAGACAGTGCGAGGAGCTCTCCGGTCTCATCTTTTGCAACGATAAAGTGTGCTCGTGCGGACTCAAAATAACGTAAAGTGTCGCGTGGCGTATAATCAAGCTGCAGAAGGCCAGCGAACAGGGTAAGCCAACCAAATTGAAAAAGCGTATCTTCCGGGATTGTCCGTAAAAGGGTATGGATGGCTGCTGTCTCGTTGCGGGCGACAAGAGCAAGACCTCCTTCCTTGAGTATTTTCTCCAGTTTTTTGTAATTGCCTGCCTTTTTATAGTGAAGCATGGCAGTGTCAAATTTTTTGCGGTTCAAATAATATTCAGCGGCACAGTTGTGAATATCAGCAATCTCCTTTTGGGAAAACTTCCCTCTGGCCCTGATACGTAGAAAGTCCCGGAAAAATCTATGAAGTCGGAAGAGACTATGCTGTTCATCCAGTCGATAGACAAAGGCATTGGCCGTACTGTGATTGCTGAGAACGTTGCAAATATCCCTTGTCTCGGTGATGATCTGGGCCAGATCAGCCGGTATTTCGTCCAAGAGGGCAAGCTTCTGGAAGGATATACGGAACTCTTCTGAAATCTGAGTGTATATCTCGTCCTGTATGTACTCCATCAGGTAATTCCTGCCAGAAACTGGAAGAGGGCTGTATTCTGCCGGAGCCAGCCAGAATTTTCCCCTTCCTGAGGCAGGGTGTGCAGCCAGGATGATCCCCATCAGCCAGCCTTCAGTAAGAGCATGAATTTCGCCGGCTTCCTGACGGCAAATCGGCTGCTGAAGGGTGTTGCAGAACAGGGCTTCAATTTCTGGGGCTGTCAGGGCCAGGTCACTGTTTTTGACAAAGCGGACAACCCGGCTGTCCTGCAGAATTCTTGCCTTGATATTGAGCGGCTTGCGACTCAAGAGAAAAAAGCGCAGTGCCTTGGGAGAATTATCGAGAATCTCTTCAACAAGGATATTGGTAAGGCTGTTGTCTGTAATACGGTGAAGATCGTCGAAAACAATATAGAGAGCGGTTGGATGAATGAGGGCAATATCACGGAGGAGGATGTTGGCACAATCTCGAAAGTCAGGATGAATTCTTTGTTCTGTGGCAAGGATTGCCTTGAGTTGCGGGGAACTGAAATTGGGGATGCTGTTTTTCAAGGTCTGGAGGATTGAGGTGAGAGCACAAAACGGATTTGAATCCTCTTCTGTGAAACGGTGCCAGACACACTCGAGATCGTGATTTTCGATAAATTGTAAAGCCAGCGTTGATTTTCCCTGACCAGCCTGGGCTTCGACGACGATAACCCTTTTTTTCGATTGAACTTCCGGCGGGCCTGCACGGAGCAGATGTGTGCGGGTGAGCGAACGTGAAGCGTCAATGTGTGTTGGAATGATTAAGTTTGCTGAAGATGCCACCGGGATTGGCGCGTTCTGTGTCATGTGGTGTTGCCTTCTTGTGAAGATTTGCCTGGAGTGGAGGATTGATGCCAGAGAAATTGTCTACAGATCCCTCGAATGATATTTGTGTCTTTTGAGGAGAGACGCACTCTGCCGAGGAATTGACGGATGTTGTTCATCCAGAAGGTTTGGCTCTTTTCCTGCAGGAAATTTATTTTCAGCAGGGCTTCCTCGATATGGTCGTACATCCCCTCGAGTTCGAAGGATGATGCATACTGAGGAACGGGATTCATGTTCTTCTGGAGGTGGATCAGGCCGTAATGCAGCTCATAGCAATGAATGGCCACGGCCTGGGCCAGGTTGAGTGAGGAGAAATCTGCGGTTGGGATGGCAGAGGTCATGTGGCAGTATTTGAGTTCATCGTTGGTCAAGCCGCAGTTTTCCGGACCGAAGATAAACGCTACCTGATTGCCGGCTATCTGTGGCACAAGTTCTTCGACAATATTTCTCGGTGTTTTTTCGAGGATGCGTTGCCTTCCCCTGCGCGCTGTTGTGCCCACGACGATGTTGAACGGGGCGAGAGCATCTTTGAGCTCGAGATGCACTTCCATATTGTCTATGAGATGGACAGCTTTATGAGTGGCCATTTTGGCCATGGTTTCGTGATCGGGCAGTGTATCGCGGACAACAATGAGCCGGTTTATTCCCATGTTCCATGCAACACGAGCAGCGGCACCGATATTTTCTGCAAACTTGGGCTGGACGAGGACAATGGCAACATGATCGAGCAGTGAGGTGTCTATGGTCATAATGTCTAGAAGCCGGTGCGCCATCGGGCTATGGACTTCACCGGAAGGGGCATGTATTCAACAAGGGCCTCTCGCTGATTGCTCGCGGAGGACCTTGCAATATGTATGATATGAGAAATATAGCTGATAAAATCAGCTGTGTTTATACCTTCTTGCCCTTACCTGATGGTGTCGGCTATTGAAAGCCTGCTTATTTTTTCATACTCTTCAGCCTGTTTGTCGGGCGTGGTCGGCATGAGACGCTTGAGAAGGGGGACAACTCCTTTCTCGGATTTTTCAAAGAGACTTTCTGCCTCCTTGAGGGTGATCTGCCAGGCTGGGGCGAAACCCGGGGCCTTTTCGAACATTATGTCGAGCGCCGTCTGGTAGATGAAGTACTGACGGATTTCCTTGCGCCCAGGTTTCTGGTTGAGGGACTGGACCGTGATTTTCAAGTTGTCACGTTCCTGTCTGAGCATATTGAGTTCATTCTTCCGCCGTTCATTATCGGCGGAATCAATTTCAAGTTTGGTGTGCAGGTGGCCTCTGAGGCGGTCAACCTCTTTAACAAGTTCCCGCCTTCGCAAAAAGGCCCGTATATATATGACCAGACAAAAAAACAGGCCAAGAGTCAGGCCCTGTGCAAAGGGGCTCCCGAAGAACAATCCGATCCAGTTGGTATCTTCCATGAGATTTCTCCTTTTACAGGGCAGCGATATGGTGGCGTCTATGTGATTTATTTATGATTTTCATCTGTAATAATTATGCGAAATGTCGGCTGTCGTCAAGGAACAAAAAAATGCAGCAGTTCAACCACCTTTCTTTTAGAACCGTTTTGTTTTGCTGGTAAGTGATTTGTCTGTATCGGAAAGCGGTTCAAATGAAATGCGATTTCTCCCTCTGTCAACGCTGGTAGCAACTACTTGCAGCGTGTCGCCCAGCTGAAAAACTTTTCTGCCGATTTCACCTGTAAGGCGATGATGGCGCGCGTCAAAAAAGTAATGATCACCCGACAGATCTTCAACGGCAATGGACCCACTGATGAATAAATCAAGAAGTTCTACAAAGAAGACTGATTCGTTGACTCCTGAAATGATAGCAGAAAAGGTTTCGCCAAGATGCTTTTCCATGTAGAGAAGTTTCAGCCTGTCGCTCATCTCGCGTTCCGCATTCACTGATGCACGTTCCCGACCGGAAAGAAAATCTCCGGCTTCTTTGAGTGACATTGGCGTATCCTTGGCACGCATTGAATGCGCATTTATCCCAAACATCCGGCAGAGTTCACGGTGCACCATCAGGTCGGGGTAGCGTCTGATTGGAGATGTGAAATGTGTGTAATCGGTGGCAGCCAGGCCAAAATGACCTACGTTTTCAGGGGAGTAGCGGGCCTGTTGCATTGTCCGGAGGAGCAGGTTGTTGACGATATACTCTTTTGGGCTGCCCTTGCAGAGATCGAGTACCATGGCAAACCAGTGCGGGCTATTTTCAACCTCCGGCAACTGCAGGCCAAGACTCTTGGCGAAAATGCTGAACTCTCTTACTTTTTCAGGATCAGGGCGTTCATGAATACGGTAGAGGCTTTTTCTTTTCTGTTCTGTGAAGGTTGCGGCCACTGCCTCATTGGCGGCCAGCATGAACTCTTCGATCATCTGGTGCGCGAAGTTGCGTTCAGCACGTTTAATGGCTGCAATCCGTCCTTCGTTATCAAGTTCGATTTCAGCCTCCGGCAAGGTAAAACCAAGTGCACCTCGTTGCCGTCGCATTTTCTGCAGGGCTTTTGCGAGTTCCCCGGCAACTTTGAGGGGGGCGAGAAACGATTTGTGGGTAGTGCATATCTCTGCATCTTTATCGATCAGGATCTTTCGGACAGTCGTATAGGTGAAGCGTTGGTGGCTGCGGATTATGGACCTGGTGAAGCGCTTGTCCAGAAGGTCGCCGACACGATCAAAGTCCAGGATCGCGGTTAAGGCCAGGCGATCAAGATGAGGGACAAGGCTGCAAAGATTATTGGAAAGCTTCTCCGGCAGCATGGGAATGACCCGACCCGGAAAGTAGATAGAAGTCCCGCGTTCGTAGGCATCTTTGTCCAGGGCCGTGCCGGGAGTGACAAAGTGACTCACATCGGCGATGGATACGTACAGCCTGAAACCCTTTCTGGTTCTGGTGACTGCCACCGCATCGTCAAAATCCTTGGCAGTTTCACCGTCAATCGTGACATGAAGGATTTTTCGCAGATCTTCCCGCCCTTGTTCTGCAGTAATCTCTTCCGGAAGCATGGCAGCTTCCTGTTCGGCCTCAGGACTGAAAATATGAGGCAGGTTGAATTTCTGGATTACCATACGCATCTGCACGTCGATGTTGTCGGGAGATCCGAGAATCTCGACGATCTCGCCTCTGACTGTGCGAAATGACTGATCGGCTGGGTCAATCTTGACAATCACGGCATCACCGTTGCGGAGTTCTGGGTGAGCGTTGGGATCGACAAGGACCGTAAAGGAGAAGCGCAGGTCTTCAGGAACGACCATCCCACCCCGTGCATCATGGCTGAAAAAGCCAGCAAGTTTCTCGGTTCCTCGGGCGAGAATTTTAACAACCGAAGCCTCGGGGCGATCATCACTGCGAAGTCGTTGGACCCGGATGAGAACCTTGTCACCCTGGCGCGCTGATTTGAGTCGTGACGCCGGGATGAATGGGTCCTTGCTCAGAGGTGGAGAGTCGATCATGCTGGTTCGCTGTGAGACAAAGCCGAATCCCCTCGGGTTCTGTTCCAGGATCCCTTCATACATCAGGGCGTTTTTGCTGAGGACGAACTGTCTTTTGCCGGATTTCTTGATATTGTTTTCCTGCAACAGCATCTCAAGGCTTTTTTCGAGAGATTTTTTTTCAGAGTCTGAAGTCGCAAGTTCCTGGGCTATGTCGTTCACGGAGACTGGGGCGATGCTTTGATAGAGCAGGGCGAGAATGTCATTGTCGAGAGATTCTGCGGGATTGTCATTCCTTGTCTTGCCGCCGTGTCTGGGTCCATGAAAATGGGCCTTTCGGGGGAGTCTTTTCTTTGCCATGGGTGTTTTTTATTTCCCCTCTATTGGAAGTTTGTTAGACTCGTGTGAAGGCGTGAGAGAATGAACTCTTCGCCCCAATTTCAGTGTAGCATAGGGTGGAAGACTGGCAAAGAAATAAGATCTTCACGGGGCAGAAATGCCCTTTGTCTGTTTTTGCTTATCCATCTTGAAAAACAGGAGAATATGCAGCGCATCCCCTTTGATCTTGAAGTCTATTGCAGCCAGATGCGGACCCTTTTGGCAGACACTCCCGATGAATCGGTATTCTGGGAAGCCCTCAAATTTGCCACCGAGGCCCATTTCGACCAGTGGCGAAAATCTGGTGATGCCTATATCCTGCACCCGTGTTCTGTCGCAAAAATCCTCGCCGAGGAAATGGATATCACCAACCCCGAGATCCTTGCCGCCGCGCTCCTGCATGACACTGTTGAAGATGTGGCGGAGGTTACAGCCGAGGTGGTGGGAAAAAAATTTGGCAGCTATGTCCAGGCGATAGTCGAGGGGTGTACCAAGGTCACCCATGTTTCGGGTGACAATCAGTTCGATCACAAACGTACCCACCGCAAGATTTTTTCAGGAGCTGCACTCAGACCAGAGGTTATGCTGGTTAAACTTGCCGATCGCCTGCACAACCTGCGCACCTTGCGGGCTCTGCCGGAGAGAAAGCGGCAGAGGAT
This sequence comes from Desulfobulbaceae bacterium, assembly GCA_020049575.1. Classification (GTDB taxonomy): domain Bacteria; phylum Desulfobacterota; class Desulfobulbia; order Desulfobulbales; family Desulfocapsaceae; genus Desulfoprunum. The sequence continues at coordinate 9,495 of JAIFKM010000181.1, forward strand.
TGCCGACGAGACACTTGATATCTATGCTCCGCTGGCAACCGTTTTCGGCCTCTTCAACATGAAGCGCGAGATGTACAATCTGGCACTGTCCTATAAATTTCCTAAGCAGGGGGCAAAGCTCAAAGGATATATCCGACAGCTCATGCAGGATCCTATTGGCGAAGAGATTGTCCAGCAGTTGCAGCAGGAAACCCAGTCTCATAATCTTGCCTGTGAGGTGGCGGTAAGGGTGAAGGAGTTGTGGGCGTATTATGATATCAGCAATCGCCTTCTCCTCAAGCGTATTGATACACCGATGGAAATCCTTATTGTGGTGGACGATGTCCAGTCCTGTTTTCAGGCGCTTGGAGTCGTCAGCCAGACCTTCAGACCAATTCCCAGGACAATCCGCGATTTTATTTCCAACCCAAAGCCTACCGGTTATCAGGGGCTGCATGCCCGTGCGATTGTCAAGGGGCAGAGGTTTCTCTTTAAAATCCGCACCCGCGAGATGGCTCGCCGAGCTCAAAAGGGGCTCTTCAGGAACTGGAACTCAAAATCAGGAAAACAGGGGCAGTTTATCCGTGAAATCCAGGAGATGTTTGATGTGCTCAGCTTTGAGGATTCGCTGTCCTACCGGGATCTGATCGCTGCCAGCGGCAAAAAGGAGATCTATACCTACACTCCCCAGGGGGATCTTGTCTGTCTACCTTTCCGGTCTACTGTCCTTGATTTTGCTTTTCGAGTTCATACCCAGATTGGCAACAGCTGTCTTGGCGCCATGATCAGAAACAAACGGGTGCCGCCGGATCATATTCTCAAGGACGGCGATATGGTCAGGGTTATCAGGGCCGACAAACCGGTGCAATTTGATCCGCAGATTCTCAGTGTCTGCAAAACTCCTCGAACCAGGGCTGAATTGGCCAAGGGATTTCGTATCCGCCGCAGAAAAATCTCCCAGGATGTCGGCCTTTCACTGTTGCGGCAGGAGATGCTCAGGTACGGGGTGCCTTTTCACATTCTCAGTGGCGAGGGAGTTTCAAAGCTTCTCGGGCGGTTTTCTCTCGATAATATAGAAGAACTTTATATTCGTATAGGGGAGGGGCGGTTAAGGCTGCGGGATGTCATCGATCGGATTATTCACGATCTCTTTGGCGGGGTGTCGCCGCTGGTGACGCCGACTGGTGCCTTCAACAGCATCGAACTCACCACCCTCGATCCGGTTTCGGTCAAACTCTCTTCCTGCTGCAAACCTAATCCGACAGCCAAAGACAACTGTGCGCTGCTCACCGAGAAAGGGCTCTCCGTGCATCACAAGAAATGCACTCGTCTGCATGAGATCAAATTTCAGCGTGATGATGCCGTGAATGTGATTTGGAAAACACGGGAAACTCAGGTTCTGAAACAGCAAGTCCTGCATGTCCTCAAGGCCTCGAGGCCAGAGGTGATGCAGATCCTGCAGACTGCGCCTGAAGAAATGGAGATAGTCGCCCTCAAGGTTCTCTCGAGCTATTCCTCTCTGCAGCCTTCCTGGCAGTTGACCTTCACTGTCCCTGATCTTCACGCCTTGTCCCGTATCCTCAGGCATTTTGAAAAATCAGGAATCCCCTATGAGTTTTATCTTGAATGCTGAACGACCCGCTGGTCTGAATTAGGGAGCATCCGTTTCCTTGTCGAAAAGCGGATGATTCTTGTTGGCATATTTACTCAGCACCCGAGTGAGCATGTCGGGAAGGTCATTTTTTTGTCGCGAACTCCTGTGCAACTGCGTCAGTGTTTTTTCCAGGGTGAGAATTTCCCCCAGGAAGACATGGCGAAGGATAAGGGAGATCAGCCGGGTGATGGTTGTCAGATTGGATATACGGGATTGCAGGTGGTGGTCCCGGTCGAAGGCGGTTGAAGCAAATATTTCAACGGGATGACCTTCAAGTTCACTTACTGAAACATACCATGTGTTTCGGTCCCTGTCTGTGGTCCGGTAACGAACCGCATCGAGAACATCTGGTAATTCCTGACTTTTCTCTGTCGTTATTAGTGCGGGATTGGCCTCGGCCGCTGTTGTGTCGAGGCCAGCGATTTTCAGAACCTTGCCAAGATGTTCAGGATGAGCCTGCATGCCTTTGATCAGTGCATGGCATTCCGGGCAGACCAGGTGATTTCGGAGATTCGTCAGGTTTTTCTTCAGGCCGCAGCCCGCGCATGTTTCAGTCTGTGTTGTTGTCATTTTGCCAATTTCTGTCAGAGAGTGGTGTCTGTATGTATTGCTTCAGGAGATTGCTGAATTGCTGGCCGCTGATTTCCCGCGCGCCAAAATGCTGGAGATGCCGAGTGGTCATCTGGCAGTCGATAAGCTGGAATCCTTTTTCTTTCAAATGCGCAACCAGATGGACAAGTGCTCCTTTGGAGCTGTTACTTGTCGTCGAAAACATTGATTCCCCAAAAAAGACCCTGTCAAGGGCAACGCCGTAGAGTCCACCCACGAGGGCGCTATCCTTCCAGCATTCCACCGAGTGGGCATAGCCTTGTTCATGCAGTTCTGTGTAAGCGCGCTGCATTTCTTTGGAGATCCAGGTGTCACTGCGGGAATCGGCGCACATCCGGATGACCTGAGCGAAATCTTTATCCCGTGTGAAGGTGAAACCAGCATTTCTCAGATACCGCGCAAGTCTTATTGGAACGTGCATTTCGTCCGGGAAGAGAACCAGGCGGGGAGAGGTGAACCACCAGAGAATCGGATCGCCCTTGGCGAACCAGGGGAAGATGCCCAGGGTGTATGCTGCTACAAGCCTTTTCGTGCTTAGATCCCCTCCCACCGCGAGAAGTCCGCTTTCCTCTGCCAGTTCCGGGCGAGGGAAAAGAATTTGTTCTGTTAATCGAAACACCGGCATTGGGGAGTATTACCTGGCTTTCCGGGCAAAGTCAACAAAGGAGCATGTCAGAGAGAAGGCTGCGGTGGAGTCGGAAAGCCCTAACCCCAAGGCCATGCCGAGTTTTTGTGTCTCCGGCCTGGCATAGCTGTGCGCTTCGCTAGAGGGCCGTTCGTTGGTGTTCGTGAGATAAAAATGATATATCTTGATCAGAGATATGGTATAATACAAAGCTTTGAATTCCATTTTCCCGTGATGCGTATTCGCCGAAGAAACGGGTTCCCGGGGTCCTTGGCAGTGATATGCTGTTGGTGGTAATCCCCCTCCCTCTCAGCCGGTGTTATTTTTTTGCAATTACCGAGCAGTGAAGACAATTTGTCTTTTTAAGAGCAGAAGTTTCCATGACAATACAAGAATCTCATGAGACGGAGCACGTGCACTCCGAATCCTCTCCATTTGTTGATACCATTGAAGTTGAACGTTTTTTTCCCGGAGGGAACAGGCAGGCGGTCCTCGACGAACTGCTGCATGCTATATGCAATGCCGTGCCCATAGTGACTTTGACGGGTGAAGAGGGCTGCGGCAAGACAATGATCTGCCGGATGGTGGAGCGTGCCTTGCCATCAGATTATGTAACGGTGTTTTTTCCGCAGATGGTTGATTCGTTCGAGGATGTTGTTCGACTCATTGCTCAACGATTGGAAGTTGATCCTGCGGTTGCCGCGGGTGATATTCCCACTTTGCTGCAGGCAATCGCGACAACATTACGGGAAAAGGTGCTGCGATTACTTGTTATTTTTGATGAGGCCGAACGGATTTATC
>JAIFKM010000157.1 GCA_020049575.1 Desulfobulbaceae bacterium
TCGACGACCGAATCGGCAGAAAGAGATATATCAGCGGTGCAATCGAGAAGGTGAATCAGCCGCCCAGCCTCTCTCAACCGAGCCTCGGTGCCGATCCCCTGTTGCAGCCGGAAAACGGGAAGTTTGAAAGCAGTCTCACCGGCAACCAGGATGATATCATAGACCTGGCACAAATCCCTGAGATACTCCAAGGTGTTGTCGGAAGCAACGCTCTGATGCGAGAGATGCATCAGGCCTTCGACCAGAGAGATAAAGTCACAGCCGACGGCAGAGAGCGGATTGACTCCGGCCTCCGGCAGAAAGGCCGCAAGGTGATGACCGGGAAGGACCGCGACGGCAACGTGCAGCTTGCGGCTGCGGAGCTCACGCGTCAGGCTGCGGAGGATCTGCAGGCAGTCCACGGATTCCGCAAATTCCAGCCTAAAAATCGGCAGGCGGGCACAGTTCTCTTGCTCTTTCGAATTCAAGCTACGTCTCCCTTCAGAGAAGGCTGCGAAAGACCGGTACTGCGACTGCGCCGGGCAGGACACCCGACTGCCGGCCACGACTGAGAAAGGCCTCGATGGCAGCCATGCCTTCAGCTCCGAGGTCACGGGAGAAGGCATTGACATAGAGCTCGATATGACTCTGCACGACTTCCGCCGCTGTTTCCTGGCTGTGCTCTCTGATATACGGCAGACAGGCGGCAGGTGAGGCGAAGGCATACTCGATACTGGCAGCAATGGCCTGATCGATGCGCTCGAGTTTCTCCCGGCCCAGGCTCCGCCGGGCGACAATGCAGCCCAGGGGAATCGGCTGACCAGAGACATCCTCCCACCATTGCCCGAGATCCTGCAAACAGACCAGGCCCTGTTCTGCATAGGTGAAGCGGCTCTCATGGATGATCACCCCGGCATCCACCTCGCCTCGCCGGACTGCTTCCATGATCAAATCGAAACGCATCTCGACGAGCTCACCGCACGTTGGCAGAAAGAGCCGGAAGAGCAGGGCAGCGGTCGTCAGCTTGCCGGGGATTGCCACCCTCTTGCCGACCAGGCTCTCGGCCGGCCGGTCGGAGGCGGCGGCCAGCAGTGGTCCGCACCCCCTGCCCAGGGCGCTGCCGGCGGAGAGTACGCAGTATTCGTCAAGGACATGACCCAGGGCATGGCAGGATATCTTCGTTACATCCAGGCGTCGCTGCAAGGCCCAGCTGTTCAGGGTCTCGACATCTTCAAGCAGCGGCCGCGCAAAATGCAGATCGGCGGACGCAATCTTTTCGTGCACGAGGGCATAGAAGATGAAGGTATCGTTAGGACAAGGCGAATAGCCCAGCGAGAGTTTCGTCATTTCCGTTCCAGTTCCCGGAGCAGCAGAAAGGCCGCACGGGCGGCAGTTTCACAGGCCTCGGTCAGCCGCCAGTGCTGCATTAGGCGGTCTTCGACCATATTGGAGATAGACCTGATTTCCACAAGGGGAAGGGAAAAGTCGGCACAGACCCTGGCGATAGCGGCCCCTTCCATATTCTCGCATAGCCCCTGCCAGCGTTGCCGCAGGGCCTCGCCGCGCGCTCTGCTGCCGCTTGCCCCGTTAACTGTAATAAATGTTCCGGTGAGAAAGGAGACACCCTGGTCCCGCAGGATTCCTTCAGCCCGGTGTCGGATATCCTGGTCAAGCGCAAAGGTAATCCGGCCTGTTAAATCCTCGGGCAGATACATCATTGCCTCCGGCAGGCATACCCCGAAATCTCCGAGAATCTCCCGTTCGGCCAGACAAATATCGAGCAGCTCGGCCTGCCGACTCCCCGAAGGCTGAAGGTAAGCCCCGGCCACCCCGAAATTGACAATGCCAGTGATGGCCGGGTTATGCCTGCAGAGAAAACGGCTCAGGCGCAGGGTTGCCTCGACCGGCCCGACGCCTCCGACAAGGGTCAGCCAGCCACTGCCCTCCTGCCCGGCAATCATCTGCCGCAGCGGGGCCATCTCTATTTCGGTTGCGGCAATGGCCAGTAACATGGTATCTACAGCAGCTTTTTGATATACTTCATCCAGTTGAGCGCCTCCGGCCTCGGCAAGGAAAAATAGCTAAGACCTACCATCCCTTACTACTGCATAACAGAACCAGCATGCAACAGGATTTCCAACTCTCCGCTTACGACTACCACCTGCCCCCAGAAAATATCGCCCAGCACCCGGCCGACAAGCGGGACGGCTCGCGTTTACTGGTCCTCGATGTGACCGAAAATTCAACCAGAAACCTGGGATTTGCCGACATCGTCGAACTCATCGACGATCGGGACATGCTGGTCATCAATGATACCCGGGTGTTTCCGGCCCGCATTACTGGTCGCAAGAAAAGCGGCGGCAGGATAGAGATATTTCTTCTGGAATTGCCCCTGGAAATTGCAGGCACTGCGGGTTTGGCCAGGGCGGTTGCTCTGCTCAAATGTTCAAAGAGGCCGAAAGCGGGAACTTCAATCGTCCTGAACAACAAGCTGACCTGCACCGTTGTCGAATTGCTGGAAGGCGGCAAGGCACGTCTCGATCTGCACTTCAGTCCCGACCAGGATATCAGCGAGATCCTGCGCAGCTGCGGCCAAATCCCCCTCCCGCCCTATATCAGCCGGGAGGAAGGCACAACCGACGAAGACGCCGAGCGCTACCAGACAGTCTATGCCGACCGTCCCGGGGCCGTCGCAGCCCCCACCGCCGGTCTCCACTTCACCGAGGAAATCCTTGACTCCCTGAAAAACCGAGGAGTTGAACTGGGCAGAATCACCCTTCACGTCGGTTACGGCACTTTCGCCCCGGTACGGGCTGAGACTATCACCGAGCACAGCATCCATGAAGAGTATGTCATGGTGCCGGCCGACACGACCGAAAAAATCAAAAAGACCAGGGAGAAGGGCGGCAGAATCTGGGCGGTGGGTACGACAACAGTGCGGGCCCTGGAATTTGCGGCCCAAGGTAAAGGAGAAATCGAGCCTGTAGAAGGCTGGTGCGGAATATATATCTATCCAGGATTCGAGTTCAGGGTGGTTGACAATCTGATCACCAACTTTCACCTGCCCAACTCATCCCTGATGTTTCTGGTGGCAGCCCTCTGCGGTCGCGAAACCCTCCTCGACTGCTATGCACAGGCAATCAGGGAGGGCTACAGGTTTTATTCCTATGGCGATGCCATGGCAGTCGTTGCCAGGCAGTCAGATACTGAAAATTTTTGATGAATGCTTAGGCCGGTTGTCAGCTTGTCGCAGCGGCAGGACAGCCGGCACAACCGCCGCCTGACGGGCAGGCCGGCGCCGGGGTAGCTGGCTTGACAGCCCCCCCGTTCGAACTGGAGTAACCGTCAGCATACCAGCCACCGCCTTTGAGCTGGAAAGAGCTCATCGATACCAGCTTTTTGACTGTTCCTTCGCATTCCGGGCAGACAGTCAGTGGTGCTTCTGCTATTTTCTGTTGAATTTCAAAAACTTTACCGCAATCAGTGCATTCATACTCGTATACTGGCATTTTCAATCCCTCTGCTATTGTTTCGCGGATCGTCGATCCGACAATCATATTAGATTGGAGACAACCAGACCGGAGCATTGTCTCCGGCCATCCGTCTTCAAGATCGCCACTAACTTAATTCTCCTGCCTACACCTGTCAACAGGCAGCTCAGGATGATAGATGAAAATCAGCAATTAGTTTTTTCTCCCCAGGCTCATTTTTAAACCTACATCCCTGGAATGTCGCCCCAGTCCCCTCCGGCAAACAGCCAGAGAAGCACGATGGAGTGCCATACGCCGTCGGGCGATCCCCGAGGAACTGTTCACTTCCTCGCAAGGTCATCTTGTTGTTCAGATCTTTTTCTGGTATAGATGACTCTTCTTTTTCACCTCTCACCTTTTCAAACCGCGTATTGCGGTTCCAAATACTGCTAGAATTACTCTCATGATAGGCATTTTTGATTCAGGCATTGGCGGGATGACCGTGGCCAGGGCCGTCGAGCAGCTCCTTCCCGAGTATTCCATCCTCTATCTCGGTGACATAGCACGCACCCCCTATGGCACCAAGAGTCCGGAGACCATCATCGACTACTCCCTGCGCAACACCGAATTCCTCCTCGAAAAAGGTTCGGAGATGATCGTCATCGCCTGCAACACCGCTTCAAGCGTTGCCACAGAGCGACTGCGCCAGGAATTCAAGGTGCCGATCGTCGAGGTGATCACCCCGGCCGTCCAGGAGGTCATTGCCAGGACCCGTACTGGCAGAATAGGAGTGATCGGCACCCGGGCCACAATCCGCAGCAATATCTACGAAAAGACCCTGAACTCCCTCCACCCTGACTATAAAGTCTACTCCGAGGCCTGCCCATTGCTTGTACCGCTTGTGGAAGAAGGCTGGATGAACAAGCGAGAGACCAAGATGATTCTCCGCCGGTATCTGCATCCCCTGATCAATAAACAGATCGACACCCTGGTCCTCGGCTGCACGCACTATCCCCTGCTCAAGGAACTGATCCAGCCCCGCATTGGCAGACGTGTCACCCTCGTCGATTCTTCGATTGAAACAGCCAGATATCTGGAAAAATTTCTGCGGGAAAACCCGCAGGTCGTCAGCCGACCGGCAGGCGAGGTCACCCATACTTATTATGTTACCGACCTCACCGACTCGGCCCAGCAGGTAGCCACCCACATATTCAAACGAAACGTGGAGTTAAAGCTTGTATGAACACCTATTGCCACGCCATCCGGCACTTTTTCGCATCGATTGCACTGTCCGTTTTTCTCTTCATTCTGCCACTGACCTGTCTGGCAACGGAAAGCACGCCGGAGGCCCCGGGTACCGTCGCTGCCAGATTGCAGGCACGGTATGACGCCATGCGCAGCCTGTCGTTCACCTTTATCCAACAGACCGAGGGACAGATGACCGGCCGCCCCCGCAAAGGAGGCGGCAAGGCGTATTTTCTCAAGACCGGCGGCCTGAAACGCATGCGCTGGAATTACGATAGCCCCGAGAGACAGGTCCTGGTCAGCGACGGCACAACCTTTTCGATGTATTTCGAAAACCTGCAACAGATGATCGTTTCGCCAGCAAAAAAGATTGAAGAGGACATGACCTATTCGTTCTTTACCGGCTCGGGCAAACTGGCCGAAGATTTCATGATCCTTGGCGCCAACAAGAATGTGGTCGATACCGAAGACGACAAGGACCTCCGCGTCATTCAACTGGTTCCCAACAATGCCGAGTCGCAGGTTCAGGATATTCATCTGTGGATCACTGCCGACTCCCTGATCCGCCGGATCGAGATCCGCGACCAGTTCGATACGCGCACCATCCTGACCCTGAGTGACCTGCAGACAGACTTCATCAGCCCCGACGACGAAAAAATCATAACCGAAATGTTCACCTTCAAGCCACCGGAAGGCACCGAGATCATTCATCAGTAGATGAAGCCGCAGACCGATACGCCCGTCCCATTCAGGATCAGCCTGATCTCCATGCCATGGTCGATCTTCAATCGACCATCACTGCAGCTGTCCGTGCTCAAGGCCTATCTGGAAAGAGAGATGACGGCGATACAGGTGGACCTTTGCCATCCCTATCTTGAGCTTGCGGGGACCCTCGGATTCGATACCTATCGACGTATCTCGGAAAGCGGCTGGGCCGGCGAGGCACTCTTTGCCGCCATGCTCTTCCCCGACCAGCGGCAACAGGCCGCCAAGGTGTTCGGCCAGAGCCTGAAAAGAAAAGGCCCGCGACGCACCATCCCTGATTTTCAAACCCTCATACCTCTGATTGAGGCCAGCTGCCGCAGTTGGCTCGACAGGATAAACTTCGAAGATGTCCGGCTGACAGGGTTTTCGGTCTGCTTCAACCAGCTTTTTTCCTCCCTCTATGCCGCCGCCCTTCTCAAAAATCGACACCCCGAACTGCCGATCGTCTTTGGCGGCTCTTCCTGCGCCTCGGAGCTCGGCATTTCATTGCTGCACAACTTCCCGCAAATTGATTATGTCGTGGACGGCGAAGGAGAAGGTCCACTTCTCGGACTCTGTACGTCTCTTGCCGGCGATCATTCCCCCCTGCCCGCCCGCCTGCATTCGCGCATTCCAGGTCTGACTCGACCCTCTCCGGAAATCACCGATCTCAGTCTCTTACCCATGCCGGAGTATTCCGGCTATTTTTCCGAGATGCGCCATCTCTTCCCCAGTCAACCCTTTATACCTGTCCTGCCTTTGGAATTTTCCAGGGGCTGCTGGTGGAACAAGTGCACTTTCTGCAACCTCAACATCCAGTGGCAGGGCTACCGTTCGAAAAAGGCGACACAGGTGATGGCAGAGGTCGACTCTCTTGTTGCGACCCATCAATGTCTTGATTTCACCTTCTCAGACAATGCCCTGCCAATCCGCGAGGCGGATACGTTCTTTCAACAGCAATCCGAACATGCCGCGGACTGTCGTTTCTTCGCGGAAATCCGTGGCATCACTGACTTCGAGAGACTCTCGGCCTATAGCCGGGGCGGCCTGAAGACCATACAGGTCGGCATTGAAGCCCTCTCCACTTCTCTGCTGGCCAAGATGGCAAAAGGACTGAGTACTATAGAAAATATCGCGGTCATGAAGCACAGCGCTGCGGCCGGCATCCGCCTCGAAGGAAATCTCATCCTCGAGTTTCCCGGCAGCGATGAAAATGAGGTCATGGAAACACTTGCCGCCCTTGACTATGTTCTACCCTTTAGTCCTTTGTCGCCTGCGGTTTTCTTCCTCGGTTTCGGCTCACCGGTGCATCGAAATCCGGAGCGATTTGGTATTGGAACGTTCATCTCCCACAGCAGAAACCGCTTTCTCCCAACCGAATTGCTGACCAATCTTACGATGCTGACTCTGGATTACCGCGGAGGACACCGAAAACAGCGCCGACTGTGGCGGCCAGTTGCCGATAAAATCAAAAGCTGGCGACAGTTTCACGACCAGCGCAAAAGCAGACAACCGCCCCTCTCCTATCGAGACGGAGGCAGCTTTCTCATCATCCGCCAGGAACGTCTCAATGATCCGCCACTGCAGCACAGGCTTCGGGGGCTCTCTCGCAAAATCTATCTGTTCTGCGAACAGATCAGAACCAGAAATGAGATTGCATCGCAGTTCCAATCTTTGACGCCCAGGGCACTCGACGATTTCCTCTCGGATCTCACAGCAAAGCGGCTGCTGTTTCAGGAAAACGGGAGCGTCATTGCGTTGGCGATCCCCAGCCGGTGAAACATCGAGGCCTGCCGACTCCGAAACTGACTGCTAAAGTCTGCTGCGGACTTTTTTGGGTGTATCGGGTAGAATGCCAGCGAAAGAGCATCTCCGCCCGTAGCCGCGAGTTTGCACGCCCTGTCCTGTCATGTCATCGGCAGGACAAATATCAGAAAGACGGCCGAGCAAATGAGGTTTATTTTCTGCAAACACAGCAGTATAGAGAGCATTTCCCCCACGACAATTCAGCAACACACAGGAAACGACCATGGACAGCATGAGTGAGAGTTTTGAAGACCTCTTCCGACAGGAAGACACAAAAAAAATGCGGCGCCTGACCCCGGGCCAGAAAATCAGCGCTACCATTGTCGGTATCAGCGGCGAATCGGTATTCCTCGATGTCGGCAGCAAGAGTGAAGGTGTTATGAACAGTGCCGAAATCACCGGTAAGGACGGAGAACTGACCAAAGGTATCGGCGATACAGTCGATGTCTACTTTCTCAAGAGTCGTTCTTCAGAGAGCATCTTCACCACCCGGGTCGGCTCTGGTTCGAATGCCGACCACCTTGAAGAGGCCTGGCGCAGCGGTATTCCCGTCGAAGGATTTGTCAAGTCCGAGATCAAAGGCGGCTTTGAGATAACCATGGGCGGCAACATCAGGGCTTTCTGCCCCTTTTCGCAGATGAGCCTGCGCCGGGTAGTCGATCCAGCCCTGGAATTCATCGGCACCCATATGGTTTTTCGCATCACGCGGTTCGAAGAAAATGGCCGGAATATCGTTGTCTCAGCACGAGCCATCCAGGAAGAAGAGAGGGAACGTCAGAAGGAGTTGATGAAGACCAGCCTGCAGGAAGGGCAGACAGTCCAGGGGACGGTCACCTCGATCCGGGACTTCGGCGCCTTTATTGACATAGGCGGCATCGATGCCCTGATTCCGATATCGGAGATAGGCTGGAGCCGGGTGGAAAATATTGCTGAACACCTCAGTGTCGGGCAGCAGGTCACGGCGGTTATCAAGAGCCTTGACTGGCAGAAAGACAGGATATCGGTGAGCTTGAAGGAAACCCTGGCCGATCCGTGGGAAAATATCGGCATGCGCTTCCCCGAAGGTTCAACCATTCCCGGCAAGGTTGCCCGACTGACCCAATTCGGCGCCTTTGTCACCCTTGCTCCGGGCATTGACGGGCTTGTCCACATCTCTAAACTCGGAGGTGGCCGGAGGATTCATCATCCTCGTGAAGTTCTGGAAGTCGATCAGAATATCGATGTAAAAATTGAATCGATCGATGAGGCCGCCCGAAAAATCAGCCTCGCGCCAGCTGACTATGTTTCCCCTGAAGCTCAGGAGGACGTGGAGAAGACCGAGTACCGCAAGTATATTGAAAAAAGCAGCAGTTCCTCGTCGGCGAGCCAGGCGACAGGCAGCCTTGGCGAGCTGCTCAAAGCCCGGATGGCAGAAAAAAAGTCTCGTTGATTGAAGGGCACAACCACACTCGCCGTGGCGCAGTCAGAGGTGCCCGGCGAGAAGTCCGTGCTCGGGAGAACAACTCAGACGGTCGAAGTCTGACGCATAGCCTCAAAGAGAATTACAGCGGCCGCGACTGAACTGTTGAGCGAGTCCAGGTCACCTGCCATCGGGATAGAAAGCAGTATATCGCACTCCTTGCGGACCAGCGGCCTAATCCCCTGGCCCTCGCTGCCAATGACTATGCAGGCAGGCAGATTGAAATCAGAAGTGTAGAGTGACTGCGCATCCTTATCCTTGACCGCGCCGAAGACCCATGCCCCGGCATCCTTGATTTTTTTCAGGGCGGCAACAAGATTGGTCACCTGACAGATGTCAATGTGTGAAACCGCCCCAGCTGAAGCCTTGGCAGCGGCTCCGCCCAGAGGCGCCGAGCGTTCCCTGGTCAGAATAACTCCGACTGCCCCGGAGGCCAGCGCCGAGCGGATAATCGCCCCGAGATTATGGGGGTCCTGCAGCGAGTCACAGGCCACCAGACGCGGTTTTTCACCATTCTGCACCCTGGCGGTATAGCGCTCAATAAGCTCTTCAAAGGAAAGCAATGGTGCCTGGCTGGTCTTTGCCAGTACTCCCTGGTGCCGCACTGTGGCAGCCCCCTCACCGATCAGCCGCAGGCCGGGGGCGAAGCTGGTCTTGATCCCGTGCTGACGGGCCAATTCAACAATCTCTTCGAGTTTTCCTCCTCGCCGCTCCCTGTGCAGAATGATTTCGGTTATCCGCTCAGGCTCTTGGGTGAGTGCCTCAAAGACAGGGTGGACCCCCCAGATCAGGTCTTCCGTCAACCTGATTCTCCGTTCTGATCCCTGCTGCTGTTCTTTTTTCCCTGCTTTCATCAAATTCCAATAAGCTGAATGGGACTGCCATCCGGCAGTCTATGAGCCCTGGCACGCTCGGCCAGAATTATTGCTGACAGGAGATCGACGGCCTCATCCAGGACATCATTGACAATCAGATACTCATAATCATCGGCGGCCTGCATCTCGATCCGGGCATTCTTCAGCCTCAGCTGAATGCTCTCCTCAGACTCAGTTCCTCGCCCTCGAAGCCTGTGTTCGAGTTCGACAAGTCCGGGAGGACTGATGAAGATATGAGTTGCCTCAAGTACAGAGGATTTGCGAATAATAGCGGCGCCCTGCACATCAATATCGAGGATGACATCCAGACCTCTCTGCAGTTGTTCGGCAACGGCCTGCCTGCTGGTTCCGTAATAGTTATCATGGACCGGGGCCCATTCCAGAAACTGATTCCCTTCCAGCATTGTCTCAAAATCAGTGCGACTGACAAAATGATATTCCCTGCCGTCTCGCTCACCGGGTCGCGGGGTCCTGGTTGTGTGGGAAACCGAAAAAACAAGACCGGAGAAGCGGGCTATAACTTTTTTCAGGATCGTCGTTTTGCCGGTTCCGGAAGGAGCTGAAATCACGAACAGTCTGCCGGCAGTCATGCTTCCACCCGGCCTACGGACTTTTCTCCGGGAGTCAGTTCACTGAGATGATAACTGGCCTGAAGGGCGATAATACGCTGGGTTATGGTATCCGGCTGGACAGAGGAGAGAATGACATGATTGGAATCCATAACCAAAATCGATCGGGTTCTCCTTCCCTCGGTCACATCGACGAGTTTGTTGTCTGCCTTGGCCAGTTCCTTGAGTTTTCTGGCAGGTGACGATCCCGTATTGATGACCGCGATAATTCTTTCAACCATCACTGTGTTGCCAAAACCAACATTCAACAGCTGCATCGTATCCCTCTCATCGTTCTGAACTCTGCCTGCTCAATCGAGGATTACAAGCATCCCCAAAGTCACCTATTCAATATTCTGAACCTGCTCGCGCATTTTTTCAAGTTCACTCTTGAGATCAACGGTCATATGGGCTATTCCGGCATCGTTGATCTTTGAGGCCAGGGTGTTGACCTCTCGGAGGAATTCCTGGATCAGAAAATCCAGTTTTCGCCCTACGGCCACATCCTCTTCAAGAAAAGAAAGCAGCTGTTTGATGTGACAGCGAAGCCTGACTATTTCCTCGGTGACATCGGTTTTGAACGTTACCGAGGAGTTTTTCCAGGCGTTCTTCAAGGTTTCGCTGGCGCTGCTGCAACAAACCCGGTATCGACTGTTCAATCGTGTCAACTGTCATAACAAACTGCTGCATTCTGGCATGAAGGTCTTCCTTCAATATTCTGCCTTCTTCCAGTCGCATACGATCGCATCCCTGCAAGGCCTCGGTCAACACACTCTCGAGAGCAGCCCAAACCTGCTCGGGGTCTTCAGACTCCTGCTCCCGAACAAGGACATCAGGATACGACGCTATGAGACCAGGGGTGACCTCGCCTGGAATCTGCAGCGTCGCACTGATTTCCTGCAGAGCCAGGTGGTAGTTTCTGGCAAGAGCAAGATTTACTTTGACCTTGGAATTATCGGAAAGCTCGCCGCCGACGGTCAGAACCAGATCGACTCGCCCACGCTGATGCCATGCAGATATCAGTTTCCTGACACGATCTTCATAGGCGGCATAGCCTCTGGGAAGCTTCATTTTGACATCCAGGAAACGATTGTTCACGCACCGTAGCTCCACGACCCAGAGTTTTTCCATGACCTTGGATTCGCACCGGCCAAAACCCGTCATACTCTTGATTGACATATTTTTCCTTTTACAGGCTGCAAAAAAGAAAACGATGCAAGGGAATGCCCCTTGCATCGTTTTTAAAAATGACGAAAGCAACCATACCATACGGCATGGATGTATTCTTATTTTGGCATGCTCTTATTCAGTTCCGTCACGATCTTATCGGTGACGTCGATTGCCTGATCAAAATAGATAACGCCATTTTTCGAATCGAAAATCGCAGTATAGCCGTTACTCTTGCCGAATTTTTCAACAACGCCCTCCAAGGCTTTGAGAATCGGTTCCAATTCTTTATCCTGGAGCTGCTTAAGTTCATATCGAGCATCATCAGTCTTGGTCTGAAACTCACGTTTCAACTTCTGAAAATCACGAGCTTTTGCTGCTTTGGTTTCTTCACTCCAGGCCGAGCTTTTCTTCTCAATCTCTTTTTGGAGGGCGGTCAAAGTTTCTTCTTCCTGCTTGAACTTGCCCTGCAGTTCCTTCATTTTCACTTCGAAACGGGCCTTGCCTTCTTTACCCGCTTCACACTGGATAATGATCTTCTGGACGTTCATGACACCAATTTTCATATCGGCAGCCTTGACGCCATCAGCAAAAAATCCAGCGAGCATGAGAAACATGCCTACGAGCAAAATCCTCTTAAAAACCATCATCCTCTCCTTTAGATCAATAGAACCACTCAGCCGGGAATACTGCACTCAATCAGAAATTATTCTACGATAACGAAATCGTCACGTCTGTTCTGTGCCCAGGACAGCTCGTCTTCGCCGTGCAGAAGGATGCGCTCTTCACCATAGCTGACGGTGGTGAGTTTGGCTTCAGCAACGCCCATTCCAAGGAGAGCTTTTTTAGCAGCCTGAGCACGTCTCTCACCAAGAGCCATGTTGTACTCGTTGGTGCCGCGTGGGTCGCAGTTGCCTTCAATACGTACATTTACTGTACCTTTGTTGATGAAATCGGAGTTTACCTGCATGCGGGAATTCTGATCTTCTTTAATTGCAGATGAGTCAAAATCAAAATAAACAGGAAGCATACCTTCAGAGGTACGACCCTCAGAAATACCGGTGCCCTTGGTATCCAAAGACTCAGTAGCCGCCTCTGTTTTCATAGCAGCATCTGTATCTGCTTTTTTTCCGCAACCTGTCAGTGTCAGGATAGACACGCACAACAACGCAGGTACAACAACCTGAAATCTCTTCATCATCACGAAACCTCCTATAGTTCGATATGATATGGGTAAAAAAAATGGCGGACAGCCCGAAATATAATACCTCCAGCGAACACCACCGACAAGGCCCATTTTTTTTGTTACCTCGCTATATACAAAGAATGCCACTAAATATTCAAGCACTATTTTGGGCCAAAATGGATTCCTCGAAAAAAAGAAGATGTACTTATCAAACGTGCTGTCATATTGTTAGCAAACGAAGCCACTTGCAAAAAATTGGCCGTCATTCATTATTGGCCCGCCGATTTTACCCCAGTTTTTTTTTAGAAGAATTTTGAACACCATGAACGCACGCCAGCACGCCGCCTCCGAGGAATTAGCGAAAAACATGCACGCCACGAATCAGTATGGCGACTTTTTTGGTATCAGCCAGGAAACATTTGACCATGTATGGAGTCAGCTCACAGATCCTGACGGAAATTCGGTAGCCTATATTTCCATGGAAATCGGCGCCGATCCAGACGTCTATAGCCCTATCAGGGGAAAACTGCAGAAAGAAGCCGACCTGGAATTAGCAGATCAAACCGAATTGGAGTTCATTGATAAATTTCTCCATGGCCCCCAGAAAATCCCCAACTATAGCGGCGGCCTGGGCATCCTCGCCGGCGATACACTGAAAAGCTATGCAGACTGCAGACTGCCGGTAGTCGCCATCAGCCTGCTTTACCGTAAAGGATACTTTGCTCAGTATGTCGATTCGCAACTGGGCCAGATTTCACAGAATGTCGAATGGCAACCGGAGAGCACACCAAGTCTTTATCTGCTCAAGGATCCGGATGGTTCGGGGCGCCCCCTGCAGATCGACATCCCCTTCTTCAATGAATACGACCACGAGACTATTGCATCCGCCCATGTCTGGATGAAAATGGAAGTCAGCAATTCTCTCGATTTTTTTGTCCCTGAGATTCTCCTCGATTACTGCCTCCCCAAAACCCCCAGCCTGATCCGCAGCGCTGCATCCCAGCTCTACAACGCCGAATCGTCTGAAATCAAGGCCATTCAGCGCCGCATGCTGGGAACAGGCATACTTCCCGCCCTCCGGGCATTAGGGTTTTGCCCGAAAACATTCCACCTGAATGAACAGCATGGTGTTGTTCTGGCTATCCAGCTTATCGCCGATGAACTTACTGCTATGCTCAAACACGACAGACTCGAAGCGGCAACCGACGAGCAGATATTGCAGGCAGCCAGGATTGCCGCTGAGCACCTGGTCTACACCATCCACACCCCGGTAAAAGCAGGCCATGACCGTTTCACCAAAGCCCTGTATTCCGGCATCAGCCAAAATTCATGTCATAGAATTCTCGACATTCTCGCCCATGACGATGAGAACCCGCATTCCTACAACTTCACGAACCTGGCAATGCATGTCAACCGTTCAGCCAACAGCGTCAGTCGTCTGCATCGCGATGTTACACACCGTCAATTTCCCCAGTTTGCCCACAAAATTTCCGCAATTACCAACGGTGTCCACCATCTTACCTGGATAAGCGAGGCTCGGGCAGAGATCTTCGATACTACGCCGCAACTGACCAATTGGCGGCACAATCCCGGTGTTTTCGCCAAAGCCGGCGAGCTCGCCAACGATCAGGAATTTAAGAAAAGGCTGCAACTGGCTTGGCAACACGATACACATGCCCTGATCGACTCTGTCAACGAGATGCTCCTTCTCCACAGAAACCAAATGACCGAGACCTGGATCGATCCGCCGAACTATCTGTCCACTCTCATCGGCGACAATGTGCGCCTGCAGCCGGATGTATTCACCGTCGGTTTTGCCAGACGCTTCTCCACCTACAAGAGAGCTGATCTAATCTTCAATGATATCGAGCAGCTCTGCCGGATATCTGTTGCCCATAACTGGCCGATAAATTTCATTTTTGCCGGCAAGGCCCATCCTGCCGACGAACCGGGCAAAACCGTGATCAAACGAATTATCGATCTCCAGGAAGTGCTCTACAGATCAAGCAATGGCCTGATAAAGTTAATCTTCATACCAAACTATGACATGAAGATTGCAAAACTGCTGGTAGCAGGGGTCCACTCATGGCTGAATTGCCCCAAAAGGCCTCTCGAGGCCTCCGGCACGAGCGGCATGAAGGCGGCCATGAACGGTGTCCCCAATATCTCTATCATGGACGGCTGGTGGGTTGAAGGGTATCACGACGGCGCCACCGGCTGGAAATTCGGGCATGAGGGGCCGATAGACAGCGCCAGCCTCAGCGAGTCACGGGAGGAGTTGCTCTACTTTGAGGATTCGAGTGAATTTTATCTTTTGCTGCCATTGATTCTTCAATCATTTTATGACAAATCCAAAGAGAACGTCTTTCTCGACAAAGGAGTGAAGAACCTTCTGCTGAACATTCCGATATTCAATACCCATAGGATGGCAGCAGAATATCTGCAGCGATACGAACTGGCTCTCCCCGACGGACAGGCACAAGAAATGAGGGAATTCGCCGAACTTTACAGTAGTGATAATTAACGTTTCAGTTTATATAACAAGGTTCATTCATATATATACTAATCACCTGTCCCCGCCCGCCCGGACCTGGAGACACTACACCTGGAGAAATTCATGGCCAAAGTTCATATAAGCGCGAATCGTGCCACAGACAAGACCATCCGCGCCATCGACCGTAAACGCGAGCAGGAAAGACGGAAGATGTTTCATCAGGCAAAGGACAACGCCGAGGCTTTGTCTGCCAAACTGGTACAGAGACTGCTGGACAAAGAGATTATTGAGACCCACTCGGTGCAGGGCATACGCGAGTGTTTCGAGGAACAGCTCAAACGCCTGGGTTTTCTCGAAGATTTCGAGCTGCAGATGAAGATCGCACCTGTTCGCACCTTGGCCCAGGATCCGAATGTCGTGAGCCTCTACATTACCCAGTATATCGTTGAAGACCTGATCAACCATCCCGACATCCAGGATGTTTTCGGAGATGACCTGGATATATACCTGGCTGTTGATTCCGTCTTCAAAAGCCTCCGTACCGCGTGAATGTGAACCATCCGCGAGATCTTCCTTCGCTGGTCTTTGCCGACAAGAACGGCGCGATAGTTGACTACCCTCCCCTCACCATGGCCGGCATGAGTAATGGCCGATTTGTAATGCCGGCCACAACCGATCTCATTCCACTGCCTCCCGGGAGCGAATTGTTTGTTCTTCCCGGCCGCCTGCCCGTTGGCTTCGATCCAGAGGATGGCACACCGCTGCTTGTTGAGGATTCTCCGTTCGATCCAGGTGAAATGGTACAGGCCGTGGCCGCTTTCATGGCGCCGGCACACACCGCCATTCTCACCAGTGCCTTCCAAAGCAGCCAGCAGTCTCCTCTCCTGCCATTGTTCGCCTATACTGCCGTGGGATGGCATGATGACCGTTTCTGGGTTGCGGCTTTCCGCAGTGACCCAGACAAACGTCAGGACAGCGATCAATACACACAGTCCGCTGTCGAGCAGAAAACCAGGAAAATGCTGAAGCAGCACAAGGACAACAGACTGATCCAGCATCTGGGCAAGTGCTGCCTTGTCTATGGCTGCCCGGCTGCCCGCAACTACTTTCTCGGACGCTGGGAGGCACCGCTACCGACTTCGCCGACGTGCAATGCCCGCTGTCTCGGCTGCATCTCACTTCAGAAATCAGGCTGCTGCCCCTCTACTCAGGAGCGGATCACCTTTGTGCCGACGCCAAAAGAAATCAGCCAGATGGCGGTCAACCACCTCAACCAGGCGCCAAAACCCATAGTCAGTTTCGGCCAGGGCTGCGAGGGCGAGCCTTTGCTCCAGGCCGAGGTGTTGGAAAAAGCAATCCGCCTGATTAGAAAACAGACCAGTCGTGGAACCATCAATCTCAATTCGAATGCCAGCCTGCCATCTTCCATCGCCCGCCTGATCGATGCTGGCCTGGACAGCCTTCGTGTCAGCCTTAACTCCACCCAGGAGATCTATTACAATCGCTATTACCGACCAAACGGCTATAGCTTTGCCGATGTGCAGACCTCCATTCAACTCATGAAGGAAGCCGGCCGTTTTGTCTCTCTCAACTATTTCATCCTCCCCGGAGTGACAGACTCCGAGAAGGAATTCGCCGCACTCTGCCGGCTCGTCGAATCCTGCCGACCGGATTTCATCCAGTTACGCAATCTCAATATGGATCCGGAATGGTACTTTCGCTCCCTTGAATTTCCCCGGGATGAACCAGCCATGGGCATTCGCAACTGGCTGCAGACTCTTCAACAAACGTTTCCGCCACTGCGATTCGGCTATTTCAACCCCTATCTTGAAAATGGCGCAATCCATCAGGATTAGCAGCTGTTTTTTTCAATCCAACGATTGTAATCTGGCCAAAGTGCTGTTTTCGGCAGAGAGATGCCGTGCCGAAAATGTCATAAGCCAATTTTTTCGTTGAATTAATTCAAAACTGAGATATTATGCCACTTAATAAGTCTTATCATTATGTTCTCTACAACTTCTTCACAGAGGAAACGTTATGGACCACCTTCCGAACATGCGATTGACCACCCAACGTCAGATCATCCTCGAAGAGCTTGCCAAAGTGACCTCACACCCCACAGCAAACGAGGTGTACGACATGGTGCGTAAGCGTCTGCCGCGCATCGGACTCGGCACAGTCTACAGAAATCTTGACCTCATGGCGGATAGCGGTGTCATCCTGAAGATTGAGGTTGGTGGCACGCAGAAACGATTTGACGCAACAATTTATCCGCATTACCACATCCGCTGCACGGCCTGCGGCAAGGTGGACGATATCGATATCCCCGTCCAGTTGCATATCAATTCGGCAGCAGCAGCGGCAAGTTGCTACGAGATACTCGGTCACCATATTGAATTTTCCGGAATCTGCCGGGACTGCCAACAAAAGAAACAAAGCTCTGTCAATTAGAGTCAGGCGCCAGGAGAATTCTTCCGCGAATTCCAGTGTCACCTGAAAACAGTAATAAAGAAGGGGGATTGTGCTCTCAGCACAATCCCCCTTCTTTATTACTGTTTGTCCTCTTTTCTCTCAGGCAAAAATCACCTTGCAGAAACGCCGTTTGCCGACCTTGAGGAGGACCTCCCCTCTGGTCTCAATCTTGGCCGCCGGGTCGGCGATCTTCTGGCCATCAAGAGCCACAGCGTTCTGCTGCATCATCCGCCTGCCATCCGAAGTGGAATTGACGAGTCCTGCCTCGACGAGCAACTGAGGAAGCCAAATCTCACCAGTCGCGGCAAGCCGGACCTCGGGAATTTCGTCCGGCAACCCACCCTGCTGGAAGACCTTTTCGAAATTCTCCTCCGCCGCGCGGGCTGCCTCAACCGAGTGAAATCGTGCCGTCAACTCACGAGCCAGCTTTTTCTTCACTTCTTTGGGATGAATTTCTCCCTTGTGCATCTGCTCCTTCAGAAGGGCGATCTCAGAACCGCTCAAATCACTCAGCAGGTCATAGTAGCGAAACATCAACTCGTCGGAAACAGACAGCACCTTGCCATAGATACTGTCCGCTGATTCGGTAATACCGATATAATTTCCCAGAGACTTGCTCATCTTGTTGACACCGTCCAGTCCCTCAAGCAGAGGCATGGTCAGGACAATCTGCGGCTCCTGTCCCCTTGAGCGCTGCAGGTCTCGACCCATGAGCACGTTGAACAGCTGATCCGTGCCCCCAAGCTCGACATCGGCCTGCATGGCCACAGAATCATATCCCTGGATGAGCGGATAAAGAAATTCATGGATCGAGATCGGCTTGCCAGTCTCAAAACGGGTTCTGAAATCTTCCCGTTCGAACATCCTGGCCACCGTCAATTCAGAGGCCAGCCGGATCATGTCGTAGGAATCTAGCTTCCCCAGCCAGGTACTGTTGAAAACCACCCTGGTCTTTTCCGGATCGAGAATTTTAAAGACCTGCTCCTTGTAGCTTTCGGCATTGAGGGCAACCTGTTCAGTGGTCAAGGCCTTTCTGGTCTCCGACTTACCGGTGGGATCACCGATCATGCCGGTGAAATCACCAATAAGAAAATATACATCGTGTCCCAGATCCTGAAAATGCTTGAGTTTCTGCAACAGGACCGTGTGGCCGAGATGGAGATCAGGAGCCGTCGGGTCAAATCCTGCCTTGACCTTCAGGGGGACACCGGTGTCGTGCGATTTTTTCAGTTTTTTGACGAGTTCCTCACGGGAAATACAATCGACAACCCCCCGCTCTATCAGGGCAATCTCTTCATCTATGGAAAACATAGGACGGCTCATTTCCTGTCAAAAAGTTTTGATTTAAGATCAGCTTATCGGGCGTATTCTACTGCTCGTGTCTCGCGGATTACTGTGACGCGAATCTGGCCTGGATAGGTCAGCTGTTTTTCAATGGTCTTGGCAATATCCTGGCTCAGAAGCAACGCATCGCTGTCCTTGATTTTCTTCGAGTCGACGATGATGCGCAGATCACGACCGGCCTGGATGGCGTAGGATTTTTCCACGCCATTAAAGGAGTTGGCGATATTTTCGAGATCTTCAAGACGCTTGACATAACTCTGCAGCATCTCTTTTCTGGCTCCCGGCCTGGCTCCGGAGAGAGCATCCGCCGACTGTACGAGAATATCTATAACACTCTGCGGAGGCAAGTCTTCATGGTGAGCCCCGATGGCATAGACGACCTCTTCAGGCTCGCCATACTTCTTGGCCAGATCCCGACCGATAATAGCGTGAGAACCTTCCACCTCATGATCAACCGCCTTGCCGATATCATGGAGAAGTCCCGCCCTTTTGGCCATTTTCACATCGACACCGAGTTCGGCAGCCATGATACCGCAGAGAAACGCGACTTCCAGAGAATGTTGGAGAACGTTCTGACCGTAGCTCGTCCTGTATTTCAAACGACCAAGGATATTGATCAGCTCGACATGCACACCGTGCGCACCCACATCGAAGGTAGCCTGTTCGCCTGCCTCGCGGATAGTCAGCTCAAGCTCCTTGGTCACTTTGGCCACAACCTCTTCGATACGTCCGGGATGAATGCGGCCATCGCTGATCAACTGCAGCAGGGCTAAGCGAGCGATTTCCCGGCGCACCGGATTGAACCCTGAAAGGATTACAGCTTCCGGCGTATCATCAATGATAATGTCGATGCCGGTGGCAGCCTCGATGGCCCGGATGTTCCGGCCTTCCCGGCCAATTATTCGCCCTTTCATCTCATCGTTGGGCAGAGGCACCATGGAAACGGTCTTGTCGGCCACATAATCACCGGCATAGCGGGAAATAGCCAGCGCCAGAATATTCTTGCCCTTCCTGTCCGCCTCCATCTTCATTTCGTTCTCGATGCGGGCCAGACGCTTGGCGGCGTCCATCCTGGCCTCGCTTTCAAGAGATTCCATCAACATCTTCTTGGCATCTTCCTGGCTGATACCGGCAATCCTTGCCATCTCATAGCGTTGTTTGCCAATGAGATTATCAATCTCTTTGTGTTTCGTATCAAGATCAGCCTCCTTCTGCTTCAGTCGCTTTTCATTGACCTGCAGTTCCGCATGCTTGACGTCAAAGCTGTCCCATTCGCCCTTCAGGAGTTCACGCTTTTTATTGAGCTGGCGCATTTCGTCCTTCAGCTCGTCTCTTTCAGCCTTGAGTTCTTTCTCAAGGGCCTGCTTCACCAGATACGCCTCTTCCTTGCTCTGGAGAAGGGCCTCCTTTTTCAGCTGCTCGGCCTCAATAATAGCATTTTCAATAATCTGCTTGCTCTGCGCCTTGATGTTGCTTTGATGTCCTTCGACAAAGCGTTTTCTCAGGAAGAAACCGATGACAAATCCGGCACAAATGCCAAGACAGATGAATACAACGGGATGATTAAGTATACCCATGGGAACACATTCCTCTTCGTGGGGAATGATCAACGTGACAGGAATGGCGGAGAAGCGGGATAACCGATGCTGGGGAAGAACAAGGAGGGGGGGCGGTTTATAAAGGATATCCAGGAGCTATTGCCTGCCAATGCCGCTATCAACCCTCTCCCGTCATGGGATAATTCGACTCGCCACGAAGAGGGATAACGGGATACCCTTATACTCGGATCACTCTCCCGGCAGCTATCCTCCCTCGGCCTATCGAGACCTGGCCTCTATCCTGACCAGCAGGAATAACAAGGCAGGTACCTTGGGAAAATCAGGCGGGAAAACGATTCCTCTGCCGTACCAACACAAACGTCATGTGTGCATATCCGTCAGTCCCGTCGACTCTCTGCATGCCCAAAAACTTATTTCAGATTTGAACATCCAGGGTCCGGTACCATCGAATCAAAAGATCGTCTGCCCGTACGACTACAGCCTCCCATCACGAAGCATCCCGGAACATCATCCGAGATTGCACTTTCATATATCCTCTTTTAGAGAGAGAATTATGAGATAATATTGTGAAAAAGCAACACTGCTTCCCAATTTCGGTTAATTCTGCTTTCACAGCATTTCTGCCGTCAATCTTCTTTTTTCCAGATACGGAAAGTCACAAGAGGATGATTCCCTCCCGCAAATCCTTCGCCGCACTGGATATATCAAAACAAGATGAACTCCGGGTCCATCTTGACTGAAATATTTCCCCACACTGCCGTGTCCGCAGGACAGTTAAACCTAATGAATTAGGTGGGCAGCCTCATGATAACGTCAGGAAATTCGCGTACGATTCTCCTTCTACTAGCAGTGGAGGTACCCTTTTTAAGAGAGTTGGCTCAACACACACTGCAAATCACCAACAGCGCAGGGAAAATCCTTTTTTCCGCATATCAAGACAAGATGCGGAACACCAAATAATTCAAAAAAACACTTCGTTCGTGATCATATACTACTTCTGTACATTTCCAGTATAGCAGACTTTTCGGCAAACGAAAACATATAATACCAGGACAAACTATTCATCACAAAGTCGCAATCTTATTCGCTCGTTGAGCTTGCCAATCCGTCTCTCGGCATTCTCTCTGTATCGATCGAATTCCTGTTCCATTTGAACATATCGCGAGGCAATATTCAGACATGCCAGAATTGCCACCTTGCTAACGGGCAATGTCCCTTTGGCCCCCCCGACATTCTCTTCGATGAGAGACTTTACCAGAGCAAACACCGCCTCCAGCTCTGCCTCTGAGGCACCGGTATAGAAGGAGTATTCCTGTCCAAGGAGTTTAAATCGAACTAATCTTTCCAGATCGGACATTTGCCTTCCAGCCTCTTCATCCTGAGATATCACCAATCGCTGATGCGTCCTTACCCTCAGTCGTTCCCGGTTTCTTTGCTGTTGCCAGGTTCAAAAGAAAAGAGGCTGGCCTGCACCCGCCCTTCAGCGCCTTCCGATACGGCTTTTTTCCCGGTGTTCCCCGGATTGGTCTTCTCCCACTGCTCGATCTGGTCGATAATACCGCCGACCCTGTCGCTGATCTCGCTGCGCTCCGACTCCAGTTGGGCCAGACTGCCCCGGAGATCCTCGATAATTCCATCCTTATCAATCACATCCTGCTCAAGTCTGGCATTCTCATCCTTGAGTTCATTATAGCGAGCCAAGAGACTGCTCACAAAGTTTTCAAGACGTTCCAATTCAGTTTCCTGCTTCATATTTTTTGCTCCTTTGGCTGTAATTCTTCATCATAAAACTGCACTGCCTGCAGACTATACCATGCCCTTTTTTCTCCGCAAGTTTTAACAGAGACAGCCCATTTTTGAGTTGTTCAGATTGGCGACTGCTTGCTCGGAATCTTTCTAGATACGAGTGAACTGCCAGGACAAAGGCGTAGCATTATGATAGGGCATATACCCATGGAAGGTCCGTGGATCGTCGTCAAAGACCAGCGGCAGAAAATACCTGTCCCCTTCCCACATAGGCAGAGTGTCGACCTTGTCGATGTCCACCCAGAGCAATTCTCCCTCTTCATTGCTGCGTTTCGGCACCCCGGAAAACACATCGACCCGGAAGATGAAACCGAACCAATCCTCGCCGTGAGGACCGAATCCTGTCCAGTTGATCGTTCCGCGCAGCACAGATTTTTCGCAGACAATTCCCGCTTCCTCATAGATTTCCCGGACAAGGCAGCGATAGATATCCTCACCCGGCTCCATTTTGCCGCCCAGGCCGTTATATTTGCCAAGGTGCTGGTCGTCAGCCCGGCGGTTTCTATGTACCAGCAGAGTACTCCTGCGATCGGCAGAGATGATATAGCCCAGTGATGCCAGAATGGGGGTATACATAATTCTTTCCTTTATTGTCCAACTGTAACTTTCAATTATTTCGGGATGAAAACTGAGTGAAAACTATTCCGATACGTCATCCGTTGTGATATAAAAGCTTATATGATTCTTTTTTCCCTCGGTATATCTCGCATGAACAGATCTTTTTCCCCCACCCGCTTTTGTCTCGCACGCCGCATGAACATATTTGCCATGCTTCTCGTATGCCTGGTGCTGGGGCAATCCGGCTCGGCCCTCGCGGCCGCGGATGATGCCGATTTTCCCCTTTATCCTGTCATAGAGGATAACGTCCGTTTCTGGAAAGATATCTACACCAAATATTCGCTGAATACCGCAGTAATCCACGATAAAAACGATCTCTCGATCATCTACGAGACTGTAACAGTCATGGACACGCAACTGCCAGGTGCTCAGAAAGTCAATAAAATGCTGCTTGATAGCAAGAAAAATCACTACGCCGCCATCCTCCGGAAGCTGTCGCGCAGTGCCCCTGGAAATGCCGAAGAACGGCGCGTAGCAGCATTGTTCCAGGGCAAGGGAAAGGCCAGAAAAATGACTGGTGCAGTCGATGAAATCCGGGTGCAGACCGGCCAGAAGGAACGCTTCCGCGAGGGAGTCGTCCGCTCAGGTGCCTATATGGCCGCAATCAGAAAAATCTTCCGCTCCTATAATCTTCCTGGAGATCTCGCTTACCTGCCCCATGTCGAATCATCTTTTGACACAAAAGCCTACAGCAAACTTGGGGCATCCGGAATCTGGCAGTTCACCCACAGCACCGGCAAACAGTATCTGCGAATTGACACAGCCGTCGACGAACGAGGAGATCCCCTGATTGCCGCCCATGCCGCAGCAAAATACCTGAAGAACAGCTACAACCTCCTGGGCAGCTGGCCCCTGGCGCTGACCTCCTACAACTACGGCACCGGCGGCATGAAACGGGCCCTGAGGGACAAGGGTTCCTATGAACGCATTTTCAAAGAATACAGTGAAGGTCATTTCAAATTTGCCTCGCGCAATTTCTATTCCGAATTTCTCGCAGCCCTTGCAGCAGCCAAAGAATTGGAAAGCAATCCCGCCAT
>JAIFKM010000047.1 GCA_020049575.1 Desulfobulbaceae bacterium
CTCAGTTTTTAACCAGTCGGTGGATTGTGAGGAGATCATTATTGTCGATGATGGTTCGACAGAAGGCAGCCTCTTGGATCTAGCAGTGTTGTCGAATAATTATCAGGGAGGCGAGATCCGGATTTTTTCCCAGAGTAACAAAGGGCCGGCCGCCGCCCGAAATCTCGGGATGAAAATGGCCCGTTGCGAAACGATCGCATTTCTTGATTCAGATGATCACTGGCGGAGGAAAAAGCTTGAGATCCAATATAATATGCTGAAAGACGAGCCGGAATATCTCATCAGTCACACCCTTGAGCGCTGGCTTCGAAATGGCCGGCATCTCAACCAGAGGAAGCGACACATACCACGCCATGGCGAAATTTTTGATCACTGTCTCGAACTCTGTGCTGTCGGTATGTCGACAGTAATGCTAAAAAAATCCCTGATATCCGAGGTCGGTGTTTTTGACGAATCGATGCGTTGCTGTGAAGATTTTGACTTTTGGCTGCGGGTCAGTTGCCGGCATGCATTTCTTCTGGTCAGGCAGGCATTGACGATAAAAGAAGGGGGGCGTGAGGATCAGGTCTCTTTTCAATATCGTACAGGCATGGATCGTTTTCGCATCGACTCCTTATTGAGGTTGCTGAATTCCGAAAGGCTCTCAGATTTTCAGAGATTGCAGACACAGCGAGAACTGCTGAAAAAATGCAAGGTCTACGGAAAAGGTTGTTTGAATCACGGGAATATTGCAGAAGGCAACCGTTGCCTTGACCTGATTGCAGCGCTTGAAAACACCTCATCTATTTACTCGGAATTACCCTGAAAGTATGAAGATAATGAATTCATGGAAAGATCCTTCCCGATATCTGCAACATATTCATGTTGAGGAAAGCTGCCTGCAACTAGCCTACACCCAGGAAATACTCGACCGGGCAGGGTTGCCTTGGTCAGTTGTAGCCGACCGGGAGGAGCCCGTACGTTTTGACTGCGATTATCCTCAAAACCTCGGAGCCGGCAAACAGCATCTCTTTCTCAGTATTAATAGAGGTCAGTTTTTCAAACCTTGCCCGGGAACCAGGGAATATCAGTGCTGCTCCTACCACGTGCTGAATACCGGTATGAACTGCCCGATGGACTGCGTCTACTGCATTCTTCAGGCATATCTCAATAATCCTTGGATTTCTTTTTATGTCAATATCGAGGCTATGCTCTCTGAGCTTGATGCGGCACTTGATGCCGAGCCCGATCGCCTGTTCAGGATTGGCACTGGAGAGTTCACCGACTCCTTGGCTCTCGACCGGTTGACAGGTTTAAGTAAGATCCTGGTGGAATATTTCGCCAGGAAAAAAAATGCCGTTCTTGAGTTGAAAACCAAGAGTGCGGTCATTGAAAATCTGCAAAATCTTGAACACAACGGCCACACGGTGATCGCCTGGTCTCTCAACAGTCCTGCAATCATGGGTCGGGAAGAACTGAGATCGGCAACTTTAGCTGAACGTCTTGAGGCCGCAAGAGTCTGTGCGGAATGGGGATATAAACTGGCGTTTCATTTTGATCCCCTGATCGATTATCCGGGCTGGCAGGATGGATACAGAGAGACAATTGATTTGTTGTTTCAATCGGTGCCGAAACAGTCAATTGCCTGGATATCGCTGGGCGCTTTGCGCTATCTGCCGAAACTCAAGGAAATCGGCATTGATCGTTTCCCTGGATCGCGCATATTTTTCCAGGAATTTATCGAGGGACTCGACGGTAAGTCACGGTACTACCGAAAAAATCGTACAATATTGTATCGTCATATCTATACTCTGCTCAAAGAGCGGGCAGCAGTCGGGACCTGTATCTATTTCTGTATGGAAAGCAGGGAGATATGGCAGGAGGTGATGGGATATATTCCCGATCAGTTTGGCAGTATAGCTGCCATGCTGGATCGAACAGTTTTTCCGGTTGGGAAAATGCCCAGGCCTTGATAGCCAGCCTGTTTTTCTTCTGCAGAATTTCACTTTAGCTCGGAGATAAAAACTTGTCGTTTGAAAATTCTATCGTATACTGCGGCTCAGTTAATTTGTCGATTAAACAGTGTGATTACCTTTTAAGGAGAACAGATCATGGTAAATAAAGTCATTCTTATCGGTAACCTCGGTGCCGATCCGGAGATCAGGTATACCCAGAGCGGGACTGCGGTGGCAACATTTCGGATGGCCACGACCGAGAAGTTCAAAGGGAAAGACGGTCAGATGCAGGACCAGACAGAATGGCACCGGGTGGTAGCCTGGTCCCGTCTTGCCGAGATCTGCGGTGAGTATCTGCACAAAGGATCGAAGGTCTATATAGAGGGAAAGATCCAGACACGTAAATGGACCGATCAGAGCGGCAATGAAAAATATACCACTGAAATTATTGCCCGTGAAATGAAGATGTTGAGTTCTCGTGGTGGAACTGACCAGGACAGCTATGGTGGTAGCTATCAGGATTCATCATTTCCTGAACCTCCTCCAGGAATGATGGGCACTGGGGAAGATGTGCCGTTCTAGGAAGTGCGCAGCTTCGGGTACATGGAGTGGCTTGGAGATATTTCCGGGTCTCAACCCGCAGTGTTCTGAGTTTTTCCCTGAAGATGCAGTCTTGACCTCATATCCAAGCCGACATATTGTGCAGAGAGGAACAGACACAAGGAACAGATTTTCTCCATCATGAGAAGCTGGTAGATCCACCCGTACATTGTCATGCAACTGTAATGGAATATTACGAAACACTTGGTGTAACCAAGAGCTCCACACCTGCTGAGATAAAAAAGGCCTATAGAAAACTTGCCTTGAAATATCATCCCGATAAGAATAGTGGAGACAAGTCAGCAGAGGAAAAATTTAAAGAGATCAGTGAGGCCTATGCCGTACTGTCTGATGCTGAGAAAAAAAAGCAGTATGACACCTATGGCTCCTCTAATTTCCATCAGCGATATTCGCAGGAAGATATTTTCCGCAACTTCGATATAAACGATATTCTGCGGCAATTTAATTTTGGTGGAGGTGCCCAGCAGAACGTTCACTTCCGTTCAGGTATGGGAGGGAATGGCGGCAACGGGGGGAGATATTCATTTTTCGGTCAGGATATGGGGGGAGGCGGATGCGGATCGGGAGGTTGCGGTCAACCGGCGAAAGGCCAGGATCTCACCTACCAGGTAACCGTTACCCTGGAAGATGTCATGTTTGGCGCTGAGCGGAATATCAGCCTGCGCTCCAATGGCTCTGCCAAGAATGTCAGCGTCAAAATCCCCAAAGGGATAGAAGAGGGAAAAAAATTAAGATTGAAAGAAAAGGGCGGCGCCTCACCTGCCGGAGGGCCACCAGGAGACCTCTATCTGAAAATAGATATTGCACCTCACAATCGATTCAGCCGTGAGGGTGATGACCTTGTGGTGGAAAAACTCGTTTCCTACAGCGAGGCGTGCCTGGGAACAAAGGTGGAAGTTGAGACCCTTGAAGGCAAGAAATTCTCGGTGACCATTCCACCCGGTTCGGTCAACGAGTCGAGGCTTCGGCTTAAAGGCCACGGATTGCCCATAGGTCCATTGGGGGAGGATCGCGGAGATATGTATGTCCGTCTTGGGGTCGCAGTACCCAAAGAACTCAACCAGGAGCAGGAAGAAGTTGTTCGG
Source organism: Desulfobulbaceae bacterium (assembly GCA_020049575.1). GTDB lineage: Bacteria > Desulfobacterota > Desulfobulbia > Desulfobulbales > Desulfocapsaceae > Desulfoprunum. Next base: position 3,641 of record JAIFKM010000047.1, read on the forward strand.
CGGCTCCAGGAGTTGGGCTTGTAGTTTCCTCTGAAAATACGTGAATAAAAAGGCCACCGGTTGACTCTTCTGAAGAGATCAGTCGGTGGCCTTTTTAATTGAGTGCAAGAAACAATGAAGTGTCAATACCGCTGATCGGCGAACGCAAGCCAGCCGCCGGCAGCAACGAGATCGCGGTCCAGGGAGTTCATCTGGAACGAACAGGTGACCTCCTGCTGAGTTGGATTGTCAGAGATGGCTGTCATGGTGCTGGCCTGCAGATCGACGCGGATCTGGATGGAACCCTGCATTGCAAAGAGTCGGTCGAGTTCCACTTTGGGCAGTTCGATTGCAAGGATCCCGCAATTGAACATATTTTGTCTGAAGATCCGGGCAAAACTTTCGGCGATAATCACATTGATATCATTGACCTCAAAGGCCCAGACTGCGTGCTCCCGAGAGGAGCCACAGCCAAAATTGGCGCGCGTGACAACCACCTTGGCCTGCTTCATGCCTTCAGACTGGCTGTCGAACGGCTGTCCGTCCAAAAGAAGGTCTTCGAGGAGGTGGGGTTTAAGGGCTGTCTTGGTTATCTCGGTGAGATATTTCGCTGGAATGATCTCATCGGTGTTGATGTCGTTTCTATCGAGAAAAACTGCCGGGCCGCCAAATTCTTTCATATCGTAAACCTCTAATTATTGTATCACAGGTAGTTTCTCGGGTCGGTAATGACCCCGGTAATGGCGGCGGCAGCTGCGGAAAGCGGGCTCATGAGATGGACCATGCCTCCTTTGCCCATGCGGCCATTGAAATTTCGGTTGGTGGTCGAGGCGCAGACCTCCCCCTCGGCCAATACTCCGGAGCTCATGCCGAGACAAGCGCCGCAGGTTGGGTTGAGCACGCAGAAACCTGCATCCATGAAAATTTTGATGAGTCCTTCTTCAAGGGCCTGGCTGAAAATTTTAGGCGTGGCCGGTGTTACAACTCCTCGAACACCTTTCGCCAGGGTCCTGCCTTTGAGTAGGAGAGCGGCGTCCCGCAGGTCTTCAATACGGCCGTTGGTGCAGGAACCGATATAAATCTGATCGACAGGAGTGCCGGCCATCTCGTCGATATTTCTGACCTGATCTGGCTTGAAGCCAAAAGTGACCTGGGGAACCAGATCGGAGATGTCAAATTCTAGTATCTCCGTATACTCGGCATCATGGTCGGAATGCCATTTGGCAAAATCCGATACTGCATCATCAATCGATGCATACTGGTCTTTTATGAAGGGCCAGAGATACTCCGCCGTCACCTTGTCGGGCAGGCAAATGCCGCAGGTGGCTCCTGCCTCAACCGCCATGTTGCAGATAGTCATTCTTGCCGACATGCCCATGGAATCAACAACTGGGCCAACAAATTCAATAACTTTGTCCGTGCCACCGTTGACTGTCAGCTTTTTAATAACAGACAGGATAACATCTTTGGCAGTGACTCCCGTTTGCAACTGTCCGTTGATGATTATTTTCAAGGTCTTCGGGGCCCGAAAAGAACAAACCCCCTTGTATATGCCAACTTCGAGGTCTGTCGTACCGACGCCTGCGGCAAAGGCGCCAAAGGCACCATGCGTGCAGGTGTGTGAATCGCCCATGATTACAGTATATCCGGGACGGACAAAGCCTTTTTCGGGAAACAGGGCATGGCATACACCGTTTGCTCCCACATCAAAGAAATCTTCAATGTTGTGGCGTTTTGCCCAATCGCGCATAATTTTTCCCTGCATCGCGGTCTTTGAGTCTTTGGCCGGAGTGACATGGTCGATAACTGCCTTGATCTTTGTCCTGTCGAACACCTGATCCATGCCCTTTTCGACAAGATCCATGATGGCGATCGGAGTAGTGATTTCATGGCACATAACCACATCGATATTCAGCACCATGTTGTCAGCTGAGGGGGTATCGCGAAGGTGAGCTGCGAAGATCTTTTCAGCTATAGTTTTTCCCATTGATGAACTCCAGATGATAAGAATTGGGTGATGAGTCTGGCAAAAAAAGTTGAATTTGATAATTCAGACGATCCATGTTTATATAATCCTGACCGGAACGCAGCCGTGAATCTAATAATTTACTCGAAAAATAATGCGGTTGCGAGCCTATAATTATCGTTTTTTTGATCATCTTGTAAGCTATTTGCTTATCCATCATTGCTTTTGCCACATTTTGGAGAATGTCTTTTATGCGTCTTTTTCTTTCTCTCATCGCGGCAGTTGTCACAATCCTCTTGTCATCGGTGCAACTGCACGCCACACATGCTGTAGGCCTTTCAGGTGAACTAAAATATGGCCCGGATTCCAAAATCTTTGATTACGCCTCGATAGATGCGAAAAAAGGAGGAAAGCTGATCCTTCACAGCATTGGCAGCTTTGACCAGATGAATCCCTTCACGCTGAAAGGTGTCGCTCCATTCGGTATAGATAACTTTGTCTTTGAATCTCTTGGAGAGAGCAGTCTCGATGAACCATCGGTGCAGTATGGTCTCATCGCCAAAGATATTGCTATTGCACCGGACAATCTCTCCGTCGTCTTTACGATCCATCCTCAGGCTCATTTCTCTGATGGCACTCCACTGACGGCCAAAGACGTTGCGTTTACTCTCGATATGCTGAAGAGCGACAAGGCTCATCCTTTTTATTCGTATTACTATAATGACATTGTCGGCGCAGATGTCCTTGATGACACAAAGGTCAGATTTCGTTTTGCCAAGGCCAACCGGGAACTGGAAATGATCGCCTGCCAGATGCCGGTACTATCGAAGGCATTCTACAGCACCTATGGCTTCGGTGAAGGTGTCAAGAGCCAGGATGTCCTGCGACCGCCCATTGCCAGCGGACCCTATACTGTTGCCGAGGTGAAGCCGGGAAAATCTATTACCTACAAGCGCAACCCCGATTATTGGGCCAAGGATCATCCGGTCAGGAAGGGAATGTTTAATTTCGACGAAATTACCATCAAATACTACAAGGATCCGGTGGTCGCCCTGGAAGCCTTCAAGGCAGGTGAGTTTGATTTCATGTCGGTGAACATTGCCAAGCAATGGGTTCGGGATATGGTGGGCGATAAATTTTCATCGGGGAAGATCGTCAAGAAACTCTACCCCCACGCTAACAATGCCGGCCTACAGGGGTTTCTGATGAACACCAGAAATCCCTTGTTTGACGATAGAAAGGTTCGAGAGGCGATGGGGCTTGCCTTTGATTTCGAATGGACGAATAAATCGCTGTTTTTTGGCCAGTACAGTCGAAGCAATTCCTTCTTCAGTAATTCCTATCTGGCAGCGACCGGACTCCCGGAAGGACTGGAATTGACACATCTTGAGAAATTTCGCAACGAACTGCCACCCGAGGTCTTTTCAAAACCGCTGCAGGCACCGATGACTAACGGGCCAAAAGGACTGCGTGAAAACTTGCAGAGAGCCCGGCAACTCCTGGCCGATGCAGGTTGGTCGATCAAGGACGGAGTTTTGAAAAACACTGCAGGCACAGCATTTGCCTTTGAAATACTCCTGTCTTCAGCAACCTTTGAAAGGGTTATGGCGCCCTATGTGAAGAACCTGGAAAAACTCGGCATGCAGGTTCGCTATAGAACCATCGACCCGGCCCTTTATGAAGAACGGCTGCAGAAGTTTGATTTCGACATGATCGTCCATGTTTACGGTCAGTCTCAGTCGCCCGGCAATGAGCAGCGTAATTTCTGGCACTCAGAGGCCGCGAAGCAAAAAGGCTCTAATAATTATGCAGGAATTCAATCTCCGACAGTCGACTATCTTGTCGAGAAAATCATTTATGCTCAAAATCAGGAAGAATTGACAGCCGCATGCAAGGCACTTGATCGTGTTCTCTGGTACGGTTTTTATCTCGTGCCGAACTGGTATCTGGATGGGCATCGGCTCAGCTATTATGATAAATTTCAACAACCTGCCAAGCTGCCATTGTATTATAATTATATCCAGTTGCTGATGACCTGGTGGGCTAAAGACGGGAGGCCCTGAGTCATATTGCTGATTCTTTTGTTTTCTTAGCTGTAATTTGTTTTATTCATGTAATTTCGGTGGGTAACTCTTTGTTCTCTCGTTGAAAAATATTTTTCTTGACGCTGTTATTTTTTTTCTGCTATGAAGCAATGACGTTCCTTGGAGTGCGGAACACTGCTTGAATATGGGCCATGGCCGATACTTTATTGACGGGAAGCGAGGTCTTGTCACTACACTGGAGGTTGAACGTATGTCTGAGCGTGTTAAAGGGAAGGTGAAATGGTTTAATGCCAGTAAGGGGTATGGTTTCCTGGAACGACCTGACGGGGAAGCAGATGTTTTTGTCCATTTCAGTGCCATTCAGGGAGAAGGTTTCAGGAGTCTCGAAGAAGGTGAGTCTGTTGAGTTTTCGGTTGCCAGGACTGATAAAGGTTTGCAGGCTGAAAATGTGAGTAAGCTCGGTTGAAATCGAGAGAAAAATTTTTAAAAACCCCGGGTGGCAGAAAATCGCTGTCAGCCGGGGTTTTTTTATCGAGGAAATTCCTTTCAGAGAGCTTGAGGGGGAAATACTAGCGGTGGGGATAAGTGGCAGAAATGGACGCACTCAGTATGCATCTCGAATCGTTAACTGAAACTGTGCTCCTGGGAAAGATGCTTGGCGAACTGGCCCAACCCGGGGAGGTGATCTGTCTTGACGGTGATTTGGGAGCAGGCAAAACTACCCTCGCTCAGGCGATAGCTGTTGGATTGCAGGTCCCCTCGACATATTATGTCACGAGTCCATCCTTTGCCATTTTCCATGAATACCCGGGCAGGATTCCCTTGTATCATATGGATTTCTATCGCCTGAATGATTCCTCTGAGATAGTCGATCTCGGCCTTGACGAATATTTTTACCTCAAGGGGCTTACTGTGATAGAATGGTCTGAAAGAGGGCAGGATTTGCTGCCTGAAGATCATTTGCATATCCGGCTGGAAAACGCCGGAAAAAATAAACGGATTGTGCGATGCACCTTTGCCAAGGTCTGGGGTGATCGTATTGCCAAAATTAAGCAGGATCTGTCGTCAACTCAAGGTACACCCTGAATTCCACTCTCTCTTCTCCTACCCAATTTCATGAATGTGTTTATCAGCTGTCGTAATTGAAAGAATCTTACTCAATCTTCCCGCATGGTCCTTGCCTTTCGGGTTTCTCTTAAAAAAATATCTTATACCTCTGAAAATCAATGAAAAAAACATGCCTTGCCTTCCAGGACTGCCTCAAAACGTTTACTCATGACCAGGACAAGGCAATCCGTCCTGAGGCTACACTGGAAAAATTTTATAACAAAATAGAATCACTTGATTTTGTCATTCTTAATGAGGTGAAAAGAATAGACAATGGCCGGCTGGATATCCCTGTTTATTTCAGTATTTGTGGTGAAGATGCCCAGGCCCTGACCGGCACAAAAAAACAGATGGGAAAAGGTGCCTCCGCCATACAGGCTGAGGCTTCTGCCTGTATGGAACTCGCCGAGCGTTTCTCATTCTTCTCATTCAAGAACAACAGCGACAATTTTATTTCCGGTGATTACAGGGCCATGCGGGCCCAAGGGTATCCGGTGCTGGATATTGAACTGCTGCTCAAATCAGTGCATGATAACACAACAACGGTTGAATCTCTCGAGGCCTTGCTCGAGGGCATTCCGCTGCAATGGACTTGGGCCAAAAACATTACTCGAGGCGAGGACGTGCTGGTACCTTTCTCCTGGTTTTTTGCGATCAATGAATTCAACGGTCCTTCGGCTGGAAATACAATAGAAGAAGCTGCTTTGCAGGGGATCTGCGAAGTCGTCGAACGTCATGTCTGCTCACTGGTGAACCGCCATAAATACGCGACTCCGAGCATCGACGTCTCCTCGGTTCGTGACCCTGTTGCCCTTGAACTGTTGGAAAAATTCAGGAAAAACAATGTTGAGCTGTATTTAAACGATTTCACCCTCGATACAGGAATCTGTACAGTGGCCGCACTGGCCGTCGATCGGTCAACCTTCCCTGAAAAAAGTGAGATTGTCTACACAGCGGGAACAACGCCTTCTCCGGAAAAAGCACTCATTCGCGCCGTAACCGAGATTGCCCAGCTGGCTGGTGATTTTAATACCGGCTCTAATTATGTTGCTTCCGGCTTGCCAAAGCCATTATCCATGGACGAAGTTGCATATCTCACCAGTTCGCCGTCCCGGATCGCCGTGCATGATATGGCCGACTTGTCGGATAATAATATAAAATTGGAAATTGAGGGCTGTGTTGCCTCTCTGAAACATATTGATTTGGAGGTCCTGATGATGGATGTGACCCATGATCAACTCCAGATTCCGGCACTGTATACGATAATTCCAGGTGCCCATTTCCGCGAGCGGTCGATGATCCAGGATGCCGGGCTTTTTTCAGCAAAGCTTTTAGTTGAACGTGCTGAAGCCCCGGAACTACTCGAGGATAAACTCCAGAAAATGGAGAGGATGTTGCCTGATGCCTATTATCTTGCCTTTTATCGCGGTCGTAACGCAGTAGAGCAGGGATTGTATGATGATGCTCTGGGTCATTTCGACCACGCTCTGGCTCGTACGCCGGAAAAGGAGGATCTCCCGTATATTTTTTCCTATAAAGGCAGTTGCCTGAAAGAGATGGGCAGGTATGAGGATGCGATCGAAGTCCTGAAAATGGGCCTTCTCGAGGATGAAGAACGGCCTGATATCCATAATCTGCTGGGGGTCTGCATGTTCAAGCTTGAACAGTTTGAAACTGCCATATTCCATTTCAAAAGGGCGGTAGCGCTCAATCCAGCTTCAGCGATCGATTACGCCAACATTGGCGTGAATTTTAACCGGCTGGGACAGGGGGATGAGGCGATCCACTATTTTACCGTTGCCCTCACCCTGGATCCGTCATTAGATTTTGCAAGGGATCAGCTCGCCGGCCTGTTACAGAAAAGAGGAGGCAATCCCTGAACAAACGTGCAACTCGGGAGAGGATCACAATGCTAGACTGGCGGAAAATTCGATGGGTCTGCTGTGTGCAATTGTTCTGTGTCTTCGTGCTGTCCGCGGCCTGTCTTCCGCAGGCATCTCCGAATCAACTCAAGATGTCTGCCCAGCGTTATTACTATGGAAAGGACGGAAATCGCGATTATGTCAAGGCTTTTTCTCTTTATCTGCAGGCGGCTAATCTTGGGGATGCCGAGGCGCAGTTTATTGCCGGGGGGATGTATTTTCGTGGACGCGGCACCGAGAAAAATCCCAAAGAAGCTTTTCGTCTCTTGTATCAGGCCGCACTCAACGGAAAAAGCAGCCCGGAATCGCAAAAAATATTAGCCCAGGCGTTTCTCGTTGGCCAGACGGTTCCCAAGAATTATCCTGAGGCGGTGCGCTGGTATCAGGAGTCTGCTGAGAACGGTGACAAGGACGCCCAGAACGAATTGGCGTTTCTCTATTTCGTCGGTCATGGCGTGGAACAGGATTCGGTAAAAGCCTTCGAGCTCTTTTCCCAGGCGGCTGATTCCGGATTGGCCATTGCCCAGTATAACGTCGGCATCATGTACTATACCGGCAACGGGGTTGAACAGGTCGATCTGTCGAAATCATATGCCTGGCTCAATCTGGCGGCGTCAAACGGTTACACTGATGCCGAGGCGGCCCGTTCCTTTCTCGAGTCAGTGCTCGACCAGGATGAACTCAGGCGGGCCCAGAAATTCTCTGGTGAACTGTTTCGAGCGATTGAGATGAAGAATACCGGAAAAACCCTTGTGCAATAGGGCTGCTTCTGCTCTCCGGGCAGCCCTATTGCCCCACATTCTGAGACCTTGGTTGAGCGGCATCAGGCCGGATTAAGGCAGATCAGACCATCCTCGATTGAGTCGAAGACGATGACCTTGCTCAGATTTTCCTTGATCTTGTCGCTGGCAAAATCCTTTCCTCTCCCGTCCTCCGTAATGACCCCGAAGCGCCTGAGGATGTCCTCGACCGACGGCTGAATGCCGCAGAGTCCGAGTAACTGTATCTTCCTGTCCATGATGATTGAGCCGAAGATGCCAATCAGGCTTGAATTGATGATATTGAAAGGAGACAGATCAACAAAGAGGAAGGTGTCAAGGCTGCTTTCCTGCACTCTGTCGCTCGTGGTGAAGTCGATCAAGGCATTTTTGATGGCTTCAAGGCCTTCCTTTACAGAGGTGATTTCGGCTGCTTTGATGATACATACTCTCCCGTCACTTACTGTGATTTCGGTCATTTTTTTCACCTTGTCCTGAAGGTAAACGTTATCATGTTTCCTCGGTCATTAAAGGAAACCGAGTGGGCAAACTGCTGTATACTGTAAAGTCCCCGGCCGTTGATATCTGAAAGATCCGGTACGGTGTCGGGTATTCTCTGATTGAATCCCTCGCCTTCATCACGCACTGAAAATATCAGGAAATCATCCTCTTCCCAACATCGCACGGTGACTGCTTTTTTTTCGTCTCGCTGGTTCCCGTGATCACAGGCGTTGTCGACCGCCTCCATGACCACATATTCAATCCTGTCTCTCAGTGCGGTGGATTCGCACAGGGACTCGAGATATTTTTCCTTGAAATCTGTCAGAAAACGTATCACAGACTTGAGGTTTGAAGGAAATTTCTCCTCAAAAACAAGCATTTCAAATCCTAATTCTTTCAAAGAGAATAATCGTCTGGTCGTCGTCAAAAGGGGCGTTCTTGCAGAAATGGTGCAGGTCTTCAAGAATAACGTCTTTGAGCCCCTGCAAAGATGCTGTCTGGCTATTGGCCGAGAGGCATCCATACAACCCCTTTTTCCCGTAGTACGCTTCCTGCCAATCTGTTGCCTCGATAACGCCATCGGTATATATAATCAGCCTGTCGCCATGATTCATTTCTATGCTGCTTTCCTGGTAGACATTGTCAGGTCGTATGCCCAAAGGCAGACCGTCAAGATGAATCTCTTCAAGGCCATTGTCTGTAAGCAGAACGGGATATGGTTGAGCAGCACTACTCATTGTGCATGAATTACCGGAAAAAGCAAGGCACGAGCCGGCGACAAATTGTGCGGCTGGCAAGAGGCCATACAGGTCATTGTTAAGCCGAGAGAGTATCTCTGTTGGTCCAGGGTTTTCTTTGACTATCTGCTGGAGAAAACCGATTATGCGCATGGAGATGAGGGCGGCCGGCAGACCGTGACCGCAGCTATCTCCGAGAAAAACACCGATTCCATTTTGGAGGAGTGGATAGGCATAATAAAAATCTCCAGAAATTGAGCCGTAGGGCTTGTTGTAAATTTCTGTTTGGATGCCTGCTTCACCCAGAAGATGCGTCGCTGTCCCTGAATCCGTAAGAAACTTCCGCTGCATGGCAGCACCTGTC
>JAIFKM010000018.1 GCA_020049575.1 Desulfobulbaceae bacterium
TAAAGTCGAGCATGCCGCATCTGTAGATCGTGCCATCAAGGGCGGTATGGCCGGGGGCCCGCTGCTCCATGAATTCGGTGAACAGGCCGGCTTCGTAGGCTGTTCGCCATTCCTCGGGCACATGGCTGAAGATGCGGTCGCGCATCGAGCGGCCCTGCCAGTAGGGAATGACCAGTTCCTCGTAGGTTCGGATGTCCTCTTCGGCCACCCGGTAATTCGTCATGCTCCGATCATTGAGGATATGCAGATCTTCGGCGCTGTGACAGGTAAGTTCAGGGAAGGTCGGCACCACCTTCGGCGCCGGGCCGCGTTCGCCGACCAGCAGTTCATCGTCACCGATATAGAGGGTTTTGTGCTGGCAGAGATATTTGAAACAGAGGGCCCTGAGAACGGGCAAGGGATATTTGCCGCTGTTTTCCTGGTAGAATCGTGTTTCGAGAACGGCCCGTTCGATCGATATGGCCGGCTGGGCCTCAAAACTCTGCTGTCTGAGTCGTGCTATTCTGTTGTTCATTTCAACCTCCGACACGGACGTCAAAACCTGCCGTGTGCAATAGTGCGATGAGATTTCCGGTATGTTCTGGGGTCGGGGCTGTCAGGCCTTCGCCGGCATAGGCCAGGCCAAGTTTCTGGTATTTTGCCCTGCCAATGCTGTGGTACGGCAGGATGTCGATGCCGTCGATACCGGGGAGGTCGGCGAGAAAGTCGGCAGTTCGCCGGATATTGTCTTCATCGTCATTCACCCCGGCCACAAGAGGAATGCGGACCCGGACCCTGTGGCCGGCATGGCAGAGGGCGGCGAGGTTTTCAAGTATCAGGCGGTTATCCACCCCGGTATATTCTTTATGAACGCTGCTCTCCATGTGCTTGAGGTCATAGAGAAAGAGCTCAGCGTGCCGGGCCACCTCGAGCAGGGTGGCTGTCTTGGCGTAACCGCTGGTATCGACGGTCCGGTGAATCTGCAGGCGACCGCAGGCCCTGAGCAGTTCGAGGAGGAATTCGGCCTGCAGCAGCGGTTCGCCGCCAGAGAAGGTCACACCTCCGCCGGATGTATCGTAAAAGGGCAGATCCTTTGAGATTTCCGCCATTACCGCCTCGACATCGGTCAGCCAGCCGGTCCGTTCATGGGCCAGGGCCGGGCAGGTGTCGACGCAGATGCCGCAATTGGTGCAGAGTGCCCGATTGCGGCTGATGCCGCCCTGGGGCGAGGGTGTAAGAGCCTGTTGCGGGCAGGCCTCGACACACTCACCGCAGCCGATGCAGCGGTCGGGGATCGAGATAATTTCAATCCTCCTCGCCAGTCCTTCCGGGTTGTGGCACCAGCGGCAGGAAAGCGGACAGCCTTTCAGGAAGATCGTTGTACGGATCTGCGGTCCATCGTGCAGGGCATACCGTTTTATAGCAAATAGAGCTTGATTCATAGCGGTCATAGAGGTATTTAACAATAAATCCCATTCCTGAACAAGGATTTTTGCAGACATCCGTGCAGAAAAAGGCAGATCGGTTCGATCGACAGAGAAGTCTACATTGGGCAACGAGATACTGGTAAAAATGCCTCTCTCTTACTATATAATTGAAACTAGACAGGTCAGCGATACTTCAAACGCAGCAGCCATCCCAATCGTCTAAAAGGAGAACCACATGCATATGCTCATAGTTTTGGGGAGTCCACGAAAAAACGGCAACAGTGAGATCCTGGCCCAGCATGTCGCCAAGGGGATAGAAAAAGGCGGCGGGACTGTCGAGTATATCCGCCTGAACAGTCTCAATCTCTCGCCTTGTCAGGGCTGCGGCGGTTGTGACGGCAGCGGCGAGTGCGTCATCGAAGACGACATGGCGGAGATTTACGAGAGGGTCGATGCGGCGGACCGCGTCCTGGTCGCTACCCCTGTGTATTTTTATGCCCCGACGGCCCAGACGAAAATATTCATTGACAGGTTTCAGGCCCGCTGGTCCCGCAAGTATGTCCTGAAAGTCCGCCATCGCCATGAAGAGGGCCGTAAGGGCTATCTGCTCTCGGTTGCTGCAACCAAGGGGGCCAAGGTCTTTGACTGCAGCCTCCTGACCATGAAATATTCCTTTGATGCCATGGACATGTCCTTTGCCGATTCCTTTCTGCTCAAGGGCGTCGACCATCAGGGCGCGGTTCGGGACCTGCCTGCGGAACTTGAGAGAGCAGAGGTCTTTGGCCAGGAGATTGCAGCGGGAGTGCGCTGAGCATCATCCCCAGAGGAATCAGAGTCTCTGCCGCAGGATCGCCCGCATTTCCTCACGGTCGAGTACGGCAGGATTGTATTTGTTGCCGGACTGGTCGAGGATCGCCTCCAGGTGGTCCTCGGTGATTCCATACTCGCCGAGTCGGGGAATGGCCAATTCCTCCGTCAATTTTTCCAGTTCGGCAATAAATATGTCCTGGCAGTATTCCGCATCGGCATTCTTCACTGTGGCGAACAGCTTGCCGAGTCTCCTGTATTTTTCCAGCGCGGCATGATTCTCACCGGTCCGGCGCAGCCTGTCGAGGGTGATCCGGTTGCCGGCGGCCATCAGGGAGCCGCAGATAACACCGTGCGGTGCCGCAAAGAATCCGCCGATTGCTGAGGCGAAACCATGAACGACACCGAGGCCGGCCTGGGTCAGGACAATCCCTGACATCAGGGCGGCATATGCCATATCGCAGCGGGCGTCCAGGTTGCCGCCGTCATTGCAGGCTGTACGCAGGGAACGCTGCACCGCGAGGATGCCATCGAGGGCCAGGGCATCGGTGAAGGGCGAGGCATGGGTCGACAGGTAGGCTTCGACCAGTTGGCTCAAGGCGTCCATGCCGCAGGCAATGGTCAGTGCTCTCGGGCAGCTGAGGGTCAGAGCGGGGTCGATCAAGGCGATATCGGGGATATACGTATCATGGCGCAGCGATCGTTTGAAACCATGGCTCCCCGTCCGGCTGAGGACCGCGTTGCTTGTCGCCTCGCTTCCCGTACCGGCTGTGGTCGGGACGGCTATGAAAGGGACCTTGCGGCCGCTCGGCTTTTCGCTTCCGACACCTTCGAGATACCGGCAGATTTCACCTTCCTCCATCAGCATGGCTGAGACGGCCTTACCGGCGTCGATGACGCTCCCCCCACCGATTGCTAGAACCACTTCGATCGTCTGATCGCGATAGCGATTGACCAGAGCATCAACCATCCCAGGTGCAGGCTCTCCCTGCACCTTTTCCAGGGCCAGCAGGCTGCTCTGCGCTGCCAGTGCCGAGTGCAGGTTTGGCCAGCGGCTGCTTTTGAGAAAAGACTCGCCGCCAAGAACGACGAGAATACGGGTGCCAAAGCGGGAGATCAGTCCAGGCAGTTCCTCTGTCCTGTTCACACCAAAGAAGATATGCGGCAGAGGTTTGCACGAGAAAGAAGGGATCACGGGTTTGTCCTGTTTTGAGTGCAGCGGAGGTTTGGTGAAAAGCGGCCTGGGAATGGAAAGGCCTGCCGAGTCACCCGGCAGGCCTTTTTGTGAGCTGGCTTTCTTCGGCCCCCTATCGGGGGCAGAGATCTTACCAGCCGAGTGTCAGGTAATCATGAATGGAGTTGGCAGCCTGCCTGCCGGCGCCCATGGCCAGAATAACGGTGGCCGCTCCGGTGACGATATCGCCCCCGGCCCAAACCCCTTTCTTCGTCGTCTTGCCAGTGGATGGATCCGTTATGATATAACCCCACTTGTTCAACTGCATATCCGTTGTTTCACTGGTCAGAAGCGGGTTCGCACCGGAACCTACAGCGACGATGCAGAGGTCGCACTCAATCTCGAATTCCGATCCCTTGATGGCCACCGGCCTTCTTCTGCCGGAGTCATCGGGCTCGCCGAGTTCCATCCGCAGACACTCCATGCCGGTCAAGCGGCCCTTCTCGTTGCCCAGATAGCGGGTGGGGTTGGTCAGCAGAAATAACTCAATGCCCTCTTCTTCGGCATGGTGGATCTCGGCTTTCCTGGCAGGCATTTCTTCGCGTGAGCGCCGGTAAACGATTTTCACAGTTTCGGCACCAAGGCGCATCGCTGTTCTGGCTGAGTCCATGGCGACGTTGCCGGCACCGAGAACCACGACATTTTTACCTTTGGGGATCGGCGTGTCGACCTCAGGGTATTTATAGGCCTTCATCAGATTGGCCCGGGTAAGATATTCGTTGGCTGAGAGGATGCCGACCAGGTTTTCGCCCGGCAGGTTCATGAATTTGGGCAGGCCAGCGCCTACGCCGACATACACTGCATCGTATCCCTCCTCGAACAGTTCGTCGAGCGAGACGGTTCGGCCCACGACGGCATTGCACTCGACCCGCACACCCAGTCTTTCCAGGAAATTGACTTCCTGGGCAACGATGGCTTTGGGCAGACGGAACTCCGGGATACCGTAGACCAGAACACCACCGGGCTTATGGAAGGCTTCATAGATGGTGACGTCATGTCCTTTGGTAATGAGATCGCCGGCTACTGTGAGGCCGGAGGGACCCGATCCGACAACGGCCACTTTTTTACCGGTGCTGGACTGCTTGGGGGGCAGTTCGCCGGTACCATGTTCCCGTTCGTAATCAGCACAGAAACGCTCGAGATTGCCGATGGCTACAGGCTCGCCTTTCTTGCCGACGATGCATTTGCCTTCGCACTGGATTTCCTGGGGGCAGACCCGGCCGCAGACGGCAGGCAGGGCATTCTTCTTCCAGAGGTTGCGGATCGCCCCGGACATGTCTCCCTGGACAATGAGATCAATGAAAGCGGGGATGTCGACGCCGACCGGACAGCCGGAGACGCAGCCGGGTTTTTTGCACTGCAGACAGCGTTCGGCCTCTTCCTGGGCCATTTTCATCGTGTAGCCGGTTGGAACTTCAAGAAAATTATGGGCTCTGACTTTGGGATCCTGCTCGGGCATCGGGACTCTGGATTTTTTCTCTGTCTTCACTTCAATCTCGGCCATTGTGTTCCTCCGTAGATATACTCGAATAAGCGAGTGTGATTGTCGTTGCCTAGCCTGCCTCTGTCTTCTTCCGGAAAAGGCGCGCTATCGCGCGTCGCGGATTGTACAATAATGTTTGTGGCTTTCCCGCTCCTCTTCCTGATAGGCCTGCAGCCGCATAATCAGCTCATCGAAATCTACCTGATGGCCATCAAATTCAGGACCGTCAACACAGGCGAACTGTGTCTTGCCGCCGACTGTCACCCTGCAGCCGCCGCACATACCGGTACCGTCAACCATTATCGGATTGAGGCTGACCATAGTCGGCACATTGTATTCTTTGGTGATTTTGCTCACCGCCTTCATCATCGGTACAGGGCCGATCGCCACCACCAGCTTGACATCACCTGCCTCAAGGATTTCCTGCATGACCTGGGTGACAAATCCGTGATGGCCGTATGAGCCGTCATCGGTACAGACTCGCAGATCGTGTGAGGCATTCTTCATCTGGTCTTCAAGGATCAGCAGGTCTTTTGTCCGGGCTCCGATTATACAGGTGACATCGTTGCCGATGTCTTTCAGGGCGCGGGTAATGGGATGGAGCACGGCAACGCCGGTTCCTCCTCCTACACAGATGACCTTGCCGACTTTTTCGAGATGGGTGGCCTTGCCGAGAGGGCCAATGACGTCCTGATAGGAGTCGCCGACCTGGAGTTCCTTGAACAAGGCTGTAGATTTGCCGACGACCATGTAAATTATGGTGATGGTGCCCTTTTCAGGGTCCGTGTCGGCCATGGTCAATGGGATGCGCTCACCGTCTTCGTTGGCCTTCAGGATTACAAACTGGCCGGGGCGGGCCTTCTTGGCGATGAGAGGCGCTTCGATCTCATTGAGAATCACCGTTCCTCCCGTTAATTCTTCACGACGCACGATTTTGAACATTTTTCCCTCCATGTTAAAATTCCATTGAAAATGTCACAGGTAGAGCGTTCCTGATGGGGGTTTTCTGCACACAGCAGGTAAGCACAAGTTGATCTTTTGGTCAACCCCGTATTGTTCAACAATCAGCCCTCGAAGAAGAAACGCCAGAGGTGGGAAAGCTCGACCAGCATGACAACCGTCCAAAGGAGTATGCTGATTCCCGCGGCCGCCGCAGAAATATCCTTGATAACCTTGATCTTATGGTTCTCGTTTGTCTCGATGAAATCACACAGGGCCTCAATGGCACTGTTGAACATCTCGGCGATGAGCACAAGGGCGGTGGCAGCCAGGATGAGCAGGGAATCAATCCATTGTCTCAGCAGAAAGGAGGCGATGAGGATGCCAACTGAGAGGTATATTTTGTAGGCGACACTGAAATCATAATGTATGGCGTAGCGCAGGCCGGAGAGGCAGACCTTGATTTTGCGCAGGGGATGATAGCCTTTTTCGCCGGTTCCGAGAAATTTGTTATACATTGCAGGGGTTCCGAAAAAATGTGATGGATGCGCCATTTCTCATTTCCCGCGAGGGAGATGGAGATACGGCAGGAGAAAATGGATTGCCGCGACCAGCAGGACAGCCAGCAGGAAACCGGCCAGCACATCGGAAAGATAGTGGACCTGCAGATAGACCCGCGACCAGCCGACACCGACGATAACCAGGGCGCTTACGGCAGCTGTGATACAGGCTGTCGGAAGGGGCAATGAGCGTAGGGCGACCAGAGCGACTACCAGAAAGAAGGCCGTTGCCTGGGCAGTGTGGGCGCTCGGAAAAGACCAGTCGGCCGGCATCTGCACCAGGAGTTCGGGCGAATCCGGTCTTGGCCTGCGAATGATCAGCTTGACAGTATGAACTGTCAGCACGGTTGCCGTGAGGCTCAGGGTCAGCATCAGGACCTCCTGCATTCGACCAGAGCGCAGCAGAAGGAGGCCCAGCGCAGCCGAGGAGGGTAGGATAAAATACAGGGAGCCCAACCAGGTAATGGAAGTAAAAAAAGAATCATACGACATCTGTTTGTCCAAGGTTGAAGTGAATCTATGTGCTCGCCTTACCACCAGACGGTGGAAATGTCAAAACCAAAACAATCGATTGCGTTTTCTCTTAAAATACAAATATATGCTTTAATATCAAAATTGTATGTGATAATCCAACTTGGCTGGAACAGCTCGAGGAACTGGTTTGGTACAGACTGCAGGCAGCTGGAGCTTGATTTTTCTCCCATTTGAGTATGTATCTTTGTATTTTTCTTTGAAATTTAATTTCATCTGGGTATAAAGATACCTGGGATAGCCGAAGGCTCTCCCGAAGACCGTTTTTACAGAGAATAATGTACTAAAGGAGTTAGAAAATGGCTGAAGGAACAGTGAAGTGGTTTAATGACGCGAAGGGTTTTGGCTTTATCGAGCAGGACGGGGGGAAAGATATCTTCGTTCATTATTCCGCAATCAAAGGAGAAGGGTTCAAATCACTGGAAGAAGGAGCCCGCGTCAGTTTTGATATTGTCCAGGGACCAAAGGGGCCGGCAGCTGACAATGTATTGAAAATCAAGGGGAAATAATTATTTTTCAGGCTCTGCTGGGCGATACGGCAGGCCTTTCACCCTTGAAAAGGCGTCATGGTAGTCGAACTGCTCTCGTGGCGCCTCCTCTTCCCCCATCCCCGTCGTATCCGTTTCGCGATCATATCATTCCAAGGCTATTGCCCCTGTTTATCCCTGTCCTGGTGCTGTTCTGAGAGAAAGACCGCAATGTCGAGAAAGTTGAAAGATGTTCTTCGCGGGGTGCTCACTCCGACTGAGTTGCAGTGTCTGGTCCAGTCCTATGATGTGGTAGGCGATATTGCCATTATCATTATCCCACCGGAATTAATAGAGAAGGAGCATTTTATCGCGGCCGCCATTCTCTCGTTGCACAAAAACATCAAGGTGGTGGCGAAGCGGGATGGGATCTACGGCGGCGAGTTCCGCACCCTGCCGCTGCGGATCATCGGCGGTGAGCAGAGAAAGGAGACAGTGCATACAGAGGACGGGGTGCGCCTGATGCTTAACCCGGAGACGGTCTATTTCTCAGTGCGCAGCGGCACTGAGCGCAAGCGTATCGCTTCTTTGGTGCAGGCGAAAGAGGAGGTGTTGGTGCTTTTCTCCGGTATCGGCCCATATCCTTTGATCATCGGCCGGGCTAACCCATCCTGCCGGGTAGTCGGCATTGAAAAAAATCCGGAAGCTCATCGATATGCCCTGAAAAACCTCGGCAGCAACAGGCGAATCACAAATGTGCGGCTGTATCAGGGAGATGTCGATTCAGTCTTGCCGGCCCTGGACAGGAAATTCGATAGGATTGTCATGCCTCTGCCTACATCGGCGGAGGTCTTTCTCTCTGTCGCTCTTGCTGCCTTACGTCGACAGGGTTGGTTGCATTTTTACGATCTGCAGCAGGAGGGCAGATTCGAGGATACTGTTGCAAAAATCGAGGCTGCCTGCCGGCGCGACGTTCTGCAACTGCTGTCCGCCGAAATCGCGGTCTGCGGTCACTGCGGTCCCCGGACCTACCGGATATGCGTGGATGCCCAAATCGGCAGGATTTCAGACCCGCCACATCTCAAAGAGGGTCAGGAGAATTTCAAAGACAATCAGAAAGACAATATACCACTCGACCCGCAGTGAACGTTTGTTGTGGGTGAGGTCGAACAGCGTTTCGGCAGTTCGTGAGACCAGCTCGAGTTTTCGCTCAATCGCCCGGTGTCTTTCCTTGAGTTCGTAGTTGTCCTCGAGGTCGGCGTAGAGGCGTTCATACTGGGGAAGATCCCAGAGAAGTTCGGGTTTTTCGCTCACCTCGACCCTGCCAACCATCCGCACCTGGATCATCAGTACATCACCTATATGGCTGAGCAGACTGTGCCCCTGGTGCATGGAACTCTTGCCCTGCTGCAGCTTGGAGGCGAGGGGCTCGATCCGGTCAAACGACTCTTTGAGGGTCGTTTCGTAATGACCGAGGACGACACTTTTGGCCAATGCATCGGCGATGATCTGCAGTTTGGTGATATCCATATCATGGAGGACAGTGGATGATGAAGCGACGCTTTCCTCCCCCTCCGGAGAGATTCGAATTGTAACCTCTTCGACTTCCAGATCCCGAAAAGGCTCGATGACAGAAGGTGCGATGCCGGCGAGAAAGGACGCCTCCTCGATGGAACTGAGACCGAACATGACCACCACACCGAAACGAAAAAGTACAGCCACGCCCTGGACTCCCGCACTGATGGTAAGCGGAGAGGCGGCTAGGCGGTGGGTGTTGCGGAAGGACTGCAGGTCGAGACGGTTACCGACAAAAAGAGCCCTGCCGCTGAATTCGCTCATTCCTTGTAATGGTGAGGCTGACATTGTCTGTATTCTCCAAAGAGACAGGTTTTGTGGAGGAAGACTGAACTGTTGGGAGGATTATGGCATACCTTTGGCGAAGTCGCAATCACAGTCCTCGATCAGGGGAACTATTTCATGGATGAACGAGAGCAGTGTGTTATAATCGACGGCGCAGGATGCAGGGCGTGCCGCTTCGAAGGGGAACATTGCTCTGCGGACAATAACTTATGGTAACCCTCATGTGAGAGAATTCGTATATGTCTTTGATATTTTACTTGGAAAAGAAAATGCCGCCGGCAGTTTTTGCCTGGATGAAACGGGTTTTCAGCATGAAGCAGCGCCTCGTCCTTGGCTCAATCTCGGGATCGAAGTGGCTCTGCAACCTGTACTATGCGCTGTTTTCGCCGGCCTTCAGACGGGAACAGCAGGCCGTGGCAGCTGGTCTGTTGCTCCACCATTCGCCCGGCGACCAGAGATCCAACTACACATTACTGCGCAGAAATATTCATCGAATCGAAAAAGGTCTGTTGATGCAACCCCGACGCGACAGCTTTGCCCTGTCGTATATCGTCGAGGCGGCACAATGTTATAAACAGTGCAGTATGGCAGATTGTGCCGCCGAGTGGGGCAAGGATCTAGCCTGGGCCCACGATATCCTTGAGCAGTATTTCGAGGTGGTGCAGGAAAGCGAACAGGTCAAGCTGGCACGCGACATTTTCCTGGAGGTGGGCAAGCCTTCCGAGGGGATGGGAAAGAAGGTGCCCTATAATCGGATAGGGGGGTGCGGGGTCTCCTTTGAGGATTTCGCCAATCTGGCCAGACATCGCCGGTCGGTGAGGTGGTTCCTGCAGACGCCGGTGCCCCACATCCTGATTGACAAGGCTATCGCGGTCGCCGCCGAGTCTCCGACAGCCTGTAACCGCCAGCCGTTTTTTTATCGCTTCTTTGATGACCCGGAGGCCCTGAAATGTATCCGCACCCTGCCTCCCGGCACCGCCGGCTTCGACCATAATATCCCTATGCTGTGCGCTGTGATCGGTGATCTCTCCGCCTATTACGGCGAGCGGGATCGGCATGGTATCTATGTTGATGCCTCTCTCTCGATCATGAGCTTCATGTATGCTTTGGAAACCCTGGGGCTCAGTTCCTGTGCACTGAACTGGGCCGATATCGAGTCCCAGGAAAGAGAGGCCGAAAAGATGCTGGGATTGAAAAAGCATGAGCGGATAATAATGTTTATCGCCCTCGGTTACCCTGATCCGCAGGGGCTTGTGGCCTTCTCACAGAAAAAGGATCTTTTCAGCCTGCGGAGTTTCAATCAACCGAATCTGCCTTGCCGTTAAGGCTACCCGTGATCAGGGGCAGGCACGATCCGTGCCCTTCAACCCGTTGAACAATCACCTCAAAGGAGCGGAAAGCATATGCATGTAACCTTCCATGGCGCGACTCGGGAAGTGACCGGGTCTTTCCATACATTGACCACCGAGAGCGACACGATCCTCCTCGATTGCGGCCTTTTCCAGGGCAGGCGCAAAGAGACGGAGGAAAAAAACCGAGTCCTGCCGGTTGATCCTCAGACGATAACCAACATCGTCCTGTCCCACGCCCATATTGATCATTCGGGGCGTTTACCGATGGTCACCAACAAGGGATTCAAGGGGAATATCTTCTGTACCAGGGCGACGGCCGATGCCTGTGGCTATCTCCTCAGGGATTCCGCCAAGATCCAGGAAGGTGATGCATCCTACCTCAACTACAAAACCGCCAGGAATTTTCTGGCAAAGCTCAAAACAGGCAGTGCGGAAGTGAAGCTGTCCAAGGATGAGATGCATGAGATTGGAGCCCTGCTGAAAGAAGGGAAACATCTGCTCAATACCCAGGCCATCGAGAAACTCCTGACCGAGCAGCGGCTGGAGGTCATTCGGCCGCTCTATTCCCTGGAAGAAGCGGAAGCGTCGCTCGCCTATTTTGCCGGTATTCCCTATAACGATGAAACGGTGGTCGGCAGGGATCTGAGCTGTACGCTCTATGACGCCGGCCATATTCTCGGTTCGGCTATGGTGGTAATCCGGGCGCTGAACGGCACCCGGCCGAAAAATGTCATGTTCACCGGCGATATCGGCAGATTCGGCAAACCGATCATTCAGGATCCCACCCTTGATTTTGCCGAGAAAGATCGTGATATTGATCTGTTGATCATGGAGAGCACCTACGGCGCCCGCCTGCACGATCCGGTCGAGGATATGAAGCCGATGCTTCGCCGGGTTCTACAGGAGACCTTCGACCGTGGCGGATCGGTTCTGATACCGGCCTTTGCCTATGGCCGCACCCAGGAACTCATCTATTATCTGCATGAACTTTATATGGCCGATGAGGTTCCGCAGGTCCCGGTTTATATCGACAGCCCTCTGGCGACCAATATCACCAATGTCTTTGGTGAGCATCCCGAGACCTATGATCAGGAGACCCATGCCACTTTTTTGCAGAATGGCGTCAATCCCTTCAGTTTCAAGCATCTGCATTTTGTTCAGTCGGTTGAGGAATCGATGGCCCTGAACCGCGATCAGCGTCCGCATATCGTTCTGTCGGGGTCGGGAATGTGTGAAGGAGGGCGCATCCTGCATCATCTCCGACATAAGATCCATGATGAACGCAATACCGTCTTGATCGTCGGTTATATGGGGCAGAACACCCTTGGCAGGAGGATTCAGGAAATGGGCCAGGAATATGAGGAGAGTGGGCGCAAGGGTCCGGCGCCTGTGCTGAACTTTTACAACAAGGAATATCCATTGAATGCCAGGGTGCAGGCGATTGGCGGTTTCAGCGCCCATGGCGACAAGAATGAACTTATCCGGGTACTTAAAGACTCGAATCTGCGGGTGAAAAAGATCGCGCTGGTACATGGCGAGGAAGAGCAATCCCTGGCCTTTGCCGAGACCCTGCGAGGTCTGGGGTATGCCGTGACGGTTCCCTGCCATGGTCAGAGTATCACTGTCTGATGAGGAGAGCATGCTGAAGATCCTGTCTCTGAAATGGCCTGTCGGTCATCTATCGCTCATCATGCTGCTTGCCCTGTTTCTCGGGGGATGCGCCGCTCTTCCGGAGAAGGCCTCCTCTCCTGCCGCCAAACCACCTGCGAAAGAAGATAGCGCCCCGGCCAGGGAGCGGATCGCCATCGATCGGCAGAAGGCCCTGGAGGAACAGCAGGTGAGTTCGGTGGACGAGACTGCGCCTGTCTGCGGGGAATGCCCAGGTATCGGTAATGATGACCAGCGGGACAGCTGCTTCAAACTCCGTCCCGGCCGAAAAGTGGCGTATACCAAGATCGTCAAAGGCAAGAATGGCAAGAAAAAAAAGGTGGCTGGCAGCAGAACCAGCCGCTGTCAGCCCCAAAGCCTGATCTATGCCCGCTGCCGGACCGGCATCGATACCTGTCGCCTGGGTGATACCAGCCCGGTGCAGTGGTTTGCCTGCGCCAGAAAAAACGGCAGTACAAGTAGTGTCCCCAAGGCTGGATCAGTCCTCATCCTGGCAGGCAACAGTGGCTGTCGCATGCCGACCGGGCATCCAGCCTATGTCGAAGAAGCCTGTGTCAATAAGGATGGCACCTGGACACTGCGCCTCAGTC
>JAIFKM010000218.1 GCA_020049575.1 Desulfobulbaceae bacterium
GCCGACCGCACAGATAAGGGCATCGAACTCGATGCGGTGCTCCTGTCCCTCATGCTCCACGACGATGAGCTTCGTCTCGCCTTCTTTTTCACACCGTAAGGCCTTGTGGCCAGTCAGGACATGTACCCCGTCCCCGACCAGGGATGCTTTTGCCAATTCCGAAACATCCTCGTCTTCCCGGACCAGGATTCGTGCTCCCATCTCTATCTGCCAGACCTGTGAACCAAGTCTGGCAAAAGCCTGTGACAATTCGCAGCCGATAGGCCCGCCGCCGAGTACAACCAGCCGCCGAGGTGGTTCATCGAGGGTGGCAAAGGCTTCCCACAAGGTGTCGCTGGTGAGATAGCCAACATCGTCAAGGCCGGGCAGCGGGGGGACAAATGGCCGTGCTCCGGCCGCGATGACGATGGCCCGAGACGTCAGGCGCTGCGTGCTGCCATCGTTACACTGGATTTCGACCGTCCAGGGATCAACCAGCCTGGCGTATCCGGAGAGGACTTCGACACCGAGGCTGGTGTACCGTTCGATACTGTCGTGGGGTTCGACTGTGGCGATGACTCGGTGTACCCTGGCCATCACCTTGCGAAAACTGAGACTCGGCTCAACGGATTCAAGTCCATAGTCCTCGCCGTGCCGGATGTGGTGGGCAAGCTTCGCGCTTTTTATCAAGGCCTTGCTTGGCACACAGCCGTAGTTGAGACAATCGCCGCCCATCTTCCCGGCTTCGATCAGGGTCACTTTTGCCTTCACCGCTGCGGCAATATAGGCACTGACCAGACCTGCTGCCCCGCCGCCGATAACTATCAGGTTGCGGTCAAAGCGTGCAGGCCGTGACCATTTTGCATATACCCGCCGTCTCTTGAGCCATCCGATGATTTTTTTGCCGAGCAGGGGAAACACCCCCAGGATGGCAAACGACACCATGAGGCCAGGTGACAGAATCCCGGTGGTGCTGTCGATCTGGGCTAATCGAGTACCCGCATTGACATAGACAATGGTGCCTGCCAACATGCCGACCTGGCTGACCCAATAAAATGTCCGGGTACGGATGGGTGTCAATCCCATCAGCAGGTTGATGAGAAAGAAGGGAAAGATCGGAACGAGGCGCAAGGTGAAGAGATAGAAGGCGCCTTCCTGCTCAATCCCTCTATTGAGAGTTCGCAGGCGATCGCCGAACCTGCTTTGCACGCTGTCGCGCAGGATGAAACGAGCGACAAGAAATGCCAGGGTCGCGCCGATGGTTGAGGCAAAGGAAACAATCACCACCCCCCAGAGAAGACCGAAAACCGCTCCAGCCGCCAGGGTGAGGAGCGCCGCCCCCGGCAAGGACAGTGAGGTTGCGGCAATATAGAGGATGAAGAAGCCAAGACCGGCTGTTAGCGGCGCTCCAGTGCGCCAATTATCCAGTTGTGCCTGGCCTGCTTTGATTCCATCCAAGGTCAGATAGCGATCAAGATCAAAGGCCCAATAGGCGGAAGCGGCAATAAGAATGAAGCAAACTGTCACATATTTTTTCATGGTCTTTCTCCAGTTGATCCCCTGAAGTAGGGACTCTGCTGTATCTCTCCGCGATAGAGTGTCAAGGTGTGAGCATCAAAGGCCTTCATCGCCATATCTGCGCCAAAATAGGTCAGGTCATACTGACAGAGGATGAGTTTGTTGCTGCCATGCAAGAGATGGTTAGCCTTGTTCTCAAGCCGGCATATTTCATCCATGGTCCACCCTTTTTCAACGGCCCATACCATGTCGCCCAAGAGTCGGAATCCCTTCTTGATGGGGAAATCTGCCATTGCTGCAGTCAAAAAGTGCACCTGCTCATTGAAAGCACACCGCCCGGTATCGGTAACTATGATTCCCTCGCTTTTGAGTTTTTCGACTGGAAAACCGAGGAGTTCAAGGCCCGCAAGAATTTGCGACAATTTGGTATCGGTGGATACTATCAAGATTGATTCGCTGCGAGACAGTCCACAGGCTGAAAATTCAATGCCTGCGGCCACGCTCTCGGCAGCGTCTCTATAAAAATGGGCTATATGGGAAGAATCTTCCACTGCCGCACCGCATATTCCAAGCGGTACACGCCCCTCCTGGGTTTGAAGAAAGTGCTCCAACTCCTGCCGGGTGAATCGTCGTTCCTTTTTTCCGCCTAGCCGATAACACTTCAGCTTGCCGGCATTGGTCCAGCGCCTGAGTGACATTTCAGAAACATTCAGGAATTGGGCGGCATCTTTAATTGTGAGAAGATTTTCCATAGGTATATACTTATACAATGATATACATTGACTGTCAATATTGTACAAAACCTGATCTGTATCACACGCAATGAGTGGTGAGCACAATATTATTATCCTTACCGACTCTCCTCTGGTGGGCATGTTCGATTTCCCGCCTGGAATAGACTGTGTAAGGATTCCAGGCATGATCCGAAAACCTAGGTGGTGCTTGGTCTGCGCGACATAATGGACAACTCGGAAAAGACGATAAGGGAATGGAAGGAAAAAGATATCTACAGAATACTGGAGCATCTGTATTCAGAGATATGGATATATGGGAGCCGGGATATCTATGATCCCGTGTCGGAATACGCCATCCCCAGCCAGATAGCCTCCAAGGTGTATTTTACCGGTTACTTCCCATGAAAGATTCCCAGCGTTCAGGGCTGCCAGTGCCTTTGGTGGAACATAGGCCGTACCGGGGGGGGATTCGTACTTGTCACTGCGGGAGGCGGTGGGGACGATTACAAAATATTCGACACATATCTTACCATGCTCGAATCTGAGCCGCATTGCGTCTTCAAGTCGATGATTATCACTGGTCTTCTCCTGGCCGATGACCTTTATAACCACCTCGCAATCAGAGCCCGCAAGTTGAAGGTGAGAATCAATCTTCTCCTTGCACAAGCGCTCGAATATGAAGCGCAGCTCCGAAAATTCCCGATGACGGCTTTTGATGTCATCAACAGCCGCATCCAAGCATTTTCAAATTCTCGATTCCATCGTCAAGCCGCACTTACAGGCCACTAGACCATGCCGGTGGGACAGAAGTATCCAAGGTTTAGAGGAAACGAAAAAAACCTGCCTCCGAGTCCCGGAGAATATCTGGGGGCCGGCATCCCCAAGGTTATTTCGCTGATCGACATCGGAGCTTCGCCAAGATCGCGGGTTTTCCTGGCGGTACAGAGACGGTTCTTTTGAGCTTAAAAAAGCGCAAGGCAGACAGCCGCCCCGGTTCTCCCGCCTGTTACAGGGCCCCCTCCAGAAATTCGAGCTGGAAATGCTCACTGCCATCTTCCTGGGCGACCCGGAAAGTCCCGCAGCGTTCGATTTCAAGGCCCAGTTTTCTGCCCTCCTCGGCCAGCCGCATGGCGATCTCTTGGCGCAGCTCGACTTTTGAGTCGGTATTGAAGAAGAGGCGGACTTCTTCACCGCGGTCGCCCATCTGCAGAAAAAAGGCGTTGTGTTCGATGAAAACCAGATCATCGAACACATGGGTGATCGAAAGGCCGGTTGCCTCGATCACCTCTTTAATGAGGCCCAGGGGGCGGAAAGGTACGGGCATGGCTGTCTCCTCTCTGAAAGGGTGTTTCCTGATACTGGCAAGTTAGCCATCCTGCCTGCTGATGGTGCGCACTGAGACAATTTTGTCCCAGCTGTAATAGGTGTTGATCGCCTCGCTCTCCAGGCTTTCCGAGATGCGCAGGAACTCATCACCCAGAAAGAGGACGGCTTCGGCATAGAGCCGGTCTTCGTTGATCTGCACTTTGACTCCTTTGCGCAGCTTGCGCGACAGGGTTCCGTGCACCGGCATCGAGGCGTATTCAAAGACTTTTTCAAGTGTAGCTTTATTCATGGTATGCTCCGTGGGGTTGAAGGTATCGGCCGGGGAGGCCAGTTAACACAAGGTGCTTGGTTGTCTCAGGCAAGATGCGGTGCCAGGAGGCGTCGGACATTCTCGCCTATTCCGACTATGACCGCAGTTTCCTCCGTACTGGGAGCCTGCCGCCGGTAAGTCTCGAGATCGCAGATCTCCTGGAACGAATCGAGATAGGCGAACTGGCCGGCCAGTTCCGGCTGATGGCCGACATGCTTTTCCAGGGCGCGAAAGAGATCGCCCATGGTGTGATTTTCCGCCAGGTCCCCCTGCTTCATGAGAAAAGCCATGACCAGCTTCTCGATGGCCATGGCCACCAGGTTGAAGAGGATCTCCGGCGTAAACCTGCTGTTTCCCTTCTCGAAAGCCTGTACGGCGGTACTGAGGAATTGCTCGCCATGCCGGCGGTATTCCTGCCAGTTGTCGATGGAGATGATATTCTGCCGCGGCTGAATCTGCAGGATCTGCATGATGTACTCCTCTCTTGAGATTGTTTGGGGAAGCGGATGTCCCGGCGATCAGTGCTGCTGTTGATCAATCGCCGGAAAGTGCCGCAGGCAGATCAGGTTCGTAGTCTTCCAGCCGAGCCTGGCATAAAAAGCCAAGGCCTCGTTGTTTGTTCGGTCAGCCAGCAACTGCAGGCGATACGCGCCCTGGTCTGCCGCCCACTGGGCCATGGCCGAGATCAGGAGACGGCCGATACCGCCGCGGCGAAAATTCTTGTCGACAATCACATCCTCCATGAGAAGGGCAGGGCCACCTTCGGCTGTGGAGACCAGCAGCTGGCCCGAACACATGCCGATCACCCGGCCTTCCTGCTCAGCGACCAAAATGAGGCCGCGGGGGTTGCCAAGCATCATCGTCAGGCCCCGCCGCTGCCGATTTTCATCGACCTGAAAATCTTCTTCGATGGTAAAGAGCAACTGCAGCAGGGCAACAAGGAAATCAAGATCACCGGGCTCGGCCGGGCGAATGGTCAATCGATTTTCGGTGGCCGGCATCTTTAGGCAATCAGGTACTCGGCCGCAGGTTTTCCGTCTTCCAGGCCATCAAGTATAGCGTCGATAGCCGCCTCGGAATTAACCCCCTTGAACCACCAGTTTTCCGGCTGGATGACCATGATCGGCCCCGACTCGCACTGCTTGAGACAGCCGGTGGCCACGACCTGGACATCGAGGCCGCGGTCGAGGATCTCTTCCTCGATATACTGCAGAAAACCCTCGGTTTGTTTATGGCAGATGCCTTTGGGATCGCCTTTTGCTCTGAAACTCTGACAGACAAGGATCTGTTTTTCCGGGATAGCCATGTTCTCTGTTCCTTTTGGTTGTTTACGCCGTTATTTCCGGCACTGTTTTCCTTTTTTGCCGCCGCCGTAGAGGACGTCGACGATACCTTCAATAGACTCTTCGGTGATCATGACGGTGATACCGGCCTCGGCCAGTTCAGCCCGCGGTGTCTCGCCGGCGCTGGCGGTCAGCACGGCAAAGCAATCCGAGAGGGCTGCCGCCAGGATCTGCCAGCGCTTGCCGGGGCCGCCAGGTAGAGGAGCGGGCCGTATCTCGAGCAGACAGGTCAGGCCGTCATCCCGAGGACCGTAGATGAGCAACTGCTTAGCCTGACCGAGATGCAGATCGACATCGAGGCCGCCGCTGCTGGCCACCGCAACATTGGGCCGCAGTTTGTGAGGTCGCGGCAGGGATGAGGAGACAGCCACCTGCCGATCATCATCCATCAACACATCCTGGTGGATCAGTACCGGCAGATGCAGGGCGCAGACCTTCTCGGCTTCAGCCATCAGGGCCGCGTCAGCCGCCGGCAGGGTGGTATCGGCTCCTTCTTCCGGCTGGAAGGGGATGAGAATCATGCCGTCAGCGCCATGTTCCACCATGCTCCGGGCGATAGCCTCGAGGTGTTCGCTGTTGGTTTCAGGGTAGACCGTCGTGACGACAAGAACCTCCAGACCGGCCTTTTTGCAGGCAGACACTGCCCGAGCCTGTTCATCGACCAGCAGTCGGGATGCGGCGGGCAGCGGCAGGGTTTTTTTGCCGGGCCGGATCCAGAGATATATCTGTTCGAGGAGAAGGGGGTCGACGGCATCGACCTGCATCTTCACCTGTGAAAGACCCGCCTTTTTCAGGGCATCTGCGTGCTGATCAAGGCCTATGCCGAGTGTCTGCAGCGAGAGGGACAGGGCCGGAGAATGTCCGGTAATGAGCCGCATGGTCGCCAGTGCCGCTTCTATAGAGGCCAGAGGGTCTCCCGGGCCGGCAAGCTCAATCCCGTCGACGCTGCCCTTCTCCAGACAGCTCTCAAGAACTCGGAGCGCTTCCTGCGGCAGCAGGGCCTTGACGGCGGAGGGCTGCAACGGCACGAAACGTGTCCTGGCGCTGGCGGTAGCGGCAATCGGCAGCGTCAGGATGCGCGGTGTCGGTGGTCCGGATGATGTGGCCGTCTTCATGATTGATTCACTCAAGGAAAAAAAATAGGCGGAAAGGGAGGGCGCACAGGGCATGCCGGGCCTTCCTGCCGGTCAATTCTTCGGAGATGCTGCACCCTGTTTTCAGGCAGGGTGCAGCGGCCGAGCATTCAAGCCTAGAAAACCAGCTCGAATTTTTCTTCTGGGGCATCGCGATCCGTCCGGTCGAGGAGTGCCGAAAGGATCTTTTCCAGAATTCTGAGACCGCCCTTGTAGCCCACCGTCGGAAAATACTGGTGGCCTTGGCGGTCGAGGATGGGGAAACCCCAGCGGACCAGCGGCAGATCTTCATCACGGGCAATATATTTGCAATAGGTATTGCCGATGAGCAGGTCGACCGGCTCGTTCTTGATCCACTGGTGCAGCAGGAACATGTCACCCCAGGCCTTGACGTTGACCGGGAAGGGGACATCTTTTGTTATTTCTTTGATGCGTTTTTCAAACTTCTTGCCCGGTGTGCCGGTGACGATATGAATTGGGCACATATCGATCGAAACCAGGAATTCGGTCATGGCGATGAGTTGATCGGGGTCGCCGACCAGCGCCACCTTCTTGTGGTAGAAGTACTGGTGCATGTCGGAAATCATATCGACCAACTGGCCGCGCTCGTCGGATATCTCCTCGGGCACGGAGGTGCCGCCGACAGTGCGCAGGGCATCGATGAAGCGGTCGGTCGCCTTCAGGCCGAAAGGCATGTCGAGGACCCGGCAGGGAACCTTGTGCTTGGTGTCAAGCAGGCGGGCGGCATCCGCCGAACACCACTCGCCCAGAGCCAGGGTCCCGATGGCTGCTCCACATCCCTGCAATTCGGCCACCGTCGTGCCCCCCTTCGGGAACATGGTGTATTCGCCGGATAGCGGGCCGTTGAGCACACCGGAGGTGTCGGGGAAGAGGGTGATATCGACCCCGACCATGGCAGCCAGGCGCTTTATCTCCTCCATATCGCAGGGCTCAACCCAGCCGGGGATGACATTGACCTTGCCGTTTTTCTTCGTGGCCGGCACGGCCATATCGGCCATCGCCTTGACCATATTGGAGAATCCAGTGACATGCGAGCCGACGTAACTCGGGGTCGGCGCGCCGATCACCATTTTGCCCTCGGGGGTATTTGCCTCATCCTTGGATTTCTTCAGGATCTGGGGCAGGTCGTCGCCGATGGTTTCCGATAGACAGGTGGTATGTATTGCTATGATCTCGGGATCATAGACAGTAAAAATAGTGTTGATCGCCTGCAGCAGGTTGGCCTGTCCGCCGAAGACCGAAGAACCCTCGGTAAAAGAACTGGTGGCTGCGGAGATCGGTTCTTTGTAATGCCGGGTCAGCGTGCTGCGATGGTAGGCGCAGCAGCCCTGCGAGCCGTGACTGTGCGGCAGACAGCCATGGATGCCCAGCGCCGCGTACATGGCGCCGATCGGCTGACATGTCTTGGCTGGGTTGATCATCAGGGCCTTACGCTCGGATATCTCTTTGGGTGTATGTCTGAGTAGCATGGCGATACCTTTCTATGTAAACGTTATTCCCAAACGTAGGTCGCTGAGAGTTCAGGGTTTTCCTGCCAGGGTGCCTGCATCAGGCCCCATACCTTGCTGTTCACCAGCCGGTCGATTTCCTGGTAGAAGTTGACCGCCCCCTTGAAGCCGGCATAGGGACCGCCGGAGTCGTAGCTGTGCAACTGTTTTTGAGGCACACCGAGTTTCTGGATCGAATATTTCTCCTTGATGCCGGCGCAGAAAAGATCGGGCTTGAGCATCTGCACCAGTTTTTCGGCCTCGTACTGGTTGAGATCGTCGATAATGATCGAACCTTTGTCCATATCCGGGTTGAGTCCCTGGTATTCCTTGAACTTCAGGCCGTCTTCCTCGAGGAGTTGCATTTCCTCGGGACTCTTGCGGGGGCGGTAGAGCAGAGGATCGGCCTCGACCTGGATCTCTTCAATATTGCGGCTGTCCGAATCGACTTTGAGATTTGGCAGGACATGCCGTCCTTCGTAATCGTCACGGTGGCCGAATTCATAACCGGCGGACAGTGTCTTCATGCCCATTTCGTTGAACAGTTCCTGGTAATGATGGGCCCGCGAGCCGCCGACGAAGATCATCACGGTCTTGCCCTGGGTTCGGGGATAGACTTCGAGCCGTGCCGCCTCGACCTCCGGCATTTCCTCGGCGATGACCGCCTCCACCCGATCGGTGAGTTCCTGATCGCCGAAATACTGGGCAATCTTACGCAGTGATTTGGCGGTGGCCCCGGCTCCGATGAAATTGATCTTGATCCACGGGATGCCATATTTGGTTTCGAGCATGTCGGCCACATAGTTGATCGAGCGGTGACACATGACGCAGCTCAGGTCGGCCTGATTGGCCGAAGCGAACTGGTCGTAGGTCGAGTTGCCGGAGAAGGTGGCGATGTTGCTGATACCGCATTTCTTCAGGATCCGGTCAATCTCAAAGCCGTCGCCGCCGATGTTGTATTCGCCGAGCAGGTTGATCTTGAATTTATCTGTTTTCTCGGTCTCCGACTTGCCGACCAGGTGGGTAAAGACCTGGTTGTTGGCGATATGGTGGCCGGCCGACTGGGAGACACCCTTGTAGCCCTCGCAGCTGAAGGCAAAGACGTTGCAGTCGCCCAATTTTTCTTTCATTTGGCGAGCCACGTTATGGATATCGTCGCCGATCAGGCCCACCGGGCAGGTGGCGAAGACGGCGATGGCCTTCGGGTGAAAGAGGTCGTAGGCTTCCTGGATCGCTGCTGCCAGTTTTTTCTCGCCGCCGAAGATGATGTCCGAGTCCTGCATATCGGTGGACATGCAGTAAGTGATGAAATTTTCGTTTTTCTCACCCGAGGCGCTGGTCTGGTTGCGACGGGTCAGCCAGGCATAGAAGCTGCATCCGATCGGTCCGTGCACCAGATTGACGATGTCGCTGGTCGGTCCCATGATAACACCCTTGCAGCCGGCGTAGGTGCAGCCGCGCATGGTGATGATACCGGGGATGGTCCGGACGTTGGCGACGATCTCAGACGGCGGAGAGTTCTCCTGGGCCTCGTTGATCATGATCTGTTTGGCGCGTTTGCGGGCGACCTTGGCGGGGTACTGTTTCAACAGTTCCGCTTTGATATCGACAGGTTCCCACTGCACCACTTTTTTCTTTGCTGTTGCCATTTCCTTTCTCCTTCTGCGGTCAGACTATGGATTTTTCGCCGGTCTCACCGGTACGGACCCGGATGGAGTCGCTGATCGGCAGGACGAAAATCTTGCCGTCGCCGGGTTTGCCCGTTTTGTTGGCTTCAATAATGGCCTGGACGACATCGTCGACGAGGTCGTCCTTGGTGACGACAGTGACCATCCGCTTCGGGTAGAGCTTGCCTTTCTCGCCGAGCAGCGAAGCGGCTTCCTCGTAGCCCTGGCTGGCCCCTTCAAGGATCGTCGGGTTGATAAAACCCTTGCCTCGGCCCTGGGCCTCGTGGGCAAAGAAGGCGTCGATGCCGGCCTCGGTCAGGGCCTTTTTGGTCTGGTTCATCATATTCATGCGAACCACTGCGATTATCTCTTTCATGCCGGGACCCCCTCGGATGCCTCGGCGGTCTCCTTAACGCCCGAGCTTATGGTGTAGACATCCTCAACCTCGGAGACAAAGATCTTGCCGTCGCCAAAAGCTCCCTTGCCGCTGGTCCTGGCTGTCTTCATGATGGTGTCGATGACGAAATCACGGTCGGCGGCGTTGACGACACTGACCAGCATGGTTTTCGGTATCTCGTCGTACGTCACTTCACCGATCTTGATGCCACGCTGCTTGCCGCGGCCGGCTACTGAATATTTGGTGACAGCAGGGAAGCCGGCATCCATCAGGGCGGCGAGGACGGCGTCGGATTTTTCCGGTCGGATAATTGCTCTGATCATGATTATCATTGTGGTGTTCTCCATGTATAAATATTTGGGCGGTTAGGATTAAGCTTCCATCAGGCCATAGTCCATGAGCAGCTTTTCGAGTTCTTCCATCTCAAGTGGTCTGGGGATGACAAAATTGGTGTTTTGGTCAATCGCTTTGGCCAGCCCCCGATATTCATCGGCCTGGCTTACCTCGGGATTCCATTCGATGACCGTTTTTCGGTTGATCTCCGCCCGCTGTACATCGTTATGGCGTGGCACGAAATAGATCATCTGGGTACCTATTTTCTTGGCCAGTTCGACAATCATCTCCTTCTCGTTGTCCACGTTACGGGAGTTGCAGATCAGTCCGCCGAGGCGGACACGGCCGGACTGGGCGAATTTCATGATGCCTTTGCAGATATTG
Organism: Desulfobulbaceae bacterium; assembly: GCA_020049575.1. Classification (GTDB taxonomy): domain Bacteria; phylum Desulfobacterota; class Desulfobulbia; order Desulfobulbales; family Desulfocapsaceae; genus Desulfoprunum. Next base: position 10,633 of record JAIFKM010000218.1, read on the forward strand.
TTTGCGGCATACATGGCCATCATCTCACCGGAACAGACGATATAAATCTCTTCGGCCTTTCCATCTCTGATCGGCATGGCGAACCCACCGCAGACAACATCGCCGAGGACATCGTAGAAAGCGTAATCGAGACCTTCCGAGGCCTCATAGGCGCCAAGGGATTCGAGCATATTGATCGAGGTGATGATGCCGCGGCCGGCACAGCCTACACCTGGCTCGGGACCACCGGACTCGACACACCAGGTATTGCCGTAACCGGGTTTGCGGATGTCATCGAGTTCCACGTCCTCGCCTTCCTCGCGCAGGGTGTCGAGGACCGATTTCTGGGCAAGTCCGCCGAGGAGCAGACGGGTGGAATCTGCCTTCGGGTCGCAACCGACGACCATGACCTTGCGTCCCATCTCCGCGAGACCCGCGACGGTGTTCTGTGTTGTTGTAGATTTGCCGATACCGCCCTTGCCGTAGATCGCTACCTTTCTCATTGTCGTCTCCTTGTTGCAGATTGAGTCTTTTGTTTCGTGGGAATATTCATGTATTGCGCCCCGCTTCGTTGAGAAGCTGTCAATCGGCGGAGTGCAGCCTGATAGTTCACTGCTTGTATCTGCAGACCCTTTCGCAAAGGCTGTGCCAATTAGGCTATTTAAAAAAATAGCGTGTAAATACGAATATATAAATTATTTTTGCTGATTTTCGCCGGCGAAGGAGCGGGGAGGCGGGAGTATGGCCTTGTGGCAATAATCAACCAAAACGTAGCAAAACGACAAAATGGTCGGAAAATGTCATTCCCCAGTTCAGGAAAGAAGGAGAAAGGGGTATTTCAGCTAGCGGGAACTGGAGCCGATCTGTAAGAAAAAATGACAAATAAGTAACAAAGCTAGAAAAAATGAAACAAAAATGTTATCATTATGATTGTGAGTGGTTTGGTGTGAACTATAAAAATGAATGATACCAAATAAATATAACTTTACATGAGCTCTGGAGTGGAAATTGCAAAATTGGCTTATGGCTACATAGAGATTTTTCAAGAGCGTGATCATTGCGCGGCATACAGGCACGATGTGAGTCTGCTGTCGCTGAAAAGTACCGGAACATTGTTGGTTTCCGGTCTGAGGGGAGGAGATACAGTGGAAAAAACCATGGGAGAACTCGTCAGCAACAAGCGTTCAACAGAGGGACTTGAGTTGCTGGCCCTGCACAGAATCACCCAGCTTATCGGCACGGCCGTCAATCTCGAGACGACCTTGGCAAATATTCTGCAGGTTCTGCACGATAGCCTGAAGATGGAGCGGGCAACCCTGCTGCTGATGGATGAGGTCAGTCAGCGCCTGACCATCCGGGCTTCCTGTGGCCTGTCGGAGGCAGAGGAGCAGAGAGGGGTCTATAAACCTGATGAGGGGGTCTGCGGTCAGATTTTTCAGAGCAGATCGCCCTTTGTGGTGCCGGATATCCACAGTGAGCCGCTGTTTTTGAACAGGACCGGGGCCCGTCCGCCGTTCAGCAAGAGCAAGCTTTCCTTTCTCGGTGTACCGATCCTGGTTGCTGGGTATCCGGTGGGCGTGCTGACGGTTGATCGGTTGTTTGGTGCTGAGGTGTCCTTTGAAGAGGACATTCGTTTTCTGACCGTACTTTCAACCCTGATCGGCCAATTTCTGCGGCTGCACGAGGAGATACGCAAGAAGGAGGCCAGTCTGCAGGAGGAAAATCGCTCGCTGAAGGCCAAACTGCACAGCCAGCATGACGGCCACTTTATCATAGGGCATTCCAAGCCGATGCAGGAAGTGTATGGCATTATCGAAAAGATATCACATAGCAGCGTGACGGCGCTGCTCCTTGGGGAATCGGGCACCGGCAAGGAATTGGTTGCCCGAGCAATCCATGATTCCGGTGGGCGTAAGGACAAGCCTTTCATCAAGGTCAACTGCGCGGCACTACCCGAGACCTTGCTGGAGAGCGAATTGTTCGGCCACGAGCGCGGGGCATTTACCGGTGCTCACGCAACCCGGCAGGGGCGTTTTGAATTGGCTGACAACGGCACGATCTTTCTTGACGAGATAGGCGAGATGCCGCTCGCCCTGCAGTCGAAGATGCTGCGGGCCCTGCAGGAAAAGCAGTTCGAGCGGATCGGCGGTTCGAAGACGTTCAGCGTCGATATCAGAATTATAGCCGCCACCAATGTAAGTCTCGAACAGGCGGTTGCCGCGGGCAAATTCAGGGCGGATCTCTATTATCGCCTGAACGTGGTGCCGATAATCC
>JAIFKM010000057.1 GCA_020049575.1 Desulfobulbaceae bacterium
AACGTGCTGCTGCTGCTGGTGATGATCCCTTTCTGGACCAATTCCCTGATCAGGACCTACGCCCTGGTGGCCGTCCTCAAGATCAACGGTGTCCTCAACATGTTCCTGCTCTGGACCGGCCTGATCGATGAGCCCCTGCGCCTGATGTTTACGCCGACCGCAGTTTTCATCGGCCTGGTCTACACCCTGCTGCCCTTTATGATCCTGCCGCTCTATGCCGCCATTGTCCGGCTCGACTCCCGTTTGCTCGAGGCCGCACGAGACCTCGGCGCTTCACGCCTGCAGGCCTTCCGCCGGATCACCCTGCCGCTGACCATGCCCGGCATCGTCTCCGGCTCGATGCTGGTCTTTCTGCCGGCGCTCGGCATGTTCTATGTCGCCGACGTTCTCGGCGGAGCCCGCAGCATGCTGCTCGGCAACTATATCCGCGACCAGTTTCTGACGGCCCGCAACCTGCCGATGGGCGCCACCGCCAGTATCGCCATGACTCTGATCATGGGACTTATGCTGCTCGTCTATTATTACAGCATCCAGCGCTCGGGCCGACCGGAGGAAGAGGCATGAGCCGGCTGGTGAAATACCTCTACAGCGCCGCGGTCTACGGTTTTCTCTATCTGCCGCTGGCGATCATGGCGGTCTATTCCTTCAACGCCTCGAAATTCTCCCTGTCATGGAAGGGATTCACCCTCGACTGGTACATCAGGCTCTGGGATAATGCCTCGCTGATGGAGGCGGCCCTGCGCTCCCTGAGCGTTGCCGCGATGTCGGCAACAATCGCCAGCATCATCGGCACACTTGCCGCCTTCATCCTCTATCAGTATACCTTCCCGGGCCGCAAAGTACTGTTCGCCGGCCTTTTCGTGATGATGATGTCACCCGATATCGTCATCGGCATCTCGCTTCTCCTGCTCTTTCTGGCGCTCCAACTGCCGCTCGGTTTCTGGACCCTGCTGATGGCCCACGTCACCCTCAGCGTGCCTTTCGTCGCCACTACTGTCTACTCGCGCTTCAAGGGTTTTGAGGGAGATGTCATCGAGGCGGCTCGTGATCTGGGGGCCGGCGATTACCAGGTCTTCCGACATATCGTCCTGCCGCTCATCACCCCTGCCGTTATTGCCGGCTGGCTGCTCAGTTTCACCCTGTCGCTCGACGATGTCATGATCAGCTTCTTTACGACAGGACCGACCTACGAGGTCCTGCCGCTGCGCATTTATTCAATGGTCCGTCTAGGCATCAAACCGGATGTCAACGCCCTGTGCGTCGTCATGATGGCCATAACCGTCGCCGCTGTGATCATCTCACGGCAACTGCTCAAGGAGAAAAATTAAATGAAAACTCTGAAAACCCTGGCCCTGCTCCTTTTTGTCTGCTTCAGCCTTTCCTCGCCCCTCCAGGCTGCCGACCGCGAACTCTTTATCTATATCTGGTCCGAATACATCCCGGACGAGGTCGTGGCCGACTTCACCAAGGAGACCGGGATCAAGGTGAACATCTCGACCTACGACAGCAACGAGGCGATGTACGCCAAGATCAAACTGGTCGGCAAAGGCTATGACCTGATCGTCCCGTCGTCCTACTTCGTGGGACTGATGCGTGACCAGGGCCTGCTCATGCCGCTCGACAAGAAACAGCTGCCCAACCTTAAAAATATTGGCCCTCAGTTTATCAACCAGCCCTTCGATCCGGAGAACAGCTATTCCGTGCCGTATATGTGGGGCTCCACCTCGCTCGCTGTCAACACCGAACTCCTCGGCAACGACACGGTCCGCAATCTGGCCGATCTGTGGAAACCCGAGCTCAAGGGCAAGCTGCTGCTGCCTAACGATTCCCGCGAGGTAATGGGCATCGGCCTGAAGGTTCTTGGTTATCCGATCAACGATACCGACCCGGTTCACCTCGAACAGGCATTCAAGAAGCTGAAGGAACTTATCCCCTCGGTCAGGACCTTTGACTCCGATTCACCCAAACAGGCCCTGCTCTCCGGCGAGGTCGCGGCCGGCGTGGTGTGGAATGGCGAAGCCTACATCGCCAATGCCGAAAACCCAGCCATAGCCTATCTCTACCCCAAAGAAGGATTCAGCCTCTGGCTCGACAGCTTCTGCGTGCCCAAGGGCGCAAAGAATATTACCGAGGCCCATCTCTTCCTCGACTATATCCTGCAACCAAAAGTGGCCGCCAAAATCAGCAGTGAAATGGGTTATTCTTCTCCCAACGCCAAGGTGAGCGAGTTTCTCCAGGAAGAGATCCGCACTAACCCCATCGTCTATCCGGGCGAGGCAGATACAGCCAGAGGCGAATTCCTCAGCAATCTCGACGATGCCACCAGTCAGCTCTACGAACAGTATTGGATGAAGCTGAAGGAAAAATAAGGACAGGACACCGGGACTCAAGATTGTACTGGGGGAAGACATGACCTTCTTTGACAGAATCTCCGCAGATCATCTTATCGGCGCTCACAGGGGTTTCCGGGCTTTTCGCCCGGAAAATACCCTCAGCGCCTTTACTGCCAGCCTTGGCCGCTGCCATTTCGTTGAAATCGACGTCCAGCTGACAAAGGACGGTATCCCGGTCGTATTTCACGACAGCACTCTGAAGAGAACGACGGATGCGCCATTGGTCGGCAAAAGATTGCGGTTGCACTCTCTCAGAATCAACGCCTGGACTCTGGACCAGCTCAAAGAGCTTGACGCAGGATCCTGGTTTCTCACAAGCGATCCTTTTTCCACCCTTGCCTCGGGCCTGGTGTCCCAAGAAACCATCCAGGCCCAGCTGCCGCAGAAGATCCTTACCCTCACCGAGATGCTCAACTGGGCCATGCGCCACAAGATGCCGGTGAACGTCGAAATCAAGGACCAGTCCGGCTCTAAGTTCGACAAGAATGTGGTATCGATCGTGCTCGAAGTCATCCAAGCGACCGCTACCGCCCCGCAGATCCTGATCTCTTCCTTCAACCACGACTATCTCTTTCAGTGCAAGGCCCTTGCCCCTCATATCTCTGTGGCGGTATTGCAGAGTGACCAGCACCCGCCTGAGCTAATCAGATATCTGCAGGCTATCGGGGCCTCCGCGTATCACCCCGCTGATGCCATTACCGACTCGGCGCTGATCCGCATGCTGCGTGCGGCCGGATTCGGAATCAATGTGTATACAGTGAATGACAAGGAACGGCAGCGTCAACTATTTGCCGATGGCGCCACCGCGATAATCACTGATTTTCCTGAACTGCCATAAACCTGCTTCTGCCCTCACCTGCGGTTCGGCGGCAAACTCCTCCTGCACCGATTTGCCCTGTATCCAATTTTTGGCTGTGAAATTGTAAACGAGTTTATTATACTCTTTGCTTTACTGCATCCAGGTCCTGGCCAAAGCATTCGGCCGACAGCCCTTCTGCTGTATGTTTCTCCCAAATAACAGAGTTCTACGGTGATTGTGGCCTGACGGCCGGCTGTCACCGTTTTTTTTATATCCCCGGGAAATGCGCATAGCAGATACCCTGATACACTCGAGGTCATCCCCGATATCCACGAAGGACAAAGGTAGGTACATGGAAGAATTACGACAATGCGACCAAGAAATCTTCGACTTGGTGCAACAGGAAGAAAGGCGCCAGTCCGAGAAAATCCGGCTGATAGCCTCGGAAAACTACGTCTCCGCAGCAGTTCTGCAGGCAACTGGCACTGTGCTGACCAACAAGTATTCCGAAGGCTACGCAGGCAAGCGTTACTACGAGGGGCAACAGATCATCGATCAGGTTGAAGTCCTTGCCATCAAGCGGGCCAAGGCGCTGTTCGGCGCCGAGCATGTCAATGTCCAACCCTACTCCGGATCTCCGGCCAATCTGGCTGTTTACCTGGCTTTTCTCAGCCCCGGCGACACCATACTCGGCATGGCCTTACCCCACGGCGGTCACCTGACCCACGGATCGCCAGTAAGCATCTCGGGAAAATATTTCGATGCCCAATCCTATCAACTCGAAGCGGCAACCGGCCTCCTCGATTATGCCGAAATCAGGGCAAAGGCCCACGCCTGCCGGCCAAAGATAATCATCGCCGGCCACTCGGCCTACCCGCGGATTCTTGATTTCGCCCGATTCCGCGAAATCGCCGATGAAGTCGGCGCCCTGTTCATGGTAGACATGGCCCATTTCGCAGGACTTGTTGCCGGTGGTGCTCATCCCTCGCCAGTACCGTATGCCGATATCGTCACCACAACCACCCATAAATCCCTTCGCGGTCCTCGCGGGGCGATGATCCTCTGCCGGGAAAAATACGCCCAGGCCATTGACAAGGCGGTTTTCCCCGGCATCCAGGGCGGCCCACACGACAATACCACGGCAGCAATTGCCGTGGCCCTCAAGGAGGCTTCGACTGATGAGTTCAAACAGTATGCCCACCAGGTCGTGAAAAACGCCGGAGCCCTTGCAGAGGCCCTTATGGCAAAGGGTTACAGGCTGATAACTAATGGCACGGAAAATCACCTGATGCTGGTCGATGTCACCAACAAAGGAATCTCGGGCAAAAAGGCGGCAAAGGCCCTCGATGCCGCAGGTATCGTCCTGAATTACAACGCTATTCCCTTTGATACCCGCAAACCCTTTGACCCGAGCGGTATCCGCATGGGCGCTGCAGCAGTTACCTCTCGCGGCTTCAAAGAGACGGAGATGATCGAGATAGGCCGACTCCTCGACATGGTCATCTCCGATCCTGAGAATGAGCCGCTCCTGGTCAGGGTGGCCAAAGAGGCCAAAGAACTCTGCAAAGCCTTTCCAGCACCAGGGCTTGAACATATTTCCTGAGAAAGGCGAGACCTTTTCCTGACACAACGACAAAGGCGGCGAAGAGATAATTCTTCGCCGCCTTTGTCGTTCAACGGGCAATCGCTTTGACAGAGAGATTCTCAGGCAGTATCCCCGCACCACGTCTCCTGGTGGATACGCTCAAGCCTGAATCTCTGTACTCGCGCAAATTCTCCTACAGGCCATCCCAAAGGGATGAGGGCAAAGGGAAAAACATCCTGTGGAATCGCCAGCAGTTCACGAAACCCCGCCATCCTGCCCTCATCGGGATATACCCCGGCCCAGACAGAGCCGAGCCCGAGATCCCTTGCCGCCAGCAGGATATTCTGGGTAGCCGCACTGCAATCCTGGACCCAGTATGCCGGCCATTTCCCCCCTGCAGGATCACCGCAGACCAGGATGGCAACTTTCGCCTGCAGGATCATGTTACTGTAGGGATGAAAGGAGGGGATACGGTCGAGTTTCAGCCGATCCCTGATGACGACAAAATGCCAGGGCTGCTGATTGCCGGCTGAGGGAGCGTACATTGCCGCTTCAAGGACAGCCGTTATCAACTCGTCTGACACGGGTCGATCTTCATATTTGCGGATACTTCTCCGTGTTCGTATGACTTCCAGCAGTTCCATTTTGCCTCCTTTTCCTCAAAAGGTCGTTGCTGATCTTGGTTTTTTCGCAGCTAGAGCAGCAAGAAATGCATCTCTATTGTTGCGGATCACGGCATCGATGGTACCGTCGGCCCGAAGCTCATCAAGCCGTTTGTTGATGTGCGTCAGGTGCCGAAGGATGGGTGACTTTTTTGATATCCCGTAACAGAGATAGTTGACATCCACTGGTTTTTCGAGCGGTACGATCCGTTCTCCGTATCCGTGACTTTTGATGAAAATGACCCCTGAATCATGGCTCATAACAAAACAGTCAATCCTGCCCTTTTCCAGTTTCTTTATATTTATTAGATTATCGGATACATACTCAATATCACCATGGACCTTTCGCCACTTGTCAAATTCCCTGCTTCGACTGGCCCCAAGGATATCACCGATTCTTTTACCTTCTAAATCACGCCATTCCTTGAAAGGAAAAGATCTTTCCTTCCAGACAAACAACGATACCCGGTCTTCCTTGAATGGAACAGAAAATTCGGCAAATTTGCGTCTCTCGGGTGTGGCATAGACCCCACATATGATATCGACCGAGCCCTCTTCAAGATTCAGCAGGGCTCTGGCCCAGGGACCGACGTATCTCGATTCGACTTCAATATCCAGTTCACGCAACACGATTTCAATGATTTCGACCGCCGCCCCGCGTATATATTCGCCTTCCTGCCAATCAAACGGCGCCCGGTCACTGTGACCGGTCACCAGCACGCTCTCTGCCGAACTGGCCGTCACCTGAAATACAAGCAACAAGAACACAACGGATAAAAACCTTTTCATCAGCCTCCTTTGGCGTGTGAATAGGATCTGTTTGCTCTGGCTGAGCTACCGAGGATTATGTATAAAAAATATTTCCTCCTTTCTCCAATACCGAAAATCTGCAATGATGTCGCTCTAAAATTTGAACCGACCGATGATGGCATTAAGTTTTGCTGCCAGTTGCCGCAGTTCATCGGAACTCTTTTCAATATTGCGGCTGGTATCGGAGATCTCTCCGGCCGAAACGTTACTGTCGGCGATTTCCCGCGTTATCTGTTCGATCACCGTCGCTCCCTTGTCTGCTTCATCCCCCGGTATGGAGAAACCGATGACAACCATGATGACAAGAAGGATGGCAAAACCGGCCAGAATCTTGGTCCGAATCTTTAAATTTCTCAGAAATTGCATAGCCCTCTTCTTTAACCTTATGCCTCACACTCAATATTCAGCATCGATTTCTTCTCTTTTCATATTCTCCTGGGTTTTCGATTGGCCGCTCGCATAGCTACTGCAGGTTTTCACGAATATTTAAAATTTAAAGCGCTCGATATGGCCAAAACTCATTGGCCGACCGAATGTTTCTGGAACAGCAGTCAATTCTTATCTTCTGATATTTTCCCGGCTTTGTCAAAAACCGGGGGCCAATTTTTCCAGGCCTATCCTCTGAACATTTTTCCTGATATTCAAGGAATTCCAGCTTGGTTATCAATATGCAGAAAAACTGTCTGGGATTATTACGGCAGGCCGGACTGGCCTTTTTGGTCCACTCGGGTGAAAATGTAGAGTACGCTTTCCGCCTCGGATGGCAGCAGCAGGCCGGCCAGCAAGCCTGTCGCCTGGATGCAGCGGAATCCCTTGGCCCGGGCGTAGGCCTGATGATTGCCGCTGGCATGGCGGTGTCGTGAAATGATGACAATATATTCCTGCACTTCCGGGGTTAAAAAAATCTCCTGCTCAAAGGTATTGCCAGGCGGCGGCCAGCAACAGATGACAACCTGCGGCTTGAAACGGGCAAGCGCCTCCCGCCCCTCCATCTGTAGCACCTCTTTTCCCATCGGCACCGTGCCGGCCCAGCTGAAGTCGTCGACCGCCGTCACATCGACTCCGGCTCGACCTAATAGCAATGCCAGAGTTCCCCGACCTGCGCCTATTTCGAGGACCTGACGCGAACCAATGCGGGTTCGCAGACTTTCAATGAGTTCAGCAGGGGCGATAAGATAACAACCGGCCTGCATCAGCATCGCTGCTGCTGCACCTGGATTGCGCAGCAGTCGCCAGGCCATGCGGTGCAGGCGAAATGGCAGAGCCTGACGTGCCGTTGCCAACGGCAGAATGAGCAGGCGGACCAGCAACCTGTCTCTGAGACCAGACAGACCCGCAGTCTTAAGGGTCTGCTGCTGCAAAGCGCGGCAGTATTGTTCAAGTGCAATTTTCCGCATCAGGCACTGACCGCATTTTTCGGCAAGAACCTGACTGTATTTTTCTCTAAGAGCGTGACAATCCGGTTGTAGCGTGAGCCATTCCTGATGGACCAGGGTCAAGTCTTCGGCCACCCTGGCAGGATCCTGCTGCCTTGCCAGGGCCGAGAGTTCCGCATAGACGATCTGCCAGGCCTCGGGGAACAGTTTTCTCAGTTCAGCCAGGGAAGGTCTATCCGAGCAAAGGGCTGCGACGATCTCTGCAGCAGAAGCCACAGTATTCATAGGGTTTGCGAGCCCGGAGGCTCAGCGGCAGAGGAGCTGATGATGTCCATAAAGTATTGGATGTTTCTCCTGATATTGAAAATACAGGTTCACGTTCAGTACTTCGAGCAGGAATTCCACAGTGCTGACATGATCCGGAATTGCTACTCATATCCGGCATCATCCACCATTTTTACCTCTTTGTCAAAACCCAAAGAGGAGATATCACTGTGATTATTTTGAAAACGCCGAAAAGTCTAGGCGGTCAGGTCCATGCAACACGAACCTGACCGCCCGGAAGGATGTGACTGAATGTGAAAATCAGACTTTGAAACTACTGACGATGGTATTCAATTCAGCGGCCATGCGCTGCAAGTCTACTGAACTTGTCTGTACGCCCCTGCTGCTCTCGGAAATGCCCATGGCGGCCTGGTTGACCCTAGAGATATCCTGGGTGATATCGGCAGCCACAGCCGAACTCTGGCTGACATTTTCGTTGACCTCCTGAATTCCCTGACTGGCCTGGGCAATATTGGTGGCGATCTCCTTGGTGGCGGCTGTCTGCTCTTCGACAGCAGTGGCGATGGTCGCGACGATATCGTTGACCCCGCTGATAACCTCGGAGATCTGATCAATCTCAGTAACCGTCGACTTGGTGGTCCTCTGCACGTCATCGATCTGGTTCTTGATATCGAGCGTCGCCTGGGCAGTCTGCCGGGCAAGATCCTTTATCTCATTGGCGACAACGGCAAACCCCTTGCCGGCCTCACCGGCACGGGCCGCCTCGATGGTGGCGTTGAGGGCAAGGAGGTTGGTCTGCTCGGAAATCTCGGTGATCGTCTCGGTCACCATACCGATCTTCTGCGCCGCCTTGCCGAGTTCCTCCATTTTTTCCGAGGCGTTCCTGGCCTGCTCCACCGCCCTGCCGGAAATACTCCTGGCCCGTTCGGCATTCTCGGCGATCTCATTGATTGTCGAGGTCATCTCCTCGGCGGCGGATGCAACCATATTAGTGTTGGTCGAGGACTGTTCCATGGCGGCAGCAACGTTGTTGAGGTTGGCGCTCATCTCTTCCGAGGCGGTGGCCACATTCGCCGCCCTGCGCGAAGTATCCTCGGCGCCATCAGAAAGCTCTTTGGCAATGGCTGAGAGTTGATCGGATGAGGCGTTTACCAGGTTCGAGTTCTCGGCGATGCGTTTGACGATGCCCTGCAGCTTTTCGATGAAGGTGTTGAACCAGCTTCCCATCTCACCGATCTCGTCCTTTGACCGGTCATCCAGACGCATGGTCAGGTCACCCTCGCCTTCGGCGATATCCTTGAGACTGGCAATCGCCCTGTTGATCGGCTTGACGATCAGACCTGCCGAGTAGGTTACAGCGATAACAGTCAGGACAATCGCCACCAAGGTGACTATCAGGCTTAGGTTACGGATGGAATTGGCCGCGCTCAGAAATTCGGAGGCATCCTGGGTTGCCGCCACATACCAGTTCGTTATCGTTAATGGGGCAAATCCGGCAATCTTGTCGACACCCTTGAAGGTATATTCTTCAACGCCCTTTTCCCCGGCCAGCATCCGCTTGACAAATACTTCCATGCCGGCAAGCTTGGTGATATCGAGTTTAAGGATATGTTCGGCAACAGGATGAGCGAGGATAATGCCATTCTTGTCGGACATGAAGCCATAACCGGTCTCTCCGAGTTTACGGCTGGAGATGAGTCCGGTGACGAAATCGATCTTCAGCACCAGTCCGAGCGTACCGATAAATCCCTGATTCGCCGAGGTGATCGGCACACAGATGACGGAGATCAACTTGTTGGTGGTCTTGGAAAGGACAATGCTGCCGATGGTCGTTTTGCCGCTTGCTTTCGCTGTCTGGAAATAATCGCGATCCGCGACATTACTGCCCTTGTATTCCTTGCCGCCTTCAAGGACGCCGGTAAACAGATTTCCCTCGGCATCACTGACGAATACCCCTTGATAGGCCTCGCCCAGTTTCGTGAATTTATGCCCCAGACTCTTGTAAAGCCCGACAATCTGTTCAGCGGCACCGGCAGGACCCCCCTGTTTGACTGCAGCAATGACATCGTGTACCTGCTGATCGGCGGCAAGTACCTCCGCAAGTTTCACTTCTTCCGTTAGAATTTGATCAGCAGTTCCTGCCAGGTCCGAGGCAATGGTCTGCGCCTGCTTTTTAGAAATCTCCAAAAGGGCTTTGGACGATTTGCTGATCGAAAGAAAGCCAATCACCAAAAGCGGCAGCAGTACCAGAGTGATGCCCCCCGAGACGAGTCTGAATTTGATCGATGTGACTTTCATGCGCCATTCTCCTCCTGAATTATAGATCTTTCCCCCGATATGAAGACCTCTTGAAAATCAGCCCCTCGGGAAATCAGTTCTTCCCCTTTATTTCCGATCAAGGCCGCCCGTCATTTACGCGAAAATGACGGGCGGGAAGTCCCGAAATACAACAGGCTCTGTTTCAATGATACGTATAGCAAACTGATTGTAAAGATAAAAGGAGCAGATAGGAGATAAACAGGAGTGGACTTCATGCAAGAAAATACACTAGTGCAAATTGGGCATACAGGGCAAAGCGCTATCAGAAAAAAGGGGGTCTTGTGCGCTCTGTATGTTGTCAGGATACAGACCCCGGCAGCATATCAGGCAGTTTCACTCCCACCATTTCTCTCGGGGTTCGGTTCAAGGGTTTGTCTGACCTTGGCCGCCATATCCTTCAGCGAAAAGGGTTTCTGGATGAAATGCACACCCTCGTCCAAGACGCCATGGTGAGAAATCACATTGGCGGTGTAACCTGACATGAACAGGCATTCTATCTCCGGGTGGCTGCGACGGATCTGGCTTTCAAGCTCCCTGCCGTTCATTTCCGGCATTACCACGTCGGTCATCAGCAGATCTATCCTGCCTGTATATTCTCCGGCCAGCCGGATGGCCTCACTTGGGGTGACGGCAGACAGCACCCTGTACCCCAGATCCAGCAGCATGGTTGTGTTTATATCCAGCAGAACTTCCTCGTCCTCAACGACCAGAACCGTTTCATCATTATCTCTCAGGAGAGTGTCGACCTCCACTTCCTGCTCCACGACAGTCGCACCGATATAGCGCGGCAAATACACCCTGAAGGTCGAGCCCTGGCCCGGCTCGCTGTAGACATTAATGAACCCGTTATTCTGCTTGACGATGCCATAGACTGTTGCAAGTCCAAGCCCCGTGCCCTGCCCCACACCTTTGGTGGTAAAAAATGGCTCAAAGATCCTGGAGCGGGTCTCGCGATCCATACCGCAGCCGGTATCACTCACACTCAGCACGGCATAATCACCAGGGACAAAGAAGACATTTGCCGAGCAGTAGGCCTCATCAAGCACCATCCGCTCAGTCTCGATACTTATTCTGCCCACTCCTTCAATAGCATCCCGGGCATTGACACAGAGATTCATCAAGAGTTGATCGAACTGGCTTAGATCAATCTTCACCGGACAGGCCTCTGCTCCGGGCAGCCAGACCAGTTCGACATTCTCGCCAAGGATGAGACGCAGCATCTGGAGGGTGTTGCTCACCGAGGCATTCAGGTCGTGCACTTTGGGAGCAATAGTCTGGCGCCGGGCAAAAGCCAGCAACTGCTGCGTCAGTTCGGCTGAGCGTTTTGCCGCATTGCGGATTTCATTGAGATGGTTGTAGAGCGGATGGTGTTCATCCGCCTTATGCATGGCCAGTTCGGCATGACCGAGAATGACCCCGAGCATGTTGTTATAGTCATGTGCCACGCCCCCGGCCAAACGCCCCACCGATTCCATTTTCTGGGACTGCACGAGCTGACTCTGCAGTTTGTCTTTTTCTTCTTCCGCTTTTTTCCGGTCGGTAATATCCTGCAGACTCAACTGGATCAGCTTTTTGTCACGGTGGTTGAAGACCATGAGATGCATTTCGGTGTCCCAAAGTTCACCGTTTGGGCGCTGGTGCTGCCATTCAAAAAATGCCTGGCCCTGTTCGAGAGCCTGGCTAATATAACCGACCGCGGCGATCTCCGAAGGTGTCCCGTCATGCTGCAGCGGCGGCGACAACTCTCCGGGAGTAAGGCCCAGAAGCTGGGAGCGGTCAGTCAAACCATAGATGGCAAAGGCGGCATTATTGCAGTCAACGAACCGGATAGTCGTTGGATCCATAACAGCCAGGGGAATGTGAGAATCATGAAACAGCACCTTATTGTAGGATTCACTCTCCCGTAGGGCATCCTCCGCCTGTTTTTTTTCGCTGAAATCATAAATCAGCGACAACATCGCCTCAGAACCGCTGAGATTGATTTTCTCGGCCGACCAGAGTGTATCCCGCACTATGCCGGACTTACTGACAAAACGCGCCGGTTCGTCCCGGAAGGATCCCTGTTCTCGCAGCAACCTGCCCAGCCTGACTCTAATCTCAGTATTTTCCCAGATCCCCAGTTCAAAGGAAGTATGGCCGATGGTCTCATCCCTGGAGTGCCCGAGCATATGTAGCCACTGTTCGTTGACATCTATAAAGCGACCAGTTTCAATATCCGAGATAACCATCGGCGCGGGAGATGAACGAAACGCCCTGGAGAAGCGCTCTTCACTCTCCCGCATATTGTTTTCCGCCTGTCTGCGTTCAGTTACATCGAGATAGACAGCCATCAGCAGTTGGCCGCCGGCCTTGCCGATGAAACGGCCAAACACCTCGCAATTGCGGACGTCCCCGTCTCGACGGCGGAGAAGAACCTCCAGACCGCTGACCTGATTCTGCATCTCCACCATACCGACAAAGCGCCCGCGGTCCTCAGGATTGACCCAGAGGCCGATATCCGCCCCACTCCGACCATCCGCCTCTTCCCTGGTGTATCCGAAGGTGCGATACCAGGAATCGTTCCAGGTTGTCGCACTATAACCGTCCACATACGAGGCAAAGGCCATCGGCACCGGCGCCGAACTGAAGAG
>JAIFKM010000019.1 GCA_020049575.1 Desulfobulbaceae bacterium
CACTCTTCGGCATCCATCTTCCCACGGCCTGGACTGTTCCTGTTTTTGCCTTTATCGGGGCGATTCTGACCCTCATGGCGGTTTTCAGCCTGTCATCGAAGGACCCGAGAATGTCATCAAACACCCTGATTCTGGCAGGGGTTATCGTCGCCGCGATCCTTTCGGCCGGTATCGGTTTTATCAAATATATGGCTGATGAAGAGGTAGGCATCATCATCTTCTGGCTGATGGGCAGCCTAGTCGGCAAATCGTGGCCGGAAGTGCAGATGATCTTCTTCATCACTCTGCCCTGCCTGCTGGTCATCCTCTATTACGCCCGCGACCTTAATATTATCGCCCTCGGCACAAGGACCGCTGATTCTCTTGGGGTTGAGACCCTGCTGGTGCGTAAGATCCTGCTCGTTGCCGCCACGCTCATCACCGCCAGCTGTGTGTCAATATCCGGCATCATCGGTTTTATCGGCCTGATAATTCCCCATCTGCTGCGCATGCTACTCGGCGCCGACAACCGCCTGCTGCTGCCCGCCTCGTTTCTCGCCGGGGCCATACTGCTGCTCGGGGCCGATACCCTGACAAGGGCGCTGCTGCCCCATGAAATCCCCATCGGGGTGCTCACCGCCCTCATCGGCGGACCATTTTTCTGTTATATCTTCCGCAGAAGACAACTGGGGAGAAACCTATGACAGAGCAAAAAATCCCTGTCTTTGAAGTACAACACTGCAGTTTTTCCTACGGAACCAGCACGGTTCTCAGCGATATCAGCTTCAGCCTCCAGCCAGGGAGTTTTTATGGGCTTCTTGGGCCAAACGGCAGCGGCAAGACAACCCTCCTCGACCTCATGACGGCCGCCCACCCGCGTCAGTCTGGCAAAATCAGTTTTCTCGACAGGGATATTGGTTCATATAACAAACGGACCCTGGCCCAGCATATAGCCCTTGTGCCGCAGGATCTCACCATCGGTTTTGATTATCCGGTCTTCGATGTCGTCCTGATGGGCCGTCACCCCTATATCCCGCGGTTCGCCATGCCGTCGCGCACTGATATCGATCTGGTTGAAGCGGCCCTCGCTGAGATGGATGTCTCCGCCCTGCAAGACCGTCCGGTCACCCACCTCTCAGGTGGAGAGAGGCAGCGGGTGCTGGTCGCCCGTGCCCTTGCCCAGAATACAGGCACACTCCTCCTCGACGAACCGACGGCCAGCCTCGATATCCGGCACACCTTCGATATCATGCTGGCTCTCCGTCGCCGGGTAAGCACAGCCGGCATTACCGTGATAGCCACCATCCACGACCTGGACCTGGCCGCTGTCTTCTGTGACGAGTTGCTTGTCCTCAAAGAAGGCAGACTGTATCGCAGCGGAGCGGTACAAGAAGTCATGACCAGCGATCTCATCCGCGATGTGTTCAGCACCGAAGCCGATATCTCCCTCGACGCCTATCACCACAAACCCCGGGTAAGGTACCGTTATGCACAGAGCTGAAAGATCCTACTGCCTCCATGGCGGCAAAGCAGACACCTCGATCCTGGTGGGTTTACTCCTGCTCTTTGCCCTGCTCACAGTATCAACACCCCGAAGCTGCCTGGCACAGCAGATAGTCGATCAGGATGGGAAACAGCTAACCTTTACTCATCCCTTTCGACGCATAATCTCGCTCTATCCCGCCCATACCGAGAATCTTGCCGGGCTCGGTCTTGACCGTGAGATCATCGGCATCAGCACCGCAGACACTTATCCATCATCAGTGATTGATAAACCAAGATTCAGCGATGAGGATAACGCCGAAAAATTCATCGCCGCCGCCCCCGATCTGATACTCATCCGACCGATGATCTCCCGGGCACACCCCGATCTACTCAAAAAGCTCAGACAATCCGGCATCACCATTGTTTCACTGCAGCCGACCACTATAGAACAAATGTATTCCTACTGGCGAATCCTCGGCCAACTAACCGGCAAAACCGAGGAAGCTGCTGCGATGGAAAGGCTGTTTCAGGCGGGAATAGCGGCTGTCCAGAAAAAACTGCCGCAGCTATCCTCAGACAAGCGCCCAGGGGTATACTTTGAAGCCATCCATAGCAAGATGAAGACCTTTTCACCTACGTCCATTGCCATTTTTGCCGTCGAGGCGGCAGGAGGCAGAAATATCGCCTCGGATGCCTCTCCTCGCAACGACAGTAATATCGCCGAATACGGCAAGGAACGCATCCTCTCGAAATCCGAAGAGATCGATGTCTTTCTCAGCCAACAGGGCCGGATGAACCGGATTGACATGGAGACTCTCAGGCAGGAACCAGGATTCCGGATCATCAAGGCATTTCGTGAAAACAGGGTGTATCTCATTGATGAACCGCTGGTTTCACGACCGACTCTCAGACTATTGCAAGGAGTAGAAGAGATCTCCAGACTCCTCTATTCATCCCGATAAAAACACACCAGGCAAGCCGATACGACGAGCAGGCAACTTCAACCCTTCAAACAGAGATCTTACAAACTATGCAACCGACACTTCATATCATCGGCACAGGCCCAGGGGATCCCGAACTTCTGACGATAAAAGCCATGAATGTCCTCGGCAGATGCCAGGCAGTTGTTGCCCCCAAGGGCTCACTGGACGGTCATTCCACCGCACTTGCCATCATCTCGCAGATCGTCCCGGTCGGCGGAAAAGAGGTGTACGAGCTCTTTTTCCCGATGAAAAAGATCACGGCTGGCCAGGAACCCTGCGCCGAGGTTCGTGAGGCCTGGATTGATGCCGCAAAAAAAATCCTCGCTCTTCTCGACGAGGGAAAAGACGTCGCCTTCCCGACCCTGGGGGACCCGGCGATCTACTCCACCGGCTATTACCTGTACGAGACGCTCCTTGGTCTGCGACCTGAAGTGAAGGTGCTGTTCTACTCGGGAATTTCAGCAATGAGCAGCTGTTCGGCGGAAACGGCGATCCCGATCTGCCTGGGCAACGAGATGCTGGCGGTCATCCCGGCGACTTTCAGCGATGAACGAATCCGCCGGACACTTCAAGACTTCGACACAATAGTCCTGATGAAGGTACACCGGGTGCTCGAAAGAATCCTGATCCTCTTAAAGGAAGCCGATCTTCTGGAAAAGGCCGTATTCATTGAACGTGCTGGTATGGAGGGTGAACGCATCATCCGGGATCTCTCCGAACTTCCGGAAAATCCACATTACTTTTCGACAATGATCATCCGCAGGAACGGACAGGGAATTTTCTGCTGACAACTGATGGCTGATGGGACGAGAATCAGGCGTGCCAATTCTTTTTCCGCCGGTCCACTATTCCTGTTCTTCTCTCGGTATGAGAAAACATCTTGCTTTCATCAAGCAAGGAATCAGCTGCAATCTCCATCCCCTGCCCGACCGGGATAAGGCCGCTAAAGTGAGTGTATATCTTGAAAATCACAAACCATTCCATATTGGAGGTGAACTGAATGCCCAGGCCGGTATCCACCGATCGCACAACCATACCTTGAATATCTTCAAGGATCAGGCGGCTATTCTGGGCCGGAATGATGATCTGGATACTGCAGGGACTACCGACCGGGATACTGGCATTGGTTTCGATAAACATGCCGATAATACTGATATCCTGGAGTTTCCCTTCGATGATGGTATGCCCGCTATCGAGCAGCATTTGAGCCCTTGTCGAAAAAAATGCTCGCGTGCACTGTCTTCTTTCCGGCTGTTCTGGCATTCACCCCCTCCAAGCATCCCTTTTCTGAACCATTTCCTCATTATATACTCATTATACTAAGCAAATGAGGGGGTAAGATCAATCGTATTTTCCTCTTTTGCCACCTCTCCACACCCTTCTTTTCTTTCTTTCCCGTTGACGCCGGCATAATCGCAATTATATATAGCAGTTAAGTATCTCAGATAAATTCAACCTGGCAAAGCCATCATGGAAAGAAAAATTCTTCTGGCGGTGGATGGATCAACCTGCAGCAATCAGGCAATCGATTATATTGCAACACTTTTTGCAAACAGACCGGAAGTCAAGATACATATCCTGCACTGTTCAGCTTCAAGCGGCTCCCTCCTGCCCGAACCGGAGGACCCTGCCAACAGTCTCATGCCGACCAACCACAAGTTCGACAAGCGGCAGGCCGTAGGTCTGCGCTACCTGCAGAAGGCTGAAGAAAAACTCATCTCCCTCGGAATCTCAGCTGACCGACTGACTTCGGCGACAGTGCACGGAGATGCAAGTGTCGCCAAATCTCTCAAGAACTATGGAGAGAAACAGCTGGTAGACTGTATTGTCGTGGCCCGCCGCGGGTTAGGTGTGGTTGGAGAGATGCTGATGGGATCAGTGTCAGCCGAACTCTTTAGAAAATGCCGATCCATCCCTCTCTGGATCATCGACGGCCAGGTGCAATCAAAACGCATTCTGGTACCGGTCGATGGTTCAGTTTATTCACTTATGGCTGTCGACCACCTGGCCCACATTTTTGCCGGGCGAAACGATATCAGCTTCTTCTTTTTTCACACCCGGAGTTTCCTCTCTTCGCACATTCAATGTGTCCCAGAAGATTATTACAGCCGCTGGGGCAAGGAATGGTGCGATACCAATCTGCGCGGCAAAAACTGTCTGTTCAATGGCCCGATTCAACTCCTTCTCGATTCCGGAATCGCGCAAGAAGCGATCCATACTCTATCCGAACCGACTGCCTTGGAAGAGAGCATGAGCATTATCAGCCATGCCAGAAAAAACTCCTGCGGCACAATCGTGATAGGCAGACGCAGAGAGGGTTTAGCCAAGGGCCTGATGGGCAGTGTCTCAAGCAGGACAATGCTGCAGACCCAAGACATGGCCCTCTGGCTGGTCGGCTGAAAGCAGCAGGAAAAGGTCTGCTGCTCTTTTCACTTCTCGGGCTCCACTCTGGCGACCGCCACATTTCCCCTCTTGAGATATCTGGCAGCCAGTTGTGCAACTTCCTCCGTTGTCACTGATTCAAAATCACTGAGAATTGTTGCCGGCCATGAAAGCTGCTGACTATGCTGACTCGATTGGCTCAGGACGGAATTCAACCAGTAGGGGTTTGAACGCACGGCATCTTTGAGAGATGTCATCATCGGGCCTTTGGCCCGGTCCAGTTCTTCCGCGCTCACCCCTCGCAGCCGCAGGTCCTCCGCAACCTTCAAGACCTCATCGACAAGAACCTTTTCCCGTCCCGGCTCCACCGTCATCTGCACCATGAGGAGACCGTAATTTTTGTGGACCCGGCTACCGGAGCTGTATACTTCAGGCGAATAGGTGGCACCAAGTTTCTCGCGAATCACCTTGCGCAGTCTGTCATCGAACACACTGGCGAGCATGTGCAGCCTGCGGGTTCGGCCGATGTCCCAGAAATCTGCCGTAGGCCAGGCCATGACCACAAGAGATTTATCGATTGAGGATTGGACCTTGACCGTGAGAGATTGACCAGCAGGAAAGCGCACTGGCGCAACAGCAATCTCTGTTTTCGCCCGTGAATTCAAGCTGCCAAAATAACAACTGACCAAGCGAACGACCTGATGTCGATCAAAATCACCGACTACCGATATCTCCATACTGCCGTTCTGCAGTTCTGGAAGCAGCCACTGCCGGATTTGAGCCAATTTGAGCTGCTCTACCTCACTCCAGGGAGGCATGCCGAATCGCGCATCGTTTCCAGCAAGAAATGGCTGCACCTTAAGCTGCAGAACTCCGCGCACGTCACGTTCCAGCCCTTCGTAAGCCTGTTTGGTGTCTCGCATCACTCGTAAAAACACATCTTCCCGCAATCCCGGATCAACTACCAGAGTATGCAGGAGCTGAAACAAGGCTTCAGTTTCATTTACAATCGCCTTGCCCGACCAGACAAAACTTGATTCCCCTACTTTGAAGTCGGCGACAATCGATTTGCCAGCTAGCACTTCGTCGAGTTCCGACCTCTGCAAGGAGCCGCTTCCCGAACCGTTTACCACCCCGCCCGCCACCAAAGCCAGAGCAGGAACCGGCGCACTGAGCTTACCATTTCCTATATGAACCTGGACAAGCACCTCATTTTTCTGAAAATCTGTTTTTTTCAAATTCAGCGTCACGCCGTTGGCAAAAACGAGTCGTTCAGCCTCGATGGCCTTAAAGGGAATAACGGCAACAGGCGGAGGCCCCTGTTCCGGTACCTTGAGGTAGGGAAATTGAGGTTTGCTCTTTGCCGTCGTAAATTCGATCGGTTCTGCAGCGGCGGCAGCATAGACCTTCCTGATATCCGCATCGACGGTTGCATCCGAAAGACGAGTATTCCCCGCAACCGACAACAACCGGCTGTCATGACTCCAGGAATTCTTGAATGCAGCGTTGACCTCTGCAATTGTCATGGAGGCCAGGATCGGTCCATAGAGTTCCCTCTCCTGCTCCGGCGACTGCAGGACCCGGTTGTCGTTCAGGTGCCGTATGATCTTTGCGGCGATCTCTTTGGAATCACGCGTTGATGCTGTGAGTACTGCCGACTCAAGCTGGGAGTTCAATTCCTTCTTGACCCGGTCGAGTTCCTCCTGACTGAAACCAGTGACCAGGGCCTGGCGCAGGGTGTGTTCGAGCAGACGCAACGTCTCCTGCCATTTCCCTGGTCTCGCCTGCGCTGAGATGGCAGCAAAACCTATTCTGCCAAACATGTCGCCTGAACTATAGCGTGCTCCGCTAAAGGGAGTATCCGGTTGTTCCTGCAGACGCTGCAGGCGGTATTGCAGCATCTGGTCCGCGACATGCTCTTTCAATTCAGCCACTTCGAGCAGCAGTGAATCATCCTGAGGCTTTTTATCCCAAATCGATTCGATTGACACATCCGTACGGCCTAATTCCTCTTCATGATGATAGAAAGTTTCTATTCCTTTGTGCTGCAATGCTCCAAATTCCGGGCATCGGGGCGTAACGGAAGCGGCAGTCAATCCCGCAAAATACTGCTCCAGCAATGGCTCCATCTCTGCTATATGAAAATCGCCTACCACAACCAGAATCATATTTTCCGGACGATACCAGGCATCGTAGTACTCCTTCATCCGTCGCTGATCTGCCGATTTAAGCGTTTCGTCAACACCGATAGGCATCCTCTCCGGCATCAGGGTGCCTCGCAGGGCAAAATTGCTGCCAGCCACATAGGTGCGGTATTCAGCGGAATCCCTGGCCCGTTTTTCCGAAAGGATTACCCCCCGCTCTCTTTCAATCTCGGGTTCGAGCAGCAGGGCTCCTCTGGCGTAATCTGCCATGACAAGCAGTCCTTTTTCCAGTTGCTGACGATCTCCGCCAGGCAGGATGATGTTATAGACCGTCTCGTCGAAAGAGGTATGCGCATTGGTATCACCACCGAAACTCATGCCAATGGACTGGAAATATTCTACTAACTCACCTGGTTTGAAATGAGTCGAACCATTGAACAGCATATGCTCGAGGAAATGGGCATAGCCTCTCTGCCCGTCGGTTTCGTGCAGTGAACCTGCCTGGACATTGAGATAAACCGCGACCCGGTCTTTTGGCTCCGGATTTTCCTTCAATACATAGCGAAGTCCGTTTTTCAAAACTCCGTGTCTGAGGCTTGGATCGGGTTTGAGATCACTGCGTTCAAAAGGCCAGCCCGTCGATATGCAGGCCGAGATGTCGGTCGCGGTCGTACCTTGAGCGGCCAGAGCCGGCTGCAGTCCGCTAGCTGTAAGGCTGAGCGTCAGGAGTATTTTAAAAAAGCATCTAAACAGTTTCATTGCACGTCCATTATGAAGAAGTAAAAGATCAGTTCGGTCCACAAAAAAACTTTCACCAAAAAATATGACATGTGCAACGAATTACAAGACCTGCAGGACCTCACTTGAAGGGTCTGAAGAGGACAGATATGGCGTGGGTTTTTCCTTTTCTCGCCAAGGATCAAGCAGATGGAGAGAACAAAAAAGGCCGGCTCTTGAACAGAGCCGGCCCGGACATCATTGCACCTGCGGAGAAATTACTTGCCGCCTTTTTCGATGCTCAGCTTCTTGGTGACGGCAAACCACTTCTGGGTATTATCTGGATCATCCTTTTTGCCATAGGGCTGATACGAGATTTCGACATCGACGGTGAAGTCGTTGGCGATGATATCCCGCACCACTTTCCCGTCTTTGGTGCTTTCTTTGTAGACAGGAATCAAGAACTGTTCTTTTGTCACTTTCAAAGGAGGCAAACTCGTGTCACGCAAAATACCGCTCTTCTCGTAAGGCCCTCTGCCCATCTTGTCGCCACGTCCCATCTGCTGCGGAACCGGCATATAAATCTTTTCGTTCTTGTAGAATACTTTACCATCTTGTGTTTTCGCGGTCACATACAGGACCACCCGGTTTGGGGTGGGTCAGCCATCCGGGATGGGATGTCCAGCCTTGTTTTTGATCTCGACAATAACATTAGCAAGCGGTGTCATAGTGGAACCATCACGCCATTGATAGGCATCTGCTTCAACCTCGACATCAAGGGCCATTTTGACCATCTCGGGGGCCCGGTAGCTCTGCATGTTATGCCCAAGGCCGCTCTTTTCCATATGACATTCCTGACAGGTGGCCTGGCCGCCTTCCGGAATATAGGTGTACAAATGCGCGCCGTACAGTGTTGCACACTGGGTGGGGTTTTCCATATCGAAATTGGGCCCAAGTCCATGACACTGACCACAGAGGATGGATTCCTTCATGATCATGCTCTTCTTCATGACCGGATGGGCTTCATCTTCATGCTCGCCGTCCGTGTTGCCATACACGGCGTTTTTCTCTGGATAACCATCTTTCCATTTATGCACGATGGCGTTCCGATTATGGCAGACTGTACAACCGATATTAAGGCTCTGCAGAACTTCTGCAGCTTCTTCGTCTCCATCATCGACGAAGGCATAGATGTTTTCGACTATCTCCTTGGCCACACTGTCTTCCGCCTCCTGGAGTTGCGGCAGATGACATTTAGCACAGATCATCAGGTGTTTGACACCGACATCTTCGGGTTTTTTCACGCCGGAATGTGGCCATTCCTTCAGACCGTTTTCGATAGTGGTCTTGAAGGTCGCTGCCGTTCTGCCTACGTCTTCCGGACCGAAGATTGACCGGGCGTGCAGCGATTTCTGCCATTGCTCGTGGGCCTCAGTGTGACAATCCACGCACGATGACGAATCGTACATCGCAACTAATTCTGCAATGGTTTTTGCTTTTTTCTCCTCTGCTGCCTGGACGCCGGAAATCATACACGGCACCACTATGCATCCAAGCAGTACAAGAGTACTCTTTAACAATCTCATACCTCCTCCTGACGTAAAGTTTTTACGATCGATGATTTCGGTTACATCGCCTGAACCTGCTTCACACCACCTCCCTTCAATAGAATATAGTTTTTCCCTATTTATGGTATTTTATATATCTTTAATAAATACAGTGATATCTACTCCCATTGAGATTAAAATTCATTCTACGTCACTCAAATATTTTGTCAATGGAACAGCGCAGAATGATGGATTTTACCGACAGACATAAAATGCTGAACAAGCACTATCTTCTCTTGAAATTGATCACGATGATACCCGCGGCAATGAGAAAGATGGCCGCCACGATATGGGATGTCAAAGGCTCTCCGAGAAGGATAATTCCTAAAAATACACCTGAAACAGGCATAATGAAGATGAACACGTGCAACGCCGTAGCCCCGTATTTTTTGATCAGGGTGTTCCAGGCGATGAAACCAAAGGAAGCGGTCACTATGGCCTGATACAATAATGACATACCGACGGACCAGTCGATATAGCGAATCATAGTATCATCCCAGAGAAAGCCGGCGAGCAGAAAACAGGGAACCGCGAGAAACATTGGATACAGTGAAATTATAACCGGATGGATGGTAGAGGTGAGTTTCTTGGTATAGACCGCACTCATACCCCAGATGAATACCGCAAAAAAGATGATTAGGTCGCCTGTCTGGATTTCGGCACGTGCCCCTTGTTTGTCGAAAAACACGCATAAGATACCACCGAATCCGAGGAGAATCCCGATCACCTTGCGGCCAGTCACTGTATCTCCCGGGATAAAATAATGGGCAAGGACAAGAACGACAAAGGGCAAAAGATTGCTGATCAGCGTGCCGTGCGAGGCTGTCGTCAGATTCAATCCAAGATAAAACAGGGCGATCTGCGCGACAAAGAAAAGCGAAAGTACAGCGAGTCTCCCAGCCTGCTGCCGATCAACATAAAGGGGTTGGCCGGTCAATACGGCCCAGAGGGAAATAGTTACGGCAGCGATGAGAAACCTTAGGCCGGCAGTGGTGAACACACCAAGTCCAAGCAGGCTTATTTTAATGGCAACAGCATTGGCCCCAAACAGGATATTAAGAACGATAGAAAATAGAGCGGCTCCGAGAGGCAACTCCCCATTCTGGTGTTCACTCGGAGCCTCGTCCAAAACCGTTCGCATTATTCATCCCTCGACTAATTTACTTCCTGAAAACAAGCTGTTACAAAATATTTCCGACGAAGAGTCTCCAAAGATTCACGATACTCCTTCAAATAAAAATTGCAATGGACTTTGCTTGATGCATGGTCGGTTCCTCAAAGAAATTATTACTATTTTTACTCGTTAACCGTTACTGCTCCGGCTCAGTCCCTGCCTCTTGCCGTCAGGCAAAAAAACGGAAAAACACCGTGCACGCGGTTCCTGATATGGTAAAATCAACGTATCTGCCACCCCCAATGAACAATGTTCCCATAGGAGGTCTTATGGACTTCATCGCCTTTATCGCAGAGCAAAAAATTCTCCAGGCCATGCAGGAAAGGGACCTGAGCGATTCAGCATACAAATACAAGCCCCTGCCTTTGGAGGATGACAGTTTTGTTCCAGCCGAGCTGAAAATGGCCTACAAAATCCTCAAGAACAGCGGTTTTCTGCCACCCGAGGTAGAGGAACGCAAAGAGATAAAACGCCTTGAAGATCTGGTCACATCGACCGAGGATGAGCATGAACGGCTTCGACAGATGAAAAAGCTCGAGGTCCTGATGATGAAGGTCAACGCAAGGCGACCGACCTCGATAACCAGCCAGCACGAATATTATCGGAATGTCGTCGAACGCATAACGGTAAAATCCAAGAAACCACAAGATGCCGCCGCGCAAGCAGCAAGCAGCGAAAATAACCAACGTTGAACGCCCTCCTTCCAAGCATCCATCATACACACATAAAAAACTGCGTCTTTCCCTCTTCGACTCAACATTTTTCAACTTGTGGTTTTTCTCAGAACTGATTTTATTATTGACAATAACATTTGGTTGTTTTACCAAATGAGAAACAATAGAGGTGCCTATGAATGCAAATGAAAAATCTTTGATGGAAGCAAAAGCCAATATCCTGAAAGCACTCGGCCACCCAACCCGACTGTGGATGGCCGAACAACTTGCTGGTGGCGAGAAATGCGTATGTGAACTGGCTGAGAATATCGATGCAGACTTTTCGACCATCTCCAAACATCTCACCGTCCTCAAACAAGCTGGCGTGGTGATTGATGAAAAACGTGGAAAACAGGTGTTTTATCGACTCAAGGTCCCCTGCATCCTTAATCTCATGCCGTGTATAGAGGCGGTTCTGCAGGCTACGGCTCAGTCGCATATTGAGTTGGTGATGGATGGACGACGCTCATTTTCTGAAAACATGGTCATTATGTCAAACAATCAAATGGAAAAAAACCGATGAACTGGAAAAATGAGTGGAAGTATCTCCTGCTGATACTAAGTGTTTTTCTGGCATGTTATTATCTGCCGGTAGGTTCGGTTCGCTTTGACAATGCCATCCTTGAGGCCTTCCACCTGGTCAAATGGTATGCCCAAGAACATGTCCTGCTCTGCCTGGTCCCGGCATTTTTCATCGCTGGAGCGATTGGGGTCTTTATCAGCCAGGCCTCGGTGATGAAATACCTGCTCGCTGTCTGTTCCTGCACCATTCTGCCGCTCTTTGCCGGCATCTACAAGATGGGCGCGGGCCTCGGTCCGGCTTCTGCTTTTCTCTATTCCGGACCAGCCATCAACGTTCTGGCGATCGTCCTGACGGCAAGAATCCTGGGTCCGGAAATGGGTACAGCCCGGGCAGTCGGCGCTGTATTGTTGAGTATTGTCATCGGCGCCTCGATGGCTTTCATCTTCCGCAAGGAAGAACAGGCCAAAATGGCAATCCAGATGGCCATGCCGGCCGAGGAGGTCAAACATACCCTCTGGCAGACCACTCTCTACTTCGCAGCGATGATTGGGGTCCTGGTCTTCGCCAACTGGGGTCGGCCGCAGGAGACCACCGGCGCCTGGGCCGCGATCTTCGCCGCGAAGTGGCAGATCACTTCAATCTTTGCCGCAGCCGCCTGGAAGGTCGGAGTGATTGCAGTTCCGGTTGTCGCATTGGCCTTTCTTTTCCCGGACCAGCCGATCATCGCCTTCACCGCCGGCTTTATAGGCTTGTCGATTTTCACCAGCACCGACAAAGGTGAAAACGGAGCCTGGTTCGCCTCGTCCTGGACCTTTGCCAAACAGATCCTGCCGCTGCTGCTCTTCGGTGTCCTGGTAGCCGGGGCCCTGCTCGGCCGGGTCGGGCACGAAGGTTTGATTCCCTCTGAATGGGTGGCCAAGGCGGTCGGCGGCAACTCCTTGCTGGCCAATTTCTTCGCCGCCTTTGCCGGAGCCTTCATGTACTTCGCCACCCTTACAGAGGTGCCTATCATCCAGGGACTGATCGGCAGCGGCATGGGCAAGGGACCGGCGCTTTCTTTACTCTTGGCCGGACCGGCCTTGAGCCTGCCCAGCATGCTGGTGATCAACACCGTTCTCGGCCTGAAGAAGACTGCGGTTTTTGTCAGCCTGACTATTTTTTTCTCGACTTTTTGCGGCATATTATACGGCACGTACTTTGGATAATACTTAACACTGGAGGTAAACATGAAAATTCACGTTCTTGGACCTGGATGCGCCAAATGCAGCCAACTGGCTGAAACCGTTACTGCGGCTGCGAATGAGCTCGGCATAGACTATGAAATCGAAAAAGTCTCCGACTTCAACCAGATCATGTCCTTTGGGGTCATGATGACGCCCGGACTGGTGGTTGACGGTGTAGTCAAAGCGGTGGGGAGGGTTCCTTCCCTTGATGAAGTTAAAGGCATGCTGAAATAATTATTCACAAGGAAAAATACCGTGAATCCCATACAGACCAGTTGTGGTTGCGCCTGCAGTGCAGGTCCGAAGTTGATCTTTTCCTGTTCCGGCGCCGCCGATGTCGGTGAACTGGCCGACCAGCCTGGCCGGCATAGGCGGACGAATCAGCGGCATTATGAAGTCGACCGAGGTAGCCGCCTCAATCCTTGCCATCGACGGCTGTGCCCTCGACTGCACCAGGAAATCGCTGGAAGAAGCTGGTTTTACCCGCGTCAACCATCTGCGGCTGACCGATCTCGGGTTTGAAAAAGGCGACACCGAAATCAACCCAGACTCTATCTCCCAGGTTGTTAATAAGGCAAAAATATTTCTCTCATAACAGGAGTTCTCGTGAAAAGCTTTTCTCTTAAAACAACCCTGAAGTCCTTTTTCCTTTTAACTTTTGCCTCGTTGCTCGCAGTTGCAGGAGCAAAAGCCAGTGAAGGTGTCCCCGAGGCCCCCGTTCCCGGCAAGGTGACCATGGTCGACATCGGCGCCAAGAAATGCATTCCCTGCAAGATGATGGCACCAATCATGGAAGAACTGGAAAAGGAGTATAAAGATAAAGCCGCCATTGTCTTTATCGATGTCTGGGAGAATCCCGGTGCCGGGAATAAATACGGCATTCAGCTTATTCCGACCCAGATCTTCTATGACGCCAAGGGTAAGGAGACCTATAGACACGAAGGTTTCATGGAGAAGGCAGCAATAGTCGCCGAACTTGAAAAGCTCGGGGTTAAATAAACGATGGATCAGATCTTTCTCACCATCAATTCCTGGATGGGCCAGGGCCTCCTGCTCGGGGCCCTCGGCTGCTTTCTCTGGGGCATGGTCAGCGTACTGTTCAGCCCTTGCCATCTTGCCTCCATCCCGTTGATCATTGGCTATGTCGGCGGTCAGAATCACCTGGTCGAAGGACGCAAGGCGACCCTCTATGCCGTAGTCTTCACCACCGGACTCTTCATCACCATTGCCGTCATCGGAGTAGTTTGTACGCTGCTCGGTCGCATGCTCGGCGATGTCGGACCGTACTGGACCATCGCCATCGGCCTTTTATTGATCTGGGTGGCCCTTGATATGCTCGGAGTAGCGAAGTGTTCGATGTCAGGAGGCCTCATGGCCAAGTTAACCCTGAAGGGCCTCTTCGGGGCCTTCATCCTCGGTCTGGCCTATGGTGTGCTGTCCGGCTCCTGCACCTTCGGTTTCATCGCCCCGATCCTGGCCATCGTCTCGGTGCAGGCCACGATGTTCACCGGCGTGATGTTTATTCTGCTCTTTGCCACCGGTCACTGCATCCCCATCGTCGTTGCCGGCAGTTCGACGGCCATGGTCAAACGTCTGCTTGTGAGCAGCAGCTGGCAGCAGGGCGGCAGGTTTTTCCGGCGTCTGGCGGGAACGATGATTGCTCTGCTCGGAATCTATTTTATCGTCCAGCCGTTTCTCCCGGTATAATCCCCTCTACTCAACTCCTGAAAAACATGATCGAAAAACACAGAATTCTCTTTCTTTGTACTGGTAACTCCTGCCGTAGTCAGATGGCTGAGGGATGGACACGTGCTCTCAAAAACGATTCTATCGAGGTCTATTCAGCCGGCGTCGAAACCCATGGGCTGAATCAAACAGCGGTCGAAGTCATGGCCGAGGCCGGTGTGGATATCTCCGGTCATATATCGAAACATCTCGACAACCTCAGGGATATCACCTTCGATGCAGTAATAACCGTCTGCGATAATGCCCGCGAGACCTGTCCTTTTTTTCCAGGGGCAAAAAAAATGCTCCATGTCGGTTTCAGCGATCCACCGGCGATAGCCAAGGATCTTGCTGCCAGAGGAGCCAGTGAAGAAGAGCAGCGCAACTGCTACCGACGGGTCCGTGACGAGATTCGGGCTTTTGTCGAGACTTTGCCGGAAGCACTCCATCTCGAACGGCATGACTGCCAGAAAGCCTGACTCGGCAATGGAAACGGTACTACTCTATCTTGTTGCTGCAATCTGTCTGGTCTGGTCGTTCCTGAAAGATCGGCAAAAAACACGCATCGCAATACAAAAGTCTTTCAAGGCCTTCGAGGGAATTCTGCCGCAGTTCCTCGTGATCTTCCTCCTCGTCGCTATGATCATGGCCATCCTCGACACTCGGACCATATCGCTGCTTCTTGGCAAAAGTTCAGGGGGATGGGGTGTATTTGCAGCCTCACTGGTAGGTGCTGTGACCCTGATACCTGGCTTTGTGGCCTTCCCGGTAGCTGCAGTCCTCCTGCAAGGCGGGGCCGGGGCCACCCAGATCGCCGCCTTCGTCTCCAGCCTGATGATGGTCGGGGTGGTCACACTGCCACTTGAGATCCAGTTCTTCGGTAAGCGTGCCGCGTTCCTGCGAAATTCACTAGCCTACATGTTTTCTCTTATTGTCGCAGTCTTCGTCGGCTGGGTGGTGAACCAATGAAAATCCTGTTGCGCCGCTACCGATTTTTCCTGTGCGCAACTGCCGTATGTGTCCTGTTCCTGCTGCTCCTGCCTGCTTACCGGAATAAGGCGATCGAGGTCATTGTTTTCCAGACCGAGACCATGCTGCTGGTGATCCCGCCAATCTTTATTCTCCTTGGTCTCCTCGATGTCTGGGTGCCCCGCGAGCAGATGATGCGTTTCATGGGGCCTGGCTCAGGCCTCAAGGGGACAGCTCTTGCCTTTCTTCTCGGCTCCTTTGCCGCTGGTCCGCTCTATGCCGCCTTTCCGGTGGCCGCCATCCTGATGAAAAAAGGTGCGAGCTTCAACAACATCATGGTCTTTATCGGGGCCTGGTCGACCACCAAAATCCCGATGCTACTCTTTGAAAGCTCGGCCTTGGGTTTGCGCTTTGCTCTTTCGCGCCTGGCCATTGATATCGTCGGCATTATCGTCATTTCCTTGCTTATGAAGGCTCTGCTGCCAAAGGCTGAGATAGAGCGCCTCTACAAGCAGGCAGAGGCTTTTGATTAACAGGGAATCTGTCATAATTCAGGATTCAGGCAACTCATTTTGCCGACGTAGCCATGGGGAACCAATGCCGGGTGCGGTTACAGAAAGAACAGACCGACAGCATCACCGGCACCTCGACGAGCACGCCGACTACACATACCAGGGCAGCCCCGGACTCGGGTCCAAACAGGGTAATAGCTACCGCCACAGCTAGTTCGAAGAAGTTGCTGGCGCCAATCAGGGCGCCAGGGGCGGCAATACCAAAGGGTATCTTCAGAAATTTCATCAAGCCATAAGCCAGAGACGAATTGAAATAGACCTGGATGGTGATCGGTATGGCGATCAGCAGCACGTGGAACAGCCTGCCGGTGATATTGTCAGCTTGAAAGGCGAAGATCAGTACTAATGTGGCCAATAAAGCGGATATCGCTACTGGATGCAGGGTCGGCAGGAAGACAGTGTTGAACCAGTCGCTGCCTTTGGTCTTCAACAGAAAGGTTCGAGTAACAATTCCGGCACCAAGGGGGACGACAATAAACACTACGACCGAGGTGAAAAGTACACTGAAGGGCACGATCAGGTTGGAAGCCCCGGCAACCAGGTATTTGACGATCGGAGCAAAGAGCACCAGCATCAGCAGGTCGTTGACCGAAACCTGCACCAAGGTGTAGCCGGGATCGCCATCTGTCAGATAACTCCAGACAAAGACCATGGCGGTGCATGGCGCCGCCGCCAGAATTATACTGCCAGCAATGTACTGGTCGGCTTCTTCCGGCAATATCCAGTGGCTGAATATCAATTTGAAGAAAACATAGGCGAAAAAGGCCATACTAAAAGGTTTGACGATCCAGTTGACAAAGAGCGTTACCATTAACCCCTTGGGATTTCGGCCTGCGTTGAGCACCGAGGAGAAATCGACCTTCAGCATCATCGGATAGACCATCAACCAGATCAGGATGGCGATGGGAATATTTATCTGCGACCCCTCACCGAACTCAAGCCCGCGCAGCGAGGCCACACCCTCCGGCAACGCCTTGCCCAGTCCCACCCCGACCGCCATGCAGATAGCCACCCAGACGGTCAGATATTTATCAAAAAAACTCATCTTTTTTTCCATTCACGCCACTCCTTGTGCAGTTTGGCTAACAGATTTGCAAGACTGGAATCATTCCATTCCCTTTTCCAAGATGCAGACACTCTTCTCATCGATTAAATACAGGTCTGAGGATTTTGTTCATGATGACTGTTCAGTCTCTCTCCATTAATCCGCCTTAACGGATATGTCAACCTCAAAGCCTTCTTTGAAACATAACGCCCTGTGGCAGTTGACTGGCACGCACGGGTGGATTACAAAGAGAACATGAAAACAACTGTCAATATTTTCAAATCACTTGCCGATGAGACACGACTCCGTCTGCTCCTGCTGCTGCAGGGACAACCTGAACTCTGTGTCTGCGATCTGATGCATGCCCTCGACATGCCTCAGTCAACCGTTTCCCGGCACCTGGCGTATCTGAAAAAACATGGCTGGCTCCAGGACCGCCGTGGAGGCGTCTGGATGTACTATACTCTCAACAAAAAACTCGCCTCCTTGCTCCAGGCTCAGCTTGTCCTGGTTATCGCCACACTGAATAATGATCCCTTATGTCGCGCTGACCAGAATCGGCTTATTGCCTATCAAAGAACCAAGGAACGGTCCTCCTGCGCCTGAAAGAGGTGTTATATATCCGCTCGAGCAGATATGTTACTGCATTTTAAGTTATCAGCATTTCACGTAGAGGCAGCATCAATCAAGAGGAGTTCGCATGCGTTTACAGGGAAAAACAGTCCTCATTCCTGGTGCCTCACGGCCCATCGGTCGTGCCATTGCCAGAAGATTTGCCGATAAAGGCGCCGCACTTATCCTGCCTTACCATGATTGGCCGGAATCGAATCAGGAAATGATCGAGGAGTTTGCTGGCAAGAACTCCAATTTTCTAGTCATGCCGGTCGATCTCCGACATAAGGATCAGGTGATCGCTCTGACAGATGCCATCAAGGAGAAATTCGGCAGCCTGGATTTCCTCGTCAACAATATCGAACGAGGCGGCATGCCTGTGGTGCATGGCAGCTACGATCAGGCCCACAACGAAGGCCAGTGGGATCTCGAAATCACCACTACTCTAACAGCCAAGTGGCTGCTTTATCATTATTGTCTGCCTCTTATGCGAGGCGGGAATGGCCGCGCCGTCATCAATCTCTCGTCCGTTGCCGCAATAACCGGCAGGAGCGGCGTGATGGCGGCATTCTTCAATGACGGCTACAGTGCGGCCAACAGGGCCATCTCTTCGTTTACCGAGACTTGGGCCAGGGAAGCCGCCCCGGACATCCGAGTGAACGAGTTGATGATCGGCCTGATCCAGGGCAGGCACGGTGAAGGCACGAGAGGATGGGGGCTCTTAACCGAAAAGGAACATGACGAACTCCGGCAACGAACCCTGCTGGAACGCACAGGCCTGCCTGACGAGGTGGCGACGGCGGTTTTTTTTCTGGCCGTTGAGGCAACATTCATGACCGGGACTGTTATGCGGATGGATGGAGGAATTGTTCTAGGGGCAGACAGGGTTCCTGAAATACCGACGGGAATCCTCTGAAATATAGACTATTGAGTATCCTCACCGGCGGAAAGAAGCGTGCCAAGAAGAACCAGGTCCTGAGCGGAAAATTTCCGCAGGGAGCAGACCGCATCCACACAGCCGAGGGCTGCAAGAAAGGTGAGAATATTTTCTTCATCTCCGGCCGACCACATTCCATCCTCCCCTTTTTCTGATATCGCGGTTGCCGCTGGCAGTATGCCGACCAGCAGAAAGTCCCCCTGACGTCTGGCATCCTGCAAGGCAGCAAGATCGGCAGGACCTATTCCCGCCTGACCAATCGCATAGTAGACGAACCGCTGACCGATATCCTTGCGACTGCTGATAAGCTTGAGACAATCTGCTGCCGACCGGCAGATTTTTCTTTTGTCGTCAAAGGGATAGGTAGATACGGCAAAAGAGGTAAAACGAGCTCGGAATGAATCGCGAACCTGCCAGGCTGGCAGCAGGGACACGGAACTACGGCTCGAGCCAGCCTCAAAGAGCACGTTTCCTTCAGGGTCGATGACAGCGGAATAACCACCGAGTTCCACCCTGTCAACTGTGCCGCAGCCATTGCAGGCCACGATAAACGTCTGGTTTTCGATGGCTCTTGCCCGCAGCAAAGTCCGCCAGTGCTCTCTTCTCGCTGCCGGCCATTGGGCAGAACAGATCAGCAGATCAGCTCCCTGCTGGCACTGGCTCCTGGCTATATCGGGAAAACGGAGATCATAGCAGATCAGGCAGCCAATCTGCCCGTAGGGAGTGACAACTGGACCGAGATCCAAACCAGCGCTAAAGGCCTTGCCCTCTCCACCATAAGCGAAGACCTGCTGCTTGCGATACGTGCCATACACGCCACCCGGGCCGACAATATACATCGTGTTATAGAGATGTGATTTCCCTCCGCTGACAACCAGCTCCGGCAATGACCCAGCCAGGATACAATGAAATTTCCCAGCGAGATCGGCAAGCTGCCCGAGGATATTCGATGTCCCGGATGCCAACTCGATGAGCCGGTCGTAGGCAAAGCCGGTAGACCACATTTCCGGCAAGACAATCAGAGCACCGTCTGTGGCTCGGAGGGCCTCCAGGCCGGAACTGACCTGAACGAGGTTTTTCTCAGGTTCACCCAGTTCGATAAGAAATTGCAGGAAACCCAGAGCAGGAAAGAGTGCTGTACTTTCGGACATGACTACGTTCCTTTATGTGACACTCTGCTTCTTGGAATACGAAAACCAATCGAATTTCAGCTGCGAGACAAAACTACCTACCTTTTGCAGTCGTCCTCAATCGATAACCAGCAGGGCCTCCCTGGCGAGTCCGGCTACCGTTACGTCTTTCAGTTTTCCGTCTTGATACAACCGCAGACCATGCTGATCTTCGGCGAGATGAGGATATGCACTGAGGATTGATGTTTGCCCGAGGAGACCGAGACACCAGACGGCCAGTCCCCGTACAGCCCCGTCAGTAGACAGGAGGTAGAGCCTCAGGTCGGCCGCCACTCCCAGCTCAAGCAGGATATGTCTGTACGTCGGACAGAGTCTACCTACACCCCACAGAACGCCCTGCTGGAGTTGAGGGAGTTCAATAAAGTTGCCGTCCTGAAACAACTCTGGACCATCCTGCCGTATATAGGAGATAAGCATGTGCAGGTACTCGCCAGCCAGTTGCTCGTCATGCAACATGATCTCGGCCATGGCCTCAGGAGCTCCCCAGCCGATGCCGCCTGATTCATCATTGAGACTCCAGAGGAATCTACGCATGACAACCCGTGCCGCCTCTCTATCCCGGCCGGCAAGACGAGGCACAACATAACCAAAGGCGCTGACCGCATGCCAGCGTATCTGCTCATCAATACTGCAGAGGGCGGAAAACAGCGGGCCGAGAACATCCTTCTCGCTGTACCCGGCAATTTCGTCAAGAATCCGCGCAAGACTGCTTTCGGCCAGGAGCAGCAGTATGTTCTTCTTCAATTCTCGTCTGCCCATTGATTTCCCGGCGACCTAATTCTCCCGATTGTCATCGAGGCGCTTCATTCCTTCCATGAGCATTCCCATAAATCCACCTATGACATTCAGATTCTTTTCCGCCGCCGTCAATCCGTGGACAAATTTAAATCGACCATTATGCATGCAGAGGATCTCGTAGAAAGCTTCTTTTCCCGTCAGGTTGTTAATCTCGGCGAAGACGATCTCACCTTCATTAAATAGAATGAGTGCCCTGGTTGTATCGTATTCGAGCTTGAGGTGGCCGGTCTTCTGGTTGGAATTGATCATCTGGCAGAGTTCCACCAGCGAGATGTCAGCAAGCTGGCCGACCATGCCGGATGCAAGTTCCTCAGCCCGCTGCAGATTCATTTTGGTAATTCTGCTCACCAGGAGTTTATAGAAAAAGACCTGAAGTGCCGGGAACTTCGTGAGAATATGGCGGAAGTTCTTGTGGTTCATGACGGCCAGCTGACACGGCTCGGCTGCCATAATAGTGGTAGTCACCTTTTCGCCGGACAACAGACTCATCTCGCCGAAGACTTCCCCCCGTTCCATTTCGGCAAGGGTCACACCGTCATCATCGACAACCTCAACCTTGCCGGAAACGACAATATAGAGCTGGGTGCCAAGATCACCTTTCTGGACAATGGGGAACCCCCAGGGGTATTCCTCGAGCGTCAGCAGCATGGCCAGATCGAGCAGGTCGTCATCGGTGAGCGGTTCAAAGATCTCAATCGTCCTGAGAAGACCGGCAAAATGGGCCACATCCTTAAGCTTATCCTTACGCTCCGAAGCGACCAGCAGTTTCATCTGCAGCGTGGCGAAATCCTTGTCTTTTTTAAACTCGAACCGGATCAGGCCGGTACAGCCGCCGCATTCGAACTTAGTCTTCTGGCTTTCCCCCAGGCGATACCTCTCATAGCTCTCATCTTCCGAGGCAATGATAATCAGTTCTTTCGCCAGCGTGAGACAGGTGGGTTTGGCAATCGGCAGAGTGAGGATTCCTTCGCTGACCTTGAGTTCTTCGCCAACATTATACAGCGGGCAATGATCCTCTTCGGTAATGATAAATACGCCGTTACGAAATTGCATGCGGCATCACCTCAGTCAGAACGACCGAAGAGCAGATAGATCACGACACCGAGGGCAATTGCACCGCCAAAAATTACAGGAAGAATTTTATTGATCTGTATTTCTCCTTTTACCAGCAGGGTATCCATATATGCCGTACCCGACACCCACCATACTCCAATGATAATGACCATAATGACGAGTTCCTTCCAACTCTGCTTATAGATCATGTAGGCAAGGAGAATACCGAAGGGCACCATAAACCAGGGATTGGTGAACAGGCCGACATAATCCACTTCGCCAATCTGCTGCTGGAGATGGGTCGATTCAAACCATTGGAGGATTCCATTGAAAAAATCATTCATAAAGAGAGCGGGGTATTAGGATTGGTCTCTATCCTGCAAAGCTCTGAGGCCGACAGGATGCTGCGTTATTTTCAGTATCAAGAGATCTTGCACGGCGACTGGCAGGATTCTTCGCCATCCTGCCATCTCTTCGAACTCATTTGATAATTTTATTCATATCCCGACTGTTTGGCAAGTCTTTCATAATCGAGGAGACGACCATCGATGCCGAAAACCCGGGCCTTGATAGGAGGCACTCCCGTAAGCATATATATCCATATATACTGAGGAACAACAAAAGATCAACGTTTTCCAATTTATAGCCAGACAAAATCAGACAATGGACTGGGCATCGGCATTCCATTCTGGCAGCTTCCCACCACATTTTTTTTTACTGGAGTAAACAACTCGGGATCAGAGCACAATAGATTTGGCCAACGCCATTTCTTTCCTGTAAAATACAGTATATTCATTGAATCGACCAACCCTGAGGATCCTTTAGCCGGCAGAGAACATGTCACAGCAGAAAATCGACCACGACCCGAATTATAGCAGAAAACCCGTACAGATTGCCGACAGGATCTGGTGGGTGGGGCATATCCTGCCCAACGACCCCTTCCAGTGTCATGTCTATCTTATTGAAAACGGAGATCAGTCGATTCTCATCGATCCCGGCTCGATGCTGACCTTCAGGCACACCCTGGCTAAGATCGAACAGATCATTCCATTCTCGAATATCCGCTATTTTATCTGCCACCACCAGGATCCCGACATCACCAGTTGCCTGCCCCTGATAGATCAGATTACCAGCCGCAGCGATGCCGTGATTCTCAGTCACTGGCGGGCAATCGCACTGCTCAAGCACCTGGGGCTCAACATGCCTTTTGCCTGCGTTGAAGAAATGGGCTGGAAAATCGATCTTGGCGGCAGACAGCTGGAGTGCATATTCCCCCCCTATCTACATTTTCCCGGGGCCTTTTGCACCTTCGAC
Source organism: Desulfobulbaceae bacterium (assembly GCA_020049575.1). Lineage (GTDB taxonomy): Bacteria > Desulfobacterota > Desulfobulbia > Desulfobulbales > Desulfocapsaceae > Desulfoprunum. Next base: position 23,146 of record JAIFKM010000019.1, read on the forward strand.
CCCGCCTCAGGGACCTTGTTTTCCAGCGATCTCTTTGGCGGGTTCACGGAAAAATGGCAACTGTTTGCCAGCGATGAAACCTATTTCGAGGCCATTCGCCCTTTCCATGAACACTATATGCCCTCACGGGATATTCTTTTCAACTGCCTGTGCAAGCTCGAGAAATATCCCCTTCTCCGTATTGCCCCGCAGCACGGCTCCATTATCCCGGAAACGCTCATCCCTCTGATCATCGCCCGGCTCAAGACTATCGACTGCGGTTTGTACCTGATGACCCATACCAGTTCGGACATCAAACGGCTGACCCGCCTCAACGCCATTCTCAGGGCCTTTCTCGTTTCAATGGCAACCTACAGGGATTTCAAGGAAATCGTCGGGATGTGCGCCTCCCAGATCCGCCAGATCCTGCCGGTTCCACAGATCGACTTCCTGGCCCGGCAGGACAACGATGCCCTGCTCTGCCTGAGTTGCTCTAAACCTCAAACCATCAGCAGCGAGGAAATCCCGCCGCAGGTTCTCGAAGTTTTTGCCAATAACAGCCATTCATTGGCCTACAGCACGGAGTTGCAGACACCCTGGGAAGAACAGGAGTCGGAAACCGGCAGCAAATCTGCACCAGCGGAACATAATGATGCCACGCGCATTGCCGGCAACCTCATCATACCCCTTATTGAATCCGGCGGGCACAGGGTAATCGCTGTTGCCATCCTGAGATTTTCCGAGGCCTTCGAGGTTGATGAAGAGACCCGGGATCTCCTGACACAATTGGCTGTGCCGCTGAGTGTGGCAGTTGAGAGAGAACTCATCTACCTCAGCCTTGAACTCGAACGGCAGAAATACTACGAACAATCGATCAGGGATCCACTCACCAGCCTCTACACCCGCATATACATGCATGAATCCGTCAGGCGTCTGTTCAATATCCATGACCGGAATCCTTCGGCCGCGGTTGGCATCATATCTCTTGACATTGACCACTTCAAGACCGTCAACGACAGGTTCGGCCACCAGTCAGGCGATGAGGTGTTGAAAGAATTCGCGGCCCTGCTTATCAAGGAAACCAGGGCGGAAGACATCCAGGTACGCCTTGGCGGGGAAGAATTCGCTGTTTTCATCGTCAACTGCACACCTCGCTTCGTGATTGAAATCGCTGAGAGGATCAGGCAGAAATTCAATGACTTGCGGCTCGATGGAGTTCTACAGGGAAGCAGATTCAGCGTCAGTTGCGGTGCCATCATCAGAAACCAGCACGAGACCCTGCACGATGCCCTGCACCGTGCCGACACCACACTGTACTTAGCCAAAGACAAAGGGCGAAATCAGGTCTGCAGTGATATTTCTGCCTGAATATTTCTCGACACAACACTGCAATCATCTTTTACTCTGGCCATTTTCCACCTTGGAATTTTCCCGAACCTATTGCCAAATCACTGTCCGGCCTTACACTTTCCAGTAACAGATGCACTTCCCCTGCAACATGAAAAGAGTATGTATGACAAACGAGAAAACCAATATTATCCTGATCGGCATGCCCGGTTCCGGCAAGAGCACTATAGGTATTATCCTGGCAAAGATGACAGCAAAGAATTTTGTCGATACCGATGTGCTCATCCAACTCGCCGAAAAGCGGACACTCCAGGATATAGTCAACGCTGAAGGCCATATGGTCCTGCGCTCGGTCGAGGAGAGGGTGCTACTCAATGTGCATTGCCGCAACCACGTGATCGCTACCGGCGGCAGCGCCGCGTACAGCGACCAGGCAATGAACCATTTGAAAAAGGCCGGGATCTGCGTATTCCTGCACGCCGATCTGCCGACGCTCAACAGACGCATCCGCAATTACGAAACCCGCGGACTGGCCAAGAGACCGGAGCAGAGCTTTCAGGACCTCTTCGATGAACGGCTGAACCTCTATACTCGCTACGCCGATATTACCATTGCCAGCTCCGACATGAACCAGGAAGAGGTCTGTGACGAGATCATCCGGCTAATAGCACTTGCCGGGCAAGACTTGGGGAAATTACAAAATTGACCGACTGACATGGAAACAGCGCTCCCATCCCTACTGCACAGAGAGAAGGCAACCATCGAAGCAATGGTGCGGATATATTGCCGGTATCACCACGGAACCAAGATCAAACCCTGTATGGACTGCCGAGAGCTGATTGATTATGCCGGCAAGCGCCTGAACCTCTGCCCTTTCCAGGCGGATAAACCCACCTGCGGAAACTGCACAGTCCACTGTTACAAACCGAAGATGCGTGAACATATCCGCCGTGTCATGAAATTTGCCGGCCCCAGAATGATCTGGCATCATCCGATCATGGCACTTCGGCACCTGCTTGACGGTAGACGTCCGGCACCCTCTCTGCGCCAACAACAATCCGCCACTCCTGCCGCAGGCAGAAACAAAACAAGGAAACACTCATGAAAATTCTTATTACCGGAGCATCAGGCCTTGTGGGCAGCGCCCTTGTTGAATTTCTCTTTAAAAAGGGCCATGTCATACAATGCCTGCAGCGCAACAAAGAGAAAGACCCTGAAAGAATCTGGGACACCAGTATTCTCGAGGTTGATAAGCCTGATCATGTGCCCTTTGATGCAGTTATCCATCTGGCTGGAGAAAATGTAGCCGGCGGCAGATGGGATGCGGCACGCAAGGAGAGAATTCTCAGAAGTCGGGTGGATGGCACCCGCCAACTGGTAGACGCACTCAGTACACTGCAGATTCGGCCAAAAGTATTCCTCAGCGCCTCAGCTACTGGCTATTATGGCGATTGCGGCAATCGGGATGTCGACGAGCGTTCAGCACTTGGTTCGGGCTTTCTGGCCGAGGTCTGTCGCCAGTGGGAAGAAGAGGCACTGCGTGCCGAACAGACCGGAATCCGGGTTGCTCTCCTGCGTTTTGGCATGATATTGAGCCCGAGCAGTTCATCAGCTGGACGCCGATCAAGGATCTGATCGAAATCGTCCATTTTCTCATGATAAACGAAACGGCAAGTGGACCTTATAACGTCATTGCCCCCACCCCGGTCACCAATCGGACCTTTACCAAGACTTTGGGAGAGGTTCTCGGCAGGCCCACCATCTTCCCCGCGCCGGCCTTTCTGGTCCGCCTCATTTTCGGCGAGATGGCGGACGAAATGGTACTCAGCAGCTGCAAGGCCAGGCCGACCCGGCTCCTTGAGGCGGGCTACACCTTCCACGAAGAGGATCTGCGACGCACACTGGAATCCTGCATGCTCGGGTAACAGGGATGCCGATCA